>JAKAXK010000060.1 GCA_021827145.1 Pseudomonadota bacterium
CCGGAAAGATGCCGCGCACCGCCTTGCCAAATCCGCCGCGGGCGCGTAACAATCCCACCCGTCCTGTCAGTCAGCTGGGGGAATTTGACCTGGCCACGGATGGAGGAATTTGAAGTGGCCATCGGGGAGCGTAACGACGTAATATGGGGCCGAAAGGCAAAGAGCAAGGAAAAAGGATGGCAAGTTGGGATGTCGTAGCCCAACAAATATCGCAAGTGACAGGCAAGCCTTTCATGGCCCGCAACGTCCGTCGTGCGCGCGTTTCGGCCTTGAATCGCACAACCATGCTGAGCGATGACAGCGAATCCTACTTCATCAAGCACAACGACCCTGACTTCATCGAGATGTTCCGGGCCGAGGCCTTGGGGCTCCATGAGATCGCCAGCACGCTAACCGTGCGTGTCGCCCGGCCGGTGTGCTGGGGCGCCACGGATGAGATGTCCTATCTGGTCCTGAGATACCTCGAGCTCTCCCCACGGACGCCCTCGGATGACATCGAGCTCGGCCGTACCCTCGCCGCGCTACACACCCGCCATTCTCCCTATTTTGGCTGGTACCGCGACAACAACATCGGCACGAGCCCCCAAATCAACACCCCGCATGCGGACTGGGCGGCGTTTTTTCGCGAGCGCCGCCTGATCTTTCAGCTCGACCTGGCCGCACGCAACGGTTACGGGGGCGCCCTGCAGGAACTCGGCCACAAACTGGCGGAGACGGTTCCGGCACTGCTTGCAGGCCACAAGCCGACGCCCAGCCTCCTTCACGGGGATCTCTGGGCGGGAAATTGCGCCGCAAACGGGCAGCGCCCTATCCTCTTCGATCCGGCGGTGTATTATGGAGACAGGGAGGCCGACCTCGCGATGACGGAACTCTTTGGCGGGTTCTCCCAGGCGTTCTACGCGGCTTACGAGGAGGCCGCGCCGCTCGAGACCGGGTATCGAGTGCGGAAAACGCTTTACAACCTGTATCATGTGCTCAATCACCTGAACCTCGCAGGCGAGAGCTATCTCGGCCAGGCGCAACGCATGATGGCGCAGCTCTTGGCCGAGGTTGGGCATTAAACCAACCGCCCGCCGTCACCAAATCGGGGTGGGCACGGGAGAGGCGCCATGCTAGTCAAAGACGTAATGACCACCAATGTAAGGACTGCCCGACGCGACACGCGGATTCGGGATGTGGCGATCCTGATGTGCTTTCACCGCATAAGCGGCCTACCAGTCGTGGGCGACGATGGCGCGATCGTCGGTGTCATTTCAGAGAAAGACGTCCTGCGGGCGATGTACCCCAAGGTCGACGAGGCCCTGCGGCTCGCACAGACACCGCACTTCGAGGAACTGGAGGCTGAGTACCGCGATGTATTGAATCTGCACGTCGAAAGCCTCATGAGCCAGCGGGTGTTCACGGTGGCCCCGACTGACCCCATACTCCGTGCCGTATCCGTCATGTTCGCGCACAAGATACGCCGCATACCGGTCGCCGATCATGGTCACCTTGTGGGCATTCTCAGTATAGGAGATGTCCACAAGGCGATCTTCAAAGAGACCTTCGACCGGGAATTCGGGCATGAAAACGCCCAACTGGGGGACGTCCAGGACCAGCGCCTCGTCTCACCTTAGTCGTTCCCGGTGGGTGCGGACGGGGATTCGGGGTCGGGCACCATGCGAAATTCGGTGCGGCCCTCGGTCCCCGGCGCACCCTTCCCGCGCAGCTTGACGGCGAGCCGGAGTTCATTGACAGAATCCGCGTTACGCAGCGCATCCTCGTAACTGATCGAACCGTTCTCGTAGAGATCGAACAGGGCCTGATCGAAGGTTTGCATGCCCTGTTCGCGCGATTTGGCCATCGTCTCCTTCAAGGAATGCACCTCGCCCTTGAAAATCAAATCAGCCACCAAGGGCGTATTGAGTAGGATCTCCACGGCCGCCGCGCGGCCCGTTCCATCCGCGCGCGGGATCAGCCGCTGCGAGACGATCGCCCGCGTATTGAGCGACAGATCCATCAACAACTGATTACGCCGCTCCTCCGGAAAGAAATTCACGATGCGATCCAAAGCCTGATTCGCACTGTTGGCGTGCAAGGTCGCCATGCACAAGTGTCCGGTTTCGGCAAAAGCGATGGCGTACTCCATCGTCTCACGGTCGCGGATCTCGCCAATCAAGATTACGTCGGGGGCCTGGCGCAGCGTGTTCTTCAGGGCCGCGAACCAGTTATGGGTATCAGCCCCGACCTCGCGGTGTGTGATTAGACAATTCTTGTGGCTGTGCACATATTCCACCGGGTCCTCTATGGTGATGATATGGCCGTGGGAATGCTCGTTACGGTAGTCGATCATCGCCGCAAGCGACGTCGACTTCCCGGATCCGGTCCCTCCCACAAGAATCACGAGGCCACGCTTGGCAAGGCACACGTCACGCAATACCGGCGGGAGCTTCAGGTCGTCAAATGCCGGGATCTTGCTTGTAATCGTCCGCAACACGAGACCAACATGCCCTTGCTGCACAAAAACGTTGACGCGAAAACGCCCGATTTCAGGCGGACTGATCGCGAAATTGCACTCTTTCTCTGTCTCGAATTCGGCCCGCTGCTTGTCATTCATGATGGCGTGGGCGAACGCCTTCGTGTGCGTGGAAGTCAGGCGTTGCTGGCCGGCGGGCGTCATCTTGCCATCGAGCTTGATGGCGGGCGGGAAATCGACCGACAGAAAGAGATCCGAGGCCTTCTTCGTCAACATGAATCGCAACAGGCCGTGGAGGCTTGTGGTAGCTTGTTCGGGCGTCATGATATCCTCATCTACAAAATACGAATGCGCGAGGCCCGACCACGAGTCGTAGGGGCGACCGCCAGACCTCCCATTAAGAGTAGCCCCCAAACCCACAAAGGGAAGGCGAGTCCAGCGATCCAACGGAATTCCCGCGTACCCCACAAGGCCCGCGCGAGCCGGATGGCCGAGACCGCGCGTCGCCCCTTCATCGCCTGCGCCGAGACGGTGAGTAATGGCCGGGAAAATCGCTCAGAGGGCTTAGGCGAGCAGGTCCGCGACCGCGGCGCTCAGGGCGTCGGCCGCAGGTAGGCCGGGTGGCAGAGTCGCACAACGCGCATAGTACTCAGAAAGCCCCGCGAAGGAGCGATCGATGCGCCCGCAGACCAAGTACACGGGTCGCCCCAGACGGCGCGCCTGGGCCGCCACGAGTTGCGGCCCCTTGCCATAGCCCGTCTGGGCGTCGCAGGCGCCCTCCCCCGTAAGCACGAGGCTTGCCTGTCGAATCGCCGCCGCAAGACCCGTCAAACGCGCGACGATAGCAGCGCCCGGGACGAGGCGCGCCCCCAGCAGCGCGCAGGCAAAGCCCAGCCCGCCGGCTGCACCGGCCCCCAGACGGTCACGCACAGAGACCGCGAAGACAGTCTCCAGGCGATCCGCCGCCCACCGCAAACGCCGATCAATATCGCCCAGATCCACGGGGTAGGCCCCCTTTTGCGCGGCGAAGACGACCGCGCCGCAAGGACCGGCAAGGGGGTTTGTGACATCGACTAAAGCAATAATCCGGGTCCGCGCGAGCCGCGGATCAAGGCCCGCCAAATCCACCGCACGGATCCGCTCCAGGGTCTCCAGATCGGCCCGTGGTATTCCCGCGAACCGCACACCGAGAGCGGCCAAAAACCCCACGCCGGCGTCGCAGGTCGCGCTGCCGCCGAGGCCTAAATAGACGGTACGCGCCCCACGATCGAGGACATGGCGCAGGAGCTGCCCCAGTCCTTCCGTGGATCGCGACGACAGGGGGCACTGGGGATCTTGGGCGAGACCGATAACCCGCGCGCTTTCGATCAGGGCGATCGCGCCGCGCCGACCCCGGGCAAGCCCGAAGGGTGCGCGCATCATGTGGCCGCAGCTGTCCTGGGTCGCGAAAACATGCGTTTCGGCCCGCAAGGCCCGTGTAAGCACATCGAGCGTGCCATCCCCGCCGTCCGGCAGGGGCCGCAGGATCACAGCGCGGCCTGGGCAGGCCTGCGCCACGCCCCGCGCCATGGCCTGCGCCGCCTCCAGCGGGGACAAGGTCCCCTTGAAGGCGTTGGGCGCGGCGACTACCGGCGCATGATCCACAAGAGCAGCGCCAGGACCACGCTCAAAAGAAGGGACGCGGCCCATAGGACATGGATGCGGACATCGCCCACGCGTAAAACGAAATCCCCAGGGAGACGTCGCCCCGGGAAACGGTCGAGCGCCTGCCACGCCAGACCTGCGACGATCAGAACGATCCCTGATATCAGAAGCAAGCGTCCCACCCCACCCCCTTGGGCCACGCCCAGCCCTCAAGCCCAGGACGCGCGCGCCACCTGCGCCAGACTCGCGGCAAGCTCCCGCACATCATAGGGCTTGACGATGACGCCGACAAACCCATAGTCGCAAGGGGCGCCCATGACCGGGTCGTTGCAATAGCCACCCTGCACGAACAGGCGCACGTCGGGATCACGCTCGACCAGTCGCGCCGCATAGAGCGCCGCCAACGACTCCCCGTCCACGGTGACCCCCACTTCCTAACTCAAAGGCACCAGTATCTCCGCGCACACCTCGCGGACCGATTCCTCGTCATCCATGACCCATGTCCGGTCGCCCGGGATCGGCGGTGCGCTTGCCGCACGAGTTGCGCGTTGATCGCGCCAATGGCCGCCGTCAAAAACTCACGGCGGTACGCCTCGGCAATATGCGCCGCGATCCCCCATCCAAGGCCTCGCTCGCCGTATCCTGCGCGCGATAGAGATTGCCAAAAACCCGCGCAAGGCAAGCAAGCGCAACGCGCGTGCCAGAAAAATGATCAAGGCATCGGGCCATAAAAATCGGGCGCGGCGGGCGACGGCGAACACGGACGCGACGTCATGCGCCAGACATACCACAAGAGGAACGAGCGATGCGACGACGGCAAGATCATCCGCCACCCTGACGTCGATGCACCGAAATTGCAGGGCGGGCACCTGGGCGATACCGTTGTAGGTACCGGCCATCGCCAGAAGGGAAAAACGGGGCCACGATCTGAAAGAAATACCAGACCTCATCGCCCTCGTTGCCCAGGAGATTGGCGCGCGGTACGCGCACGCCATCGAGGCGCATGCCGCGCGACGAGTTTCCTTGCAGACCCAGACCCTTCCAGGGATCGAGCCAGGACACGCCGAGCGAGGTCTTGTCGATCAGCAGGGTCGCAGGAAAAATGGCCTTGCCCCTGGGATTCGCTGATCTTACTCGACACGATATAGGAGTCGCCGCGGCCGCCGTTCGTGACAAACGGCTTGGCACCCTGTACGAAAAATTCCGGGCCATCGCGCCGCAGCTCGATCTCAGCGAGATAGGGGTGCGATCCATGAGCCAACCCCGAAAGGGCCACAGTCGCGATAGGGCGTCCCCGGGCAATTGGCTCGAGGTAGCGCCCCTCGTGCTCGCGCGTGGCATCACACAGGGCCGTAAACGCACGGGCCTGCGCTAACGTCTCGGTCGCCATAACGAGCCCCCGATAGACCTTCCTCGAGACCACCCAAGCGTTTGGGCATATGGGGCCCATGAGGCAGTGCGGCAAAGCTCTCCACGGGCCACAAGGCCTCCTAATCGACTTGATCGGCGTGGTAGGCGAGCGAATCGCGCGCCACCGCCGCAAATCGGCCGTGCAACGAACGTAGGCGTGCGGGGATGGCGTTCATGTCCGGGCTCTCGCAAGCTTTTTCACGACACAGTCCTCCTTGGGGCACAAACACGCGAGACCGCAAGCGCGGTCAGGGTGATCGTGGTCGGGTCTCAAGAAACGCCGCGAGGTCATAAGCGGCGCCGGAGCCCAAGGTGCCGGGATCGGCATAAGGCATCGTGCGCTTCAGAAACGCGGCCATGACAGACATCCGCGCAAGACTTGCGCGTCGCCCAAAGCTGAGCGACCCCCAAACGGGCGGAAATACGGCGCGACCATTATAGCGCACGCCCTTGCCTCGATCACCGTGGCACACGGCACACCGTTGGGCGTAGAGGCTGGCCCCGCGTACGGCGTCAGCGCCCCGCTTGGGTTCCGCGATCGGCGGATAGCCGCGCCCCGGCGCGTGTGCGCCTATCACTCCCCCGCGACTCATCCAATGCACATAGGCCAACAGATCGGTTAGAACCGGGCCATTCAAAGGGGGCGCGCGACCATTCTCGCTGTGGATGAAAGCGGCCTGGATGCGCGCGGCAAGGGTCGTCATGCGCCCCTGGTAGGACCGTGGAAACAAGACCGCAGCGGCCCACATGGGGCCCGCCCCACTCTCCCGGCCTTCCCCCAGATGACAGTCACCGCAGGAAAGGGCGTTACCGACATAAGGCGCCGCGTAGCGGGCCGTGTAATCGAAGATGGCCCGGCCGCGCCGCACGGCCTCCCCAAAAACGGTGTGCGGGATTGCATCGCGGCGTGGCGGCACAAAGTTGCGCCGCGGGACGATCGGTGGCATGGCGGCGTTTGTCACCGGGATCGACAAGGGCGGCCGGGCACCGAGAATACTGACGTACAAGGCAATATCATTGATCTGCCGCGCGCCCAGCGGCCGCGCCGCGTTGCGCATAAGTCCGAGACCCGGGCCACGTCGCGCCCCGGCCCGGAAGGAGCGCAGCTGCTCTTTCATGTAGGCCTCGGTCTGACCTGCGATCCAGGGAAAACGCGCACCCATGCCATGCCCGCGCCGCCCATGACATTGCGCGCAGGCAATCAGACGCTCACTCATATCGCCATGCTCGTAATACCGACGACCACGAGCCAGGCGGAGGCGATCAGCAGGTCGCGCCACATGCGGGGGGCGCGGCCGAAAGCTGGCGTAATAGACGGCCAAGGCCCGCATCTCTGGCGCGGTCAGGGCGCGCGCGATGGGGGTCATGATCCCGTTTAATCGTCTCCCGTCAGCAAAGGATTGAAGCGCGCCAAAAATGTAGCTGAAGCCGAGTCCCGCGAGCTTCGGGTAGGCGAAATGGGGTAAGCCCTGCCCTTGCGATCCATGACAGTCGGCGCACGCACGAATAGAACCATGACCACTAAGCGCGAGGCGTGCCCCAAGAGTTGGGAAACGCGTCGCCGCATGCGCCGTCACCGCCCCCAGAAAGAGCAGGCCGACGACACACCTCATCCCCCGTGAACCATCCCCAGGATGCCCATGACGATCAGATAGATGGCCACAATGTAGTTCAGTAGGCGTGGAACGACCAGGATCAAAACACCAGCGACCAAGGAGATAAGCGGCTCGAGCGCGATATGCAGATACATCGGAATGCCTCGTGAAGTCGAAGACAACCAAGCTTACCCCATTTGCAACATGGCCGTCGCCTGTTGGCGCCCCTACCCCGACCATGTCGGCAGCGACGATATCCCTATCCACACCAGCCGAAAACAATGGTTGTACGCCTCACAAGGGTCCGGGCCCGACCCCAGCCCCGGCAAGGGGCACTCAAAGGCCCGGATGCCCAATCTATTAGCGCCGGAGGGGTTCACGATGGTCACCAGCGCGCCGGAGGCGATGACTGGGGCCCGCCATGAGAACAGGTAATGCATCCAAAAGCGCACCCGAACGGGGCACCCTAGACGGGAGCGGGGTGCGCGGCCGGCTTGTCGGCCGTCGAACTGGCCTGGGGCACGGGACGGACCATGCCATGGCGCACCACGTAATGCTCGGCCCGCGTGAGAAACACAAGCACAGCAAACCCTAGGGCGGCGAAAACGGTGGTGGCCTTGAGGCGACCAACACCATGGACATAGACGCTCCCGATAACAAGCAAGGCAAACCACCAGAAAAATGCCGCGAACGTCAGATAGGGAACCAACAGCATCAGCAAGGCGACGGGCGAGATGGCGCAACTATAGGCAAACGTGCGGTAGGCAGTCTCATAGGATTGCGGTGAGTCCATGAGCCTCCAGAACGCGAACAAAACCGCCGTGAGCGCGAAACTGAATAAGGTCAACACCAGCGGCAGGATCAGGAAAACATGCATCGCGAAGGCGAGCGCGGCCGCGGGGCCCGCGATGAGCACCTTCAGCCCCGACAAAAGCAGTGCGTCGAATAAGCCGACGGCCAGCAAGAAAACATACGGAGTCCGGTAGCCTCCGCGTCTGGGCATGGTCTGAAAAAACGTCACAGGCCTCACCATGACGCTCAAGGCCGTGTCGCGGATAACCTTGAGAACCCCAGCTACCGTATCCCCTGACCGCATCGTCGCCCTCTCCCCGAGGGTCAGCATACCAGCGGCCACCACGTTGCGACTAGACCTCCGGAGACGGGTATCCTTCCATAAACAACGACGAGATCCGTGACCGACCATTGGATGCATTGGGATCTAGCGCGCGTCGCGCGACGATGGCGCGCACGGCGCCTCCAACAAGGCCGGCGGGAGCTAGGCCCCCGCCCTTCCAAAGACCCCGTCAAGCCTGTACGGCAGGCTAAGGTCCGCGCTAGCCGACCAACCGGGCTCAGCCAGGAGTTGTTACTGCTCTATCGCCGTGGCCACTTGCGCAAAGCCGCCGCCCCGAACGTGCCCGCCGCCCAGGACGCCCGCAACGACAGCCAAGCGCACCCGACCACTCCCGCGCCCCATCAGGCCCCGCCTGAGGACCCACTCCCGCCGCTCGTACCGTTACCGGCACCACCCGTGCCCTGGCCGCCACTCCCGCCAGTGCCGCCCGGGGGCGCCGCGCCCCCAGTCCCGCTGGAGGAACTCTGCGCGCCAGCGCCCGAACCCCCGGTCGCACCGCCACTGGGCTTATGGTGACAGGCAGTCAACATAGTCATCAAAAGCAGGGAACTGCCTACCGCCGCTAACTGTTTCCTCATGGGCACCCCTCCTTACATACTTCACATTGTCAGGGGACGACCATAGCACTCTATTTCAGAGCCCGTATGAGACCTAAGACAGTCCTCCGGCCGTGCGCGGCGACACGCTCAAGGCGTGCGCCGGGGCAGCCGTTGCGCCCAGGCCCACCCAAGCCCTCACCAAGGCCGTAATCGATGCCGTCACAAGGTTTTCATGGATGCCAGCGGCCACCGCCGTACGCTCAACCCCGGGCGTGGCGACCTCCACGATCGCAAGGGCACGCGCATCGGAACCGGCACCGATCGCCCGTTCTTCATAGTGGCAAAGATGAACGGGGCCCGGCAGCGCCCGGCAGGCGGCATCAAGAGGCCCGTTGCCGTACCCATCGAGTTGGACAATCCGTCCATCGACCTCGACCTTTAAACGAATCCGCTCGCCGCTGGCATCTACTGCGGATTCGTGACCCTGGTAGATCACCGCCTCGCGATCCGTGAGATAGCAATCACAAAAAACCTCCCATATCTGCGCGGACGAGACCTCGCCCCCGCTCTCCTCGGTGCGCCTCTGCACGGCCTCACTCAGTCCGATCAACATGCGCCGGGGCAAAACAACCCCATAGTGCTGTTCCAAGAGATAGGCGACCCCACCCTTACCTGACTGACTGTTGACGCGAATCACTGCCTGGTAGTCGCGGCCCACGTCGCGTGGATCGAGCGGCAGATAGGGTACATTCCACACGACGTCCGGCCGCTGGGCCGCGAGCCCCTTGTTGATGGCGTCCTGGTGAGATCCCGAAAACGCCGTATACACGAGTTCCCCCGCATAGGGGTGGCGCGGGTGCACGGGTAAACGCGTGAGCCGCGTGGCGGTGCGCGCGACCTCGTCGATCCTCGAGAAGTCGAGTCCAGGCGCAATCCCCTGCGTATAGAGGTTCAGCGCCAGTGTCACGAGATCGACGTTACCCGTGCGCTCGCCATTGCCAAAAAGGCAGCCCTCCACGCGTTCCGCGCCCGCCATCATCGCAAGCTCGGCGGCAGCAACCGCCGTACCCCTGTCATTATGCGGGTGCACGCTCAAGAGGATGGCGTCCCGTCGCGCGATATGCCGATGCATCCATTCCACTTGGTCTGCGAAAATGTTGGGGCTGGCGCCCTCCACGGTGGCGGGCAGATTGATGATGACGGGTTCACTCTTGGTCGCCCCAAAGGTTTCGATCACGGCGTCGCATACGGCTTTCGAAAACTCCAGCTCCGTAGCACTGAACGCCTCGGGGCTGTACTGCAAGACCCATTGCGTCTGCGGCCAACGATCCGTCAATGTTCGCACATACCGGACGGCATCGACCGCCAGAGCCAGGATATCCGCCTGGGTTTTGCGAAAAACCGTGTCCCGGAACACGGGTGCGACCGCATTGTAAACATGGACGATGGCGCGTCGGGCGCCGACCAGCGCCTCAACCGATCGCGCAATCAAATCAGGGCGCGCCGGCGTAAGGACGCCTACAGTGACATCGTCGGGAATGGCCTGCGTTTCGATCAGATGTCGCACGAAATCGAATTCTGTGCGCGAAGCCGACGGGAAACCCACCTCGATCTCCTTGAAACCCACGGCGCAAAGAAGGTCGAACAGCTCCCGCTTCGCGTTGGTCCCCATGGGCTCGAAGAGGGCTTGGTTGCCATCGCGCAGGTCAGTGCTCAGCCACGCGGGGGGCGCCTGCAAGCGGCGGCCAGGCCAGGTCCTATCGGCTAATTCCACCGGCGGAAAGGGCCGGTATTTGTGTTGCGGTGCCTTCAACATCGTTGCGTCTCCCAAGGTAAGCGTTGTGCGCGCCGTGGTCAGCGGCAACTACCGGGCAACCGGATCTCACGGCCCGGCAGGAACGACGCAGTCGCAAACCCCTTAGGAAATCGACGCTATACACGCGCTACTCCAAAAACGATGGCAAGACGAAACAGGCAAACACCGAGAACGCGGCAATTACGAGAGCGATAGAGTCCGCAGTCGCCCGAACGGGCGATGGAGGGGTGGAGAATTGAGGAATACGTTAATCATCCGCTCATCATGATCCCCGCATAAGCCTTGTGTCAAGATATGGATCCCGCGGCCACTGCGGGGCGGAAGCGGGCAAAAACAAACCCGCGGCCGACGCACTGCCGACCGCGGGTCAATACCCCTCCCCGTCGCCCTTCGTTTTTCCTTACAAGCGCTTCACATAGCCCGTCCCGAAACCTGGACTACTTCCCCCTTACTTTTTCGGGCGGCCGTGCCCGCCCACTCTAATCCGTAAACCACAGCGCCACCGCGATCGCCCAACCAGCAACGGCAATCTCTATCGAAGTCCACGGCATCATGACCCTCCCCTTCTCGCTTCCATCAAAGCTCCCGAACGTCGCGCGCCCTGCCCCGGACGGGGCGTGAGAGCCCAAAACACCTGCGAAGACGGTTGAACGCTGCCACGCGCATCCCCCTCGACCCGCCGCGCTACGCGATCGGGCTGCCTCTCAGCCTGTCCGCCCGCCCTCGCTGAACTATCCGATCGACGCGAACCGACCAGGGCCAGTTTATCCATACACAACCTGAAATGTCCCGTCCGGTTTTTTTATGCAACCAAACGAATTTCTATGGATATATTTTAGAAGATTATGGATTAGTGATATCTTATGGCATCCGTCGCGCCGCACTCCATCGCGCAGTGACGGGGTGCGGGCCGGAGCCGTGGGCGGCCGTCAGGGGATGAGAAAAGAACGGAGCGTCGGCCACGCACGCGCCGCCGACCGAGGCCGAACCATTCGCGAGCAGGCCTGTACGCAGTCGTCCAGGCAGGGTAGGGCGCCGCGCAGACCCACCGCCCTCCCTTCCCCCAACAACGCGTGGACTGCCCACTCGAGACCGCCCCAGCTCGCCAAGCGCGCGAGAGCCAGGAGGCGCTTTGGGTGTCTGCGTGAGCACCAATCGCCTAACAACCCACCCCACCTGAGCGGGCTGGGGATTTCACCGGACAATAATGCTCCCAAACATGCCCATCTTGGCGTGTCCCGGTATCGCGCACAGGTAGTAATAATGGCCGGCAGAAGGATGCCAGCTGAAGTTCGCGAAGGCGTCGTTCCCGGTCCCCGACGCGGGCGAAAGCTCGGTACCCACCAAAACGGGTTCGATCTTGGGGAACATGGCGAACGGAGGCCTCGCCCGAGTGATCTGGAAGCTGTGACTGAAATTATTGATCTTATTTATGAACGTGAACTTGATAGTCGCCCCCGCTGGGAGCACGAGAGTGGGATTGCGTAGGTGGTCGATGTCAAATTTCGGGAACGGAAACTCCGGCTGTGGGACCACGACCACGACATGGGCGACCGGCCCGCTGTAGGTGACTGTCGACCCCCGTGCCGTCCCACTGTCCTTGGCAATCATTGCGCGAACTTGCGATGAGGTGGCCCACTTGAAAGCACCGGTACCCACAAGCGGCCCGGCCCAGACCAACCCGGCTTGCAAGAGCGCCCCCACTCCAAACCCCGCGGCCATCAAGGCCCGCGTCCGGCATACGCTACGTTGTTCTCTGCGATCCACTCCCATATCCCCTTCCTCAGGCGTTTTGAAGTACGTCTCAACAAAGCTCGATGGTCGAACAAGAGCCTCCGTCGTGGCTTTAAACCACAACGCGAACCCCACTTCCGCCTTCTCTCCAGAGCGGCTCGCCCGACCGACGCGAGGGCCACCATTTATTAGCAAAAACTTATGTCGACACCAAAGGCGTCGTATTACTTAAGGGATAGTAGCCCAAGAAATGTGGGTGCGCGATCCCAGCCCCGGCAAGCTTACACGCCGCTTCACGGCGCGGCTCAGGAGTGTCTTAATTTTAGGCAGACGCGGAAAGCTAAGGTAGAGAGTGCAGGCCGGTCATTGGGCGCGAATAGATAGTGCTCAGGGGTGGCGAGCATCGCCAGATTTTGCATCAAGCGCCGGCGAGGGAACATGAGAGATGGCTCAGCACTAAGTGTCAATTTGCGTAACTTAGTGTTGAGTTGCGAGCAAAAATAGGGCCAGTAGCCGTAGTTCAATGAGCACTTCAGGCGTTCAAGTGACTCAGGCACACCCCTCCAGGCGAACCCCCCAAGATGCGGACGGGGATGCCTGCCTTGTGATACTGTCGGCACATATTTTTGTGAAAAATCGCGCCCTCGGGGTGGGACCGGTTTTTGTGTGAACGAAAACCCCGGAGCGCATGGGCTACCGGGGGTTTTATTTACATTAAACCGAAGCCGGTAATAAAAAAGCCCTGCAGAAACAGGGCTTTTTGACTTCAATATTGACAAATATGGTCTGAGGTCAACATCAAAACGGTTGTGTATACCTACACTGTAAACAAGTATCACAACTTGCTTATTTATAATAGACTAATTATAACGTATTCTCAGAAACGGTAACAACTATGTTGTCGCGCATCTCCTCGTTTACATTTTAGCCAGGGACCTTGCTACGGTCAGCGCTTTGTGTTCGCACCCTCAACCGCCTTGACGAGGACCACACGTTCCCATTTCACGGCCTTGTAGCCATTTTTCTGAAACGCCAGTGGCGTTTTTGCAGGCGGCGTGTCGCCCTTGTAAGCACCGATGACACCCTTGGCGCACTTGAGGCTTTCCGTAATCTCCCAATCGATCCACTTACTGGAAGCTGTCTTGTCGGTGAGATACACCAGCGTTACCCTGGGGCGACCATGGCCTGGCATGCGGGGAGAGGAGCGCAATGAATAGCAATCTCGATCTGCCGCTCGAATTGTATTGCGATACGCGCACGGGCGATGTCTTTGTCAGGGGTCAGGGCGCCCCGTGAGGGGGAGGGGTGCCCTATCCATCTGCGGTTTCTCGACTCGGCCCCAGGCAATCCTGAGGGCGTCCTCACCTACGACGTCCCGACATTCCTACGGCTGGTGGCGATTGGTGTCCTGGAAAGCATCCTTTGTCATGTCATTTGCGATTGCTGAATGCCCAGGGCGCCTTCATTTCGGGCAGGGCGCCGTTCCGGTGTCCTTCCAGGAACGGCTGTGGAGCTTATTTCCAAACCCATCCCCGGAACCTGTGGGGTAACGCGTAACGCCAGGGTCCACCATACATCCTCCAGAACAGGGGCCCGCTTGATGAGTAGGCCCGGGGCCTTCAGCCATCCTCGCCTGTTCTTGTGTTGCTTTACAGTAGTTTCTGGAAATGCCGATTGTCAGCATCCGACAACTTAAGGATGCGGTGCTCCATCCGCTGGCCACCGCGATCTGACGGGCGAAGTCCTTTTTGGCCTGCACCACCGCGTCCTCGACCTGGTTGTCGGCCTTCACCTCGACAATGACGTACTCCAAGCTGCTATCCGGCTCTTCGCGCTGGAAGATCTCGCGGAACAGGCCCACGCCGAACAGCGAGTGGCAATTCCAGCCTTGCCGGCCCTTGTTGACCAGCAGAATGAACTGTTTTCCCAAGTCTTCGGGGTATCCAGCCGGTTGAACTCGCGGATGTCGCCGTTGGTGGTGAGTTTGTCGTCGCCAACGTTGATCAGGATGCGCGAGGTGGGGGTGCCATGCTTGAGTAGCGGACGCTCCACTGCTGGTCGCAGTGCGCCGGCCAGCTCGTCGATGGTAGCCGCAAAGAGGGCCAGCTTGGGCAGCAACGCCTCCGGGCGCTACTCGCCCGATTCCTTTAAGAAAAACC
>JAKAXK010000208.1 GCA_021827145.1 Pseudomonadota bacterium
CCACGCCCTCGAAGGCTTTGTGAAAAACGGCGGCAACCTGTTGGTCATGCTGGAGCCAGGCCATACGGACGGCTTGGCCCCGGTGCTTGCGCGGCTCGGCATACGATTCCGCAAGGGCTTCGCGGTCGACCCGACCTCGAGCCTGCTCACAAGTGCGAGCCCCGATTTCATCGCCATAAGCCACTACCCGGCGCTCGGGCCCGTGCGCGGCATGCACCTCGTGACGGTGTTTCCGACGGCCGCCGCACTTGCCCTGACACCGGTCCACGGACTTAAACCTGTGCCCATCCTTTCTACCGGGAACGACGCCTGGACGCAGATGCAACCGCTCGCGGGGCTGGTGGAGCCGCCGGCCGGCACGAATCCGACGGTGCTTACGATCGGCGCGGCACTGGAGCGCCCCTCCAAGGGTGGCCAGCAGCGGGTGGTGATCGTGGGCGACAGCGACTTCGTCGCCAATAGTTATATCGGGGAGGGCGGCAACCTCGCGCTCGCCATGAACCTCGCGAACTGGCTTGCGCATGACGACGCCTTCATCAATCTCCCGAATCGGGCCTCGCCGGATCTCACGCTCTCCCTCACGGGCAGCGAGGAGGAGCTCATCGCCTATGGCTTCCTGCTCGGCTTGCCTATCCTGCTACTCGCGGGCGCGCTGCGCGTGTGGTGGCGAAGGCGCAGGCTATGAGCCTCGCAAGACGCGGACTCATGAACGGCGCCTTGCTGCTTGTGGCGGCGGTCCTGGCATGGGTCTTGTGGGACAATAAGCCCACGGCCCCGCCGCCTGCGCCGCCGGCGCGGCTCGCGCCCGTGCGCGGCGCGACCATAACCGACATCACGATTGCGCGTCCGGGTCGGCCGGTCATACGGCTGCGGCGTAACGGGACGAGTTGGCATCTGCTGCGCCCCTTCAAGGCGCGCGCCGACCGCTTCCGAGTCGAGGCCCTGACGGACATCGTGGCGGCCAAGCCGCGTGATCATTTTGCGATCCCCAAGGGTTCGCTCACCGCCTTCGGCCTGGCGCCGCCCCGAGCGGTGGTGAGCCTGAACCACGAACGCATCCTGGTGGGACGCCGTCGCCCCTTCGGGGACCTTCGCTACATCCTCATAGGGCACTCGATCACGCTCGTATCGGCCGAGAGCATCCATCCGCGCCGGCTCACGACCGACAGCTTTTTGAGCACCAAGCTGCTTGGGGACCGCATACACCCCGTGGCCTTCAGCCTGCCGCAGCTCTCCGTCATCCGCCACCGCGGCATCTGGCAAGCCACGCCCACCCCCGCGCGCATCTCGAACGACCGCATCAACGCCTTCGTGGACGCCTGGCGCTATGCCCGAGCGCTGGCGGTCACGCGCTATCACGGAACCCCGCCGATCGGGCGCATCGTGATCCATTACAACGAACGGGGCCCAAAAAAGGTCGCGGCCAGACACACGCTCGTCATTGACATCCTCGCCAAGCAACCCGAACTCGTGCTACTCCGGCCCGACCAGGGGCTCGAGTACCACTTCCCGCAGGAAGTCGGTCAGCGTCTGCTCGCCCTAGCCGCCCATGCCGGAACTCCCTGAGGTCGAGACCACCCGTCGCGGACTGATCCCCTGGATGCGCGGCGCCACCATCGCCGATCTGGTCGTCCGGGAACCGCGCCTGCGCTGGCCGATCCCGGCCGATCTGGCCGTGCGATTGCGCGGTCGCGTGGTCACAGACCTCACGCGGCGCGGCAAATACCTGATCGTCTCGCTCGACAAAGGTGCCCTTATCGTGCACCTCGGCATGTCGGGCAGCCTCAGGGTCGTGGGTCCGGAGGTCCCCCCCGGACCCTCCGAGCCCTTCGACCTCGTGCTCGCGGGCGCATCGCCCATGGCGGTCCGCATGCGTGACCCCCGACGCTTCGGGGCACTCCTTTTTAGCGAGGACCCACTCCACCACCCGCTCATCGCCCCACTCGGCCCCGAGCCCCTGGAAGCGGGATTCGATGGGGCCTATCTGCGCGCGCGGGGGCGTGGACGCACCATTGCCATCCGCGACCTGCTGCTGAACGGCCATATTGTGGCCGGGATTGGCAACATCTACGCCAATGAGGCGCTTTTCGAGGCCGGCATCCACCCGGGGCGGGCCGCCGGACGCATAAGCGCCGATCGCTACGAAGTCCTAGCGCAAGCCGTGATCGCAGTCCTGTCACGTGCCGTGGAGGCCGGTGGCACGACCTTGAAGGACTTTGCCGGGAGCGACGGGCGGCCGGGATACTTCCAGCTGCAACTGCGGGTCTATGGCCGGGAAGGTCGGCCGTGCCCACGTTGCGCGACCCCCATCGCGCGGCTTTCCGGAGGCGGGCGCAGCGGCTATTATTGTCTCAAGTGCCAACGCTAGTGGCCGCATGGCCTATACTTGGCGGGAGCAGGGGTCAGGTGTCGGGGGGCAAAAGGATATGACGCAGACAGCGATCGAACAGCGCTTCGAGGCCTACGGGCTATGGCGGCGGGATTTGGCGCAGACGCTATCTGATTTGCGAACATGGCTAACCGAGAATAGCCTGAGTCAGCCGCAGAGCGATGCCCACCTGGAACGTATGCAGACTGCGCTGCGCGATGACCGCCTGTATCTCGCCTTCGTCGCGGAGTTTTCACGCGGCAAGTCCGAACTCATCAACGCCATCTTCTTCGCCGGCCAAGGGCGGCGCATCCTGCCGTCCAGCGCGGGGCGCACCACCATGTGTCCGACCGAGCTCTTTTACGAGGCCGACAAGCCGGCTTGCATCAAGCTCCTGCCGATAGAAACACGCCGTAACGGCGCCACGGTCGCCGAGTTCAAGGGCTTCGGCGATGAATGGCAGACCATAGCCCTCGACGTGGACGATCCGGAGGCCATGGCCTCCGCCCTGGCCCATATCGCCGAGATCAAGCAGGTGCCGGCCGAGGAGGCCCGCGCGCTCGGGCTCACGGTCACCGATGATATCGCCAAGACCGGGGCCGCCGTGGACGCCGAAGGCGAGGTCGAGATTCCGCGCTGGCGCTATGCGCTCATCAATTTTCCGCACCCCCTGCTCGCCGACGGGCTCGTGA
>JAKAXK010000061.1 GCA_021827145.1 Pseudomonadota bacterium
CGCCTGCGGCTTGCGAGATCCTTTCGGCTCCCTGTTTCGTGACGATGTCGATTGCTGTGCCGATTTTTTTGCCGATGTCGGCTGTGGTCTCTCTGATGCCTTGGGACACAAGGCTTTTGAGATCGTTGCCAGCCCGCACAGTCTGGTCGTAAATCTTCTGGGAGACGTCTCGTGTCGCTGATTCGATGCGGTCTGCAGCGTCGGACGATGCTTGAGCCGCTGCAATACCGTCCCGGATCTTTCTCAGTAAGATCCATGTGGCATCCTGCGGGCTGTGCACACCTATATCGGTGGCCGACACAACGACCACATGCTTCTCTGCGTCTGTCAGCCCCTCTAGTGCAATGTCACGCGGGGTCGCGTCCGGGGGAAGGGTGACGCCCCCCGAGGGGGGTGCAGATTCCGTTTCCGGGACGCCGTGTTCGGTTTGATCTTCCGTGTCAGAAGAGACATCGGAAACGGCATCATCATCGTCGTATTGGTCGGTCATAGGGTTACTCCTCAGCGAATGTCGTGGAGACTGCGGCGACGGCGGACTTGAGCCATCGTCCGACGTTCAGTCGGTCGATGATCATCCAGTCTGGCGCCCCCTTAACAGCGAGTTCATGAAGGCGCCCAGGCGTCGACAGCATCTTCTTAAAGGCATCGCGATTGTCTAAGAACGGCATCACAATCTCTTTGCCTTTGAAGGACTTTCGTGCCTCATGGCCGTACCAGACGAAATCGTGCGCGTCGCCCTGGAAAGCGGGATACACTACGATCTGCCCTGCGGGGTCGACATGACTCAGCACGCCAGACTTGAGACTCTTAATAAGTCCCGCGGTCGGAGTGTCGCCTTTTCCGAGAGAATAAAAACAGGTCAGCGTGTACCCCATAGTGTCGGCCAGCTCGCGGATGAGATCTGCCTGTTGATTCAGTGTCTCCGAAGCTCCGGCAGGTAGGTTTATGACGACATCGTCCGGGTTGTGGGTCTCCAGCCAAGTCGCGAATCTCGAAACCGCAAGGCTTGCATCACCCGCGCGATTCAGTGGCAAGATTCCAGACAAAACGTCGGGATCGCCCGTGTACCGAAGGGCAATGTCTGGTTGCGTAGCGTCGCCTTCAACGAGGGCGATTCGGCCCCGAATCGCTAGTCGTGCCTCACAAATCACGGAGGCCAAAACAGACTTGCCCACCCCACCCTTGTCACCATCGGAGATAAAAATGTGCTTAGTCATGCTTGGTCCCTCCTAAGGGATTATTAGGTTTCTGTTGACGAAGTCGTTTTGGCGCGCTTCGGCCCCTCATAGCTGGTCGTGCCTCAAAAAACGCGGAGGCCAAAACCGACTTACCTGCCCCAGCCTTGTCACCAAAAGATACGTAGATGCGTTTCTGTGTCATGGTCCCTCCTTAAGGGATTAGATTTTTGTTGACGAAGTCGTCCTGGTCTTCTGGGGTTGGGCGTTGTTCCCGCCGGGGCACGGTCTTGGACGGCGCCGGTGTCGGGTCTGGTAGATCGACTTGGTCCGCTACATATTTGCAGTGCGTGACTGCCCATTGCAGGCGGCGATGGTTGACGCCAAATCGTTGGCCAAGGTCGCGCCATGTCAGCCCCGCTGCGCGCGCCTTGGCGATTGCCGACAGGTAAGGTGCGACTCTTGATGTGAGTCTCGATGCCATGTCTGTGATCATAATTTGCCTCGCTTCTTTCATGGTTCTTACTTAGCGCATATTCTGGAAATTCCAACCCATAACCGTCGCAATATTTACAACAGCCCCGCAACTCTGTCCCAATTCAGTATGACGACTGTCTCGTTTGCGTGAAGCGTTGTACTGAATATTGTCTGAATACCGTCCGTTTCTTGTCGTTCTTGTGATGCTTTTGTGCCGTCTTTCCTGCCGATATAAGCCCGAAGTTGGACGGTCACCGCTGGTGACCTGCAACACACCACCGCACCCCCTGCGGGGTGGTGTCCCTGCGGGGCCGATTCGGCGGCTCCCTGTCCGCAAACCCGATTCCGATCTTCCATCCGGATCGCAGACTTACACATGTTTGCAAAAGGGTGTGTGGGGCGGCTTCGCGGAATTACCACGCCGGGTCACTCTATAGAAGACATATATAAGGAGTGGTCCGGCATGCTCAGCTTTCCGAAAGGCGGTCTGAAAGGGTCTGCAGACGATATCGTTCGATATGTGGAGGCCCGCGCGGACGGTAAAGGCCACGGGTATTACGCTGGCCGAAGCGCCCCGTCCGTATGGGGCGGGGCCCTGGCAGCGGAGATGGGCCTTGCTGGTCCCGTGGACGCGAAAACCTTTAAGGCGCTTCTTGAGGGGCGCGCCCCGGACGGCGAGCAGTTCGCTGAACAGTCTGAGGACAGGCGGATGGGAAAAGACCTCACCTTTAACGCCCCCAAGTCTGTGAGCCTTGCTGCCCTAGTCGGCGGCGACCGGCGGATCTTGGAGGCCCACGACCGCGCAAACCAGCGCGCCATGCGGTTTATCCAAGAGCGGTTCGTGACGGCCCGATACGGTAAGGGCGGCAAAACCGTGGAGCGCACCGGCGAGGCCGTGTGGGCCTCCTACCGCCACGAAGATACACGCACAGCCGGAGGCCAAGCTGACCCCCACCTCCACACCCACAACATCCTCCTGAACGTGACGCGAGGTCGGGACGGTAAGTTGCGGGCGCTGGATATCGATTTCGGTGTCGATGGGGTCAAGCTGGCCGGAGCCGTGTATCAGGCAGAGTTGGCCAAGGAATTGTTGGCCGCCGGATACCAGCTACGTCAGACAGAAACGGGCTTCGAGTTGGCATCCGTTACGGACGAGCAAATCGATTCCTTCTCGGGCCGGTCAAAACAAATCGAGGACGAGCTTGCACGGCAAGGCCTCGACCGCAAGTCGGCCACCGCCACCCAAAAAGTGGCGGCCAACATGGCTACCCGGGAAGGCAAGACATCATTAAGCGAAGACGAATTGCGCTGGGAGTGGCGGTCCCGTGGCCGGGAGTCCGGGTTAGATCTTGATGATCTGAAAGGGGGCGACATTGCGGTAGAAGATCAGGAGACCGCTGGGACAGCCAGGGAGGCCTTACAGTATGCGACCTCTCATCTCTCCGAGCGTGAGAGCGTGATCCAGGAGCAGTCCACTCTCCTGCACGCCTTAAGGCAAGGGATGGTCCATGGTGTCGCTCTGGATGACGTGACTCAAGAGATCGACTCAGCTAGGGCCACCGGCACCCTCATCGACGCTGGCGCCGGACGTCTCGTGACCCGCGAAACTCTGGGGCGCGAGGCCAGTATCTTGGCCACCGTCTCCGCCGGACGCGCCACTCAAGCCCCTCTCAGTAACGGATCTGGGGCACTGGCACGTGTCGCCGAGCGGGAGCGGATCAATGGTTTTCAGTTCACCACCGGCCAGCGCGAAGCCGTCGTAAAGGCCCTCACAACTGAAGATCGTTTTTACGGAATCCGAGGCGTGGCCGGTGGCGGAAAATCTACCGCCCTGGCGGCCTTAAGTGACGAGGCGAAGGCCCGTGGTTTCCGAGTAGTCAGTACCGGTCCATCCCAAACGGCGGTTGACGGCACCAAGGATGCCGCGCCGGATGACGCACGCGTCCTCGCCTCTTTCAATATCCGCGAAGACAAAGACCAGCGCCCCCGCCTCATTCTTCTGGACGAAGCCGGGATGGTCTCCAGTCGCGACATGGAAGCCTTTTTAGCGAAGGTCCGGCCCGAGGACAAGGTCGTGTTTATCGGCGACCCATTGCAGCTTGCCGCCGTCGAAGCTGGGAGCCCGTTCGCGCAAATGATGAAAGAGAAGGCGATCAACTTCTCAGAGATCACGGAGATCAACCGCCAGAAAGATCCGGGGCTCTTAGCTGTGGCGCAAGCCTTCGCCGACGGCCGCAACAAAAACGCCGTCACCCTCGCCGCCCCGTACATGACCGCCGTCACAGTGACGGATAAAGATTATGCGGACTCAGGACTCAAACGCGAACCCATTAAAAACGGGAAAGAGTCGCTGACGCCGCAAGCCGTGCGCGTCCAAGCGATCGCGCGCGAGACCGCGCAGGAGTATCTCGCATTGTCTCCCGACGAGCGCGATAAGACGCTCGTCCTGGCGGCCACAAACGAAATGCGCAGGGCGATAAACGAGAAGGTCAAAGCCGGTCTCCTCGACCGCATCCCCGACGACTCCGACGCGCCTCCACAGGTTACCGTAACCGCGCTAGACAAGTCCTCGCTCACCCGCGCGCAGTTGCGGGAGGCGATCAACTACAAAACTGGGATGATCCTGCGCGTGCCTGAGGGTCGGGGCGGGGCCAGGAAAACGGTCGATTGGACGATCACGTCCTCCGATCCGACACGCAACACGGTCACGGCACGGAATCGAGACGGCGAAGAAAAGGTCTTTAAGACGCGCGGCTTGAATCCGAAAGAGTGCGGCCTTTATACACCTCGCAAACTCGACCTTGCGACTGGTGACCGTGTCGTTTTCACAGAAAACAGACGCAATGACGGCTATCAAAATAACGAGACCGGGACCGTGATTGCAGTCGAGACCGATAAGGTCACGATCCGAAAGGATGACGGTAAGACCGTTGACCTTGCGACGACGGACATGCATGCCGTGGACCACGGCTGGGCCGTGACCGTCCATCGGTCTCAAGGGCGGACGGTCGATAGGGCGCTGGTGGCCGGTATGTCGTCCAAGCGAGCCACGGCGAATCTTGCATATGTGGCCTGTTCGCGCGAGCGGTTCAACCTTCAGATCTATACGGATAACGTCAAGGCGTTGCGAAAGTCATGGGCGATGGTGGCCGAGCGTGAGACGGCCAAAGATGCAACCGCGAGGGCGGCGAAGGCACAGGAGGCCTCGCCCCTGGAGATCGCCCGCGCCGCCGTACGCGCGAAGGCGAAGGAGATCGGCGATGACGGCGGGGATAGCAGTGGCAGTGGTGGCGGTGGTGGCGGCCAGGGAGATAAATCGGAGACACCAGAACCCGAGCCAGAACAACCAAAAGAAGCCCCTCAACCCGCGCAGGATCTCCCTGTACCTGTCGTGCAGGAGGAAGAACGGGAGCGTGAATTGGGGGACTAGTCTGGCGAATTTCCACACGGGGCATCTAATGACAACACAAAAAACGGAGGCAACACAGATGACAGACGCAGACACACTTCTAGAAGCGGTTCGTACCATCACGTCGCGAGAGTCGATAAAAACGTTTCGCCGGATGCCGCCGTCCGACGCCGTGCACCTGGTCGGACAGATCGCTAAGACTCTCACAATCGTCCTTTCCAACCTCGCCATGCGCGCGCCAGGGCGCCCGCTAGACCCCGATGTCGCACGGGATGCCGTCCTCGCCCTGGAGCGCATTGCGCCTGTCGTGCGGGCCGTCGGTGAGGTGCGCGGTCTTGCTCTGAAATCGATGTCCCGTCGGGCGCGGGCGCGATGAATTTCCACACGGGTCTACTTAATGACAACACAAACAGGAGGTATGCCATGGTTCAGGATTTTGACTATTGGGAGCAGTTGCCGTCGTTTTGCGGTCCGCGTATCTCGCCAGGACTTCGTGTCAGGCGCATTGTCGACGAGCAAAACCGTCAAGATGAGTGTCTACGCCGGATCGAAATATGGGGCTGGACAGGCGCTTGGCGCGATGCACAAGACGCCGCTGGCGGATGCCCGCGACCCACAGATCCGGAGGTCTGCGCGACCGCAATCGTGGACCTTTATATAGACCAGCGCCGTGCGGCTGGCCACAACACAATGCGTCGGGAGGATGAGAGATGGGTATAACTGGCATGCAGTCTATCGTAAAGATGCGCAAAGAGCGCGTGGCGTTGGAGCGTCAAGCCCTAATGCTTTTCCGTCAGCTTCTGAAGTCTGAGCGTGGCCGCTCAGGTCATGGCGCGCGAGCGATGTCCCCCGCGGGTCGTGATGCTATGTCGCGTCGGGTCCGGACCATCGATGGTGAGATCCTTAAGATCCGCAAGGCGATCCGGCGGCTCGGGATCGGAGTGGGGCGATGGGGGTCTTGATAACGCCGATATCGCCCATGAACCATGACGCCGTCAAGGAGGCGGCGGCGCGGTTTTTCCGGCATGTGCGGAGGTGCGGGAAGTGCGACTTGTTGTCCGAGCATCTGTGCAAAACCGGGGGGCGATTGCGGGATGAGAAGTATCAGGCGGTCTCACAGAAATGGAGGCGATGAGATAATGGACGATCAAACGGCGAGTAATAGCGACATCAACTGGTCGAGTAGCGAGCGTCCCGTGGTTGCGGTCTTGTGCGGGGCTATCGGTGCGGTTGGCGGGTATGTAAGCGGAATGGAGGGGTTGCTGTGGCGGTTTGGGCAGCCTCTCACGCCGTTCCGCCAGATTCCTGAGTGGATTTGGCACATCCTCCGTATGTATGGCCCCATGCCGCATGTCGCTGGCGGATGGATACCGGCAGCACTGGCGGGTGCCCTGGGGATCGCGTGCGGGGTGGGTGGGTGGGTCCTGGCGACGCGATCGAACGTCAGACATATCGATGGCCCACGCCTCAATACAAATGTTCGACGCGCTGTAAAATCTTTTCAGCCGTATCTCGGCGGTCCCGGTATTCCCGTTCATCCGTCCGGGGTTCGCATCGGCGCGGCGATCGAGTGCCACCATTTTCTCGTTTTGGGCGGCCCTGGGTCGGGGAAAACTACTGTCATTTGGCCCATGTTGAATGCCGTCATCGCGCGCGGCGACAAGGTTTTGTTGCTCGACGTTAAGGGTGATTTTTCGTCAGGCATCGAGCGTTACACTCTTCTGTCACCGACCGACGCGCGATCGGTGAGATGGCTCATCGGTAGGGACATTCAAACAAAGCTGGACGCCGCGTCGCTGGCTGAAACTATGATTCCGCTAGGTAACGGCGACCCGATTTGGGCACAAGGCGCGCGAGGCTTGCTTGTCGGGCTTTTGTCGCACCTTCAGACAATGAAGCCAGATAAATGGGGGTTTGCGGATTTAGCTGAATTGGCGGCGAAAGTTTTGGTTGATTACAAACTTCTCGTGAGCATCATTATAAAAGAGCACCCCCCAGCAAAAGCGTTCCTCATGGGGGCAGATTCCAAAACAACAGCGAGTTTCCTTGGGCAACTGAGTGGGGCCCTATCCCACGTCATCAACGTGGGTGTGGGTGATTACGCGGGGCAACAAGCCAAGCAAAAAGTATGGTCAATCAATCGATGGCTCGCTGACGACTATAAGGGACCTAAGGTCGCGATCATCGGTTGGCAATCGAGCAGTCGGGAGTTTTCTCAATCGTGGGCGGCCTCTATTATCGAACAGACGGTGCGGCAACTCGGCGAGCGAGACGAGACAGATCCGGCGGAGCGGCGTGTTTGGATTATTCTCGATGAAGTAGCTCAATTGGGGAAGCTCCCGAGCATTAGTAATGCCCTTGTGACCCTACGATCTAAAAGCACTCGCGTCGTTTTGGGGTTGCAGAGCGTCGCTCAAAACGAACAGGAATACGACCGACAAACGTTGTCGATCTGGAGCGGCGCTACGGATACGAAAATCATATGTAAACTGAAATCCGAGCAGGACCAGCGATTCGCGTCCGGGCTTTTGGGGGAACGCACGATCGAGCGATACATGCACCAAGTCTCTCAAGCGCCCGGTGGGTCTCCGACGCGCTCAGGATCATGGCATCGCAGCGAAGAGGCCCTTATGCCGGAGGCGGCTTTCGGGCAGAAGTTGGGACCCGACACCAAAGGTGTGAAGGCAGTGATCCTGGCTGGGTCGGATGGGGCGAGCCTTTTACGGTGGCCTTTTTATAAAGTCGTGCGTCATCACGCGCATCGGGTCCGCGCGGCGTGGGTTAAGCCTGGAGCAAAGCGGCCGGTGTGGGGTGAGAGCCCGCCTCCCGTTGCCGATGTGCCGCAGGAGAATGCCGCGCGTCTAGCGTCCGTCATGGGTGCCCAGACACCTGCTGAGCTAGAGACCGCCGTGCGCATCGCGATCGATGCCGGTGTACTGAGTGTATGCGGCGTATGCGGTCAGACGGTCCGGACGGACGTCGACGCGCGGGAAGCTTACAAGCTTGGCAATCTGCGTATAACTCAAGGCCAGCATCGTGACGTCTTTCCGTCTCGACGGGCGATGACAGATGCTATCCAAGCCGTCGTGTCCGGCCCCACAGGATGCACATGCGACGAGCGTAAATCGTCAAATACGACGCCCACCGCGGAGGCGGTTCAAGAGCCTAAGTCGGAACCCACAACTCACAAGGTCAAGAACATAAAAGCGCCAACACCGACCCTCACCCCCACAAAGCCCGCGCCGCAAAAACCGCGAGAAGACGAGTCGGACCCTTTCGGTGACCTTGTCGGCGGGGCACTCATCGATACAGTTGTGCCCGGCGCATCAGTCATCGCTGACCTTATCAACACGGTAACGCCTGACGCGAATGCAGTCGCCGCGACGTCGGCGCCGGGAATACCGGAACCGGAGCCGGACGGCAAGGACGAGAACGGAGCCGGACACGAACCCGAGGCCGGAGACTAAACATGAAACAAAGACTGAAGACGGAACGGCTGGGGAATGTTTGTAAGGTCGTGATGGCGGGCGATGTCTTGGCGGTCACGCCCGCCGCCAAACACAAGAGCCGCCGGACGCCATGGATGATCGTCGTCTCCGGAGAGACGGAGCCGCTATCTATTACAGTCGCCGACCCCGCTGGCGTCCGAGTGGCCGAACACCTCAAGGTCGGCGACTTCGTGACCGCCGAGGCGACGCTAATCCCGCGGGGCGCACGATGTGAAATCCGGTCGCTCTTGATCCAATCAAACCGGGAATCGCGGTTGCCGGTGGTGCAGGTGACGGACGCCGGTAAGGCCGATACGGAAGACCAAGAGGCATGTCTTCCGTGGGAGGACACAGGATCTTAAGGTCTTTGGACGTGTGTTATTCTATACCGTCAATTCCATAGGCATTGACATATCGTGCGGCATGATTTACGGTTGAGTCCGCTACCATACACAACGTCCGGGAGGACACTATCATGTGCAGGATTGATGAGTATGCAGAAGGGGTGGAGTGCATCGATGTCGTGCGCTGGCGCGCGGATGTCAACGACGCAGGGATCGCGGCATCACTCAGAGAGACACGGGATTTGCTCGACCGCGCGCCCGCGTGCCTCGTGACGCACGGAAACTCTGACGATTACGCGCGTTATGGATTGCTCGCGCTGACAGTGCGCGCAGGGGCGCCCCTCGTCGATCTCGTAATGGCATAGCGCACGGTATCCGTTCCACGGGCCATGGAAGGCCCTTTTTTCATGGCCACAAGAAAAATGGCCGTCTGAGAGGCCCCACAAGCAACGATCTCACCCCACCCCTATACCGATGTACCCCCCTTATAGCCTAACCGGCGCCTGCGATCGGTCTCCATTCCGCGCCTCCCAGTCCTGCAAGCCTCATCTCTCTCACCCCCAGGCCGGGCACGCGCGCACTCCCTCGCATGGGTCGCGCCAGCCGCAAAATCGGCGGCTGTCACGCCCCCTGCCGGTCGCCAACCCCGCGCGCTTCCCCCCGGCTGTTCGTGAGGGGCGAGAGAAGCCGAGGCAAGACGCAGGACCAACCAGGAGGCACATCATGAATACGACCGATCGCAATCAGGCGCCAGAATCAAAACACGAGGGGGCTCAAGATCGCCTCAGCAATCCGCAGGGGGGTGAAATCGCACTATCGCGAGCCATGGTGGGACTGGAAATCCTGAAGCCCTTTGTCACATGGGGCCAGATGCGGACCCTTTGGGATCTGTGTCGCAAGGGTGAGGAAAAGGCCTATTTTAAGCAGAAAGTCATGGACCTTGCCGCGACCATCAAGACCATGCCCAAGACCTACGAGACCGACGGCCAGGGCCTCAAGGCGGTCGCCTTCCTGCACTACTTCACGCCCGCCCTTGATTACTACATAACCGAGAAGGACCGCGAGGGCAACGGCACACGGCAAGCGTTCGGGCTGGCAATCGCGCCGGAACGGGAACTCGGGTACATCTCGATTGCGCAGATTGTCGTGGCCGGGGCCGAACTGGACCTGTACTGGACTCCCCAAACCTTGGCCGAGATCGGGAGGTAACCATGCAACAGACCTATACAGACATGCTCGCCCAGGTCGCCCCGGGCGTCGACCCGCGCCACATCAAGGCGCTTCTCCAGACCCCGGACGGGCGGTGCGGTCTTGACGACCTGAACCCCGAGCAGGCGGCCTTTTGTATCGCCATGGCGAAAGCCTGCATTCAGGTATTCGGGGTGGACCTGGTGGAAGGGATCGCGCGTGGGCAGGAGGGGGCCGCATGAAGAGCCTTTACAGTGATCGCATCCGCACCTTCGCGGGCGGGCATGACCCCAGGCACATCGAGGGGTATATGCGCCTCCAATATTCGAGTCTAGACGGACTCGACGCGGCGACATTCGCGCGCGAGGTAATGATCGCGCGCGAATGCGTCGACGCGGAAGGCGTCGAGGTCGCCGAACGCAACGCCAAAAGCTTTGGCCTGTAACTGACAGCAGCGGAGAGCCGGGCGCTGTAGGCGCCCGGCCGATTCACGGGGCCGACCCCGACTAAACCGCTAAGATCAAAATCCGCGTGAGGGAAGGGTTGGGGCCGGACCTTAACGGATGGGGCTGAAGACCAGAACGTGCAGGGCACGGCGGCGCCCCCCGGTAGGCCACAGTAGGCCACGGAACCGCCGCCGACCCACCCCCACCGTGCCCAAAAATGCCCCTATTTTCGATGACGCATCATCGAAATGATTTGAAGAAATATGATGCGTCATCTATAATAGGTCACAGAAACAGTACAGGAGCCATCAAATGAGCAGGCAAACCAAGAGATCCGCGCGCGGAACAGGCGACATGGTCGGCGACGACAAAACCAAGCCCCTACGGCGCGGCCGTCCCGCCAGCCCTACCCCGCGCACCATCCGCAACGCCGAGGCGGCCCGGCGCTATCGGGCACGCAAGAGGGAGGAGAAGGAGGCGCGGCGGGATCCGCGTCAACCCCTGCGGTCGGCAATCATTGATCTATCGGCGGCGGCGTGGAGGCGGCAATAACTTAGCGAGCCGCGTCGTTCTCCACTCGCGAACGTTGCCATAATGTTCACAAGGCTCATCATTCGAAGCCCGGTACCGAAAAGGCAGACTTATTGCCCGAGGGGATAACAGGTGCCGCGATAGGATCAGGACGCGACCCTTTACCAAATTGCATCCATTGATGCTGTCGATTTTTGGTATGGTGGGTGTAAAAGTGGTTCCCAAAAATATCCGTATATTCCAGGAAGATATCGCCCCATGCATCCTGAGACATCTTGATAGTGGTGTCATTGAAGCCCGGTGCGGGAGCAATAGGGATAACTGCTATGCGGCGGCCATCATGGGCGGCGAGCAGATTTCCATAAACATCTGCCCCAACGGATTCAGAGTCCCAGGCTGTAGTGGTTGCCGGTTCCGCACCTCTCACTTCGCCCGCGCCTAGCGGGTCCAGATCGTAGATCACCTCGTGGTTATTAAAGGTAGGAAACCGCAGAACGAGGCGGAGGTTTAAGGCGGGGCCGTGACCGATATTGCGTAAGGGTCCGTAAATCCGATACTGAAAGGCGGTTTGGCTTTCGAATTCTACGGTATTGCCCCGACTCCCCACCGCTTCGTCTAAGAGGCATATCGGCATGGCGCCGTCCTGATGGTGTCGCTCTTCCTGGACCGCGAGATCCCGCGTCTTTTTTGCCATCCAAAATGTCGCCATAGCCAAGCCAATTGTCCCGACGGCTGTCAGTGCCCCAACTATCAAAAGCCCCCAATTCAATTGGTTATGAGTCAGCATGCGGCATCGTCCTGGATCAACCAAAAGGAGTTTACCATGTGCGTGCGCCGCTTGGGGTTGTTGGCCCATACCCGGCATTTCCGCCGGCTTCGCGCGAACGCGGAACATGTTACCTTGGTAGCCTCGCATGAAACAGGTAAGGAGAATGCGATGACCGAAGAAAAACCTGACGCGGTATACTACTTGAGGGGTTAATGGCCGTGTCAGGCACACTGGTTACGCGTAAGATCGGCGTACCACTTAGCAATACTTGGCGGAATACATGAGGGGGTTATTATGACGCGTAACGTGGCCAGCCTTGAAGAGAGCGCCGAGCCGCGCCCTCCTTGTCCGGCGTAAGAGACGCGACAATGTTTGAGCAATCTAAGCTGAAGATCAAGCGGGCTAATCATCACATCCGTGAGCTTGATAGCTACATTATAGGTGTCCTGAAGGATCGGCTTTACGCTCTGACGATCGAGAATAACCCGCAGACGGGAAGGGCAGGCCTGGTTTGTCGTCTGTGCTCAAACGAAACTGATATTCCGCTTTTTGTGGGCGACGTGGTGCACAATTTGCACTCAGCGATCGACATCCTATACTGCGATATTCTCCGGCACGAGGGGCACGGAGTTAATGAACATTCCAAGTGGCCATTCAGAAGAACGCGGGCGGAACTGGCTGGGGCGTTCAACGGTAGAAAAGGCCAATCTCGATTGAGGTCGGAGATCGTTAATTTGATCGTCGACTCTATCCAGACGTACAGGGGAGGGAGAGGTGATGCGCTTTACGCTCTGCACGATCTGAATATAGAGGACAAGCACATGCTTCTTTTGCCAACCATCAATATCACAGAGGTAGATGGCGTCGAGTTCGTCGATGCAACCGGCATCATCGGAAAATTTCAGTTTAAAGCGTGGGGCGGAAGCTTCTTCGGGACCGGGGCGCACTCCCGGGTAGAAGCGGCAACCGACATCGTGGAGATCAAGAATGCCGGAAAAGCGGCCTTTGATGTACTGTTCGGGCAAGGCGCTTGTTGTGGGAAACCGCTTACTCCAACCTTGTGTGAGCTTTCACAGCACGTTGTTGAAACCGTGGACACGGTCGAGAAATGTCTCCAGATGTGCGTGGCCGCAGTATGACCGCGAAAGGCGATCGACCACGTTTAATGGTTTTGTTGGGGGCAGGAGCATCTGTGCACGCTGGAGTACCGTCCACGGTCCAGGTGACGGAGCGAATATGCCAACTGGATAATTGCGCCATAAAGGCGATTGTCGACAGTTTCAAGGGGAAAGGGTGGGCGGGTTTTAGCTTCGAGACCGTGATGGCGGCGCTTGAGGATCTTCAGGAATATCAGGAGGCTTGTCGTTTCCCTGGCAGAGGTATACGAGGAACACTGAGCATGTTTACTGAGCTGGCCCCCGAATATGTGGGATTTGCGCACGACGGAGAGCCGCTCCACGTCTTCAGTACCCGAATTGCGTTGTTGGGCGGGATTTTTGATTTCTTCATACGGGAGACACCGCAGCAGCATCCCGAACGGCTACAGGCCTTTGTGGACCGTCTGAGGCAAGACTTTGATTTGACGGTGCTGACGCTCAATTATGACGACCTTATAGATCGTACCGGGCCCTGGTTTGATGGCTTCGTGGCGATCCACGAAAGCCAGGACTACGATGTGTTCAACTCTGGCCAGTTCGTAGATAGGGTGGCGACGGAACCGAATGTCCTGCTACATCTGCATGGTAGTGTGCGCTTCGGTCGTGCGCTTCGCCCCGACACGGATATTGTCAAGTATCATTCTGCGGAGGCGGCGCGCGAGGCGCTCATAGGGAGCGCGCGGTCGCCACAGTGGGCTGCGCCGATCGTCTCGGGCCATCAAAAAGAACGTTGGCTCCAGCGTTATGTGGCGCCGCTTGGATACTACTACAATGCCTTTGTGAACGCGGCGGCCAGTACCCCTCTCTGGCTGATTGCCGGCTATGGGGCTAACGATGTGCATGTGAACACCTGGGTAATGGAGAGTATGCGAATGCACAAGGAAAGGGCGCGGGTTGTTCACATCGATACGGCTAGTTGTGCGCATCTGGTACTGGATATTCTGCCTGGGTGCAATATCCCGTCTCAGCCGCGATTAAAATCCTATTATGGGCCGACAATTGGGAATTTCCCGCCGCAGAATGCCGTGCTGGAGGACATCGTGGCCTTTCTTCGAGACGGGGAGGCATGCTGACGGCTATCTTGTCTCGGTGTCTATTACTACAATAGCTACTGGCCATGTATATTCTTGACACGTGCGCGATTCGCGGTATCTCTCGCAAGAAATTGGAAAGTGCTATTCAGAATGGCATCGATCTTGCCATATGTCCAATAACGGGTTTCGAATTAGCAAGTCACTTCATAAAAGCGACAAAGGATGGCTATTCCCGATCGCTCAGCAATTTCCTGAAATGTCGCGTCCCTCGTCTTCTTGATGACAGTGCGGTACTGTGGGCGGATCGTGCTGGCGTACCACATAGCGTTAACCAGAGTCGCCGGGAGGATCGT
>JAKAXK010000062.1 GCA_021827145.1 Pseudomonadota bacterium
CAGATGACGACGATCAGCCGGGGGTGGTGAAGCGGTTCATGTTCGTGAACCGCAAGGCCCCCTACGGGACGATCTACGCCCTGGAGGCGCTGGAGGTGGTCTTGATCAGTGCCGCCTTCGACCAGGACGTAAGTCTCGCCTTTCTGGATGACGGGGTCTACCAGGTGTTGTCCGGCATCGATCCGACTGCGATCGGCATGAAGAACTTCTCGCCAACCTATCGGGCCTTGGATGATTACGACATCACCAAGCTCTATGTGGAGCGCGAGTCGCTGCTAGAGCGCGGGCTTCCTGAGGACGGATTTGTGGTACCTGTGAGTGTCGTGTCGCGCGCGGAGATGGCGACGATCATGAGCGCACAGGACGTGGTGTTGTCGTTCTAGGGGATCGGGAGGGGAGATGCTGCATACCGTGAACAAGTCGCCGTTTACCAGTCAGACGCTCGCGCAGTGCCTGGCGCATCTGACCGACGGGGCGGCGGTGCTCCTGATCGAGGACGCCGTGGTGGGGGCGACCGCCGGGACGGTCGCGGGCGAGGCCATCGCCGAGCGCCTGAAGACGTTTCCGGTGTATGTCTTGGGGCCAGATCTCATGGCGCGCGGGATCAGCGAGTCCCGCATTGTGAAGGGTGTTCAGACGATCGATTACGCGGGCTTTGTGAAGCTCGTGACGGAGCATGACGCCGTGCAATCGTGGCTGTAAGCGCAATCAACGGGGTGAGGAGTTCAACATGGCATATGAAGTCGACGGCAAGACGATAACGGTCGATGAAGAGGGCTACATCGTCAATCTCGCGGACTGGAGCGAGCCCTTGGCGGCCATCATCGCCAAAAGTGAAGGCCTGGAGATGACGCCCAATCACTGGGAGGTCGTGAACTTCCTGCGTGAGTATTACAACGAGTTCCAGATCGCACCGGCGGTGCGGGTGCTCACCAAGGCGATCGGCAAGAAGTTGGGGCCTGACAAGGGCAACAACAAGTATCTCTACGACCTGTTCCCGTATGGGCCGGCCAAGCAGGCGTGCAAGATCGCGGGGCTGCCGAAGCCCACGGGTTGCATCTAGGTCGCAGGCGCGTGCGGGCTCGTATGAGAGCGACGGGGAGGTAGGAGGACATTATGTCGGCGTGGACTCTGGCTTATGCGGTGCTCTTATACGTGGCCTTCGTGGTCCTGGTGGGCGGGGTCGTCTACCGGGTCGCGATCTATGCCATGACGCCCGCGCCCTTGCGTATCCCGACCATGCCGGCGCCGCGCACAAAGCGTGGCGTGGCGTTGCGGATGGGGCGCGAGGTGGCGCTTTTTGCAAGCCTCTTTCGGGGCGACAAATGGGCGTGGATCTGGAGCTATCTCTTTCATGCGAGCCTCTTGCTCGTGCTCCTGCAGCATCTGCGCTATGTCTTTGTACCGGTGCCTGCGTGGGTGGTGTATGAGTCGCCCTTCGGGAGTTACGCCGCCTTCGTACTGCTGATCTCGCTTGCGGGCCTCTTGGGCCGCAGGCTCATGATCGCGCGGGTGCGCTTCGTGAGTGCCCCTTCGGATTATCTGATGCTGGTGCTATTGCTTCTGATTGCCACCACCGGGGCCTGGATGCGGTTTGCCGCCCCGGTCGACATCGTGGGCTTCAAGGCCTTCATGCAGGGGGTGATGGCGCTCGATCTGAAGCCCCTGCCTGCGAGCCCCGTGATCATGATCCATGTGGCCTCGGTCGGGGCGCTCATGCTGGTCTTCCCGTTTAGCAAGCTCTTGCATGCCCCCGGGGTGTTCTTCAGTCCGACCCGTAATCAGGCGGACACGAGCCGCCTGGAGGCGCAGGCCGAGGGATCCGTGGCGGCGGCGGACGCACAGCAACGGGATCCCGGGACCGCCGCACCGGCCCTGCGCGAGGGGGTGCGATGAGCGATATCGAGGTACCGGTCCTGCAGGACTATGTTCCGACCCCGGAGCTGCACGTGGGGGCCATGGCGGGTCTCAAGCCCTTCAAGGCCTCGCCCGAGCATCAGGCGGCGCTGGGTTTCCCGGGGACGCTGGTGGATGACTGGAAGGATGTCGCGATCCGCAGACTGGGCGAACTCGTGGAGGGCTCGCGGGCCCTGCGCGTCTATCTCGATTCCTGCGTGAAGTGCGGCGCCTGCACCGACAAGTGCCATTATTTTCTGGGGACCGCGGATCCGCGCAACATGCCTGTCGCGCGTCAGGATCTGCTGCGTAAGGTCTATCGGCGCTACTACACCTGGGCCGGGCGCTTGTTTCCTTGGCTCGTGGGGGCGACCGATCTCACCGAACAGGTCTTGGACGACTGGTACAGCTATTACCACCAGTGCTCGCAGTGCCGCCGCTGCTCGGTGTACTGCCCGTTTGGGATCGACACGGCCGAGGTGTCGATGGCCGCGCGCGAGATCCTCGATAGCGTCGGGGTGGGCCAGAAGTACTGTAACGAGATCCTGGGCAAGGTGCATAAGATCGGCAACAACCTGGGCCTGCCGGAGCCCGCGCTGCGCAATACCCTGGAGGGCCTGGAAGAGGATGTGAAGGAGGCCACCGGGGTGGATATACGCTTCCCGGTCGATGTGGTGGGGGCCGAGGTGCTCTTGATCACGCCGTCGGCCGATTTCTTCGCCGAGCCCCATATCGACGGCCTCATAGGCTACGCCAAGGTCTTCCATCAGGCCGGCATCAGCTGGACTGTGAGTTCGCAGGCCTCGGAGGCGGCGAATTTCGCGATGTTCATCGGCAGTCGCGAGCAGATGCAGAAGGTCGCGCAGCGCGTGCGCGATGCCGCCATCGCCCTCAAGGTCAAGCGCATCGTCATAGGTGAGTGCGGACACGCGTGGCGCGTGGCCTACGCCTTCTGGAGCACGCTCATAGGGCCGCTCGATTTCCTGGATCCGCGCTACCCGCGCCCGCAGCACATCTGCGAGCTCACCGAGGGCTTGATCGCCCGCGGGGCCTTGAAGCTCGATCCCTCGGCCAACGACGACAAGGTCGTGACCTTTCATGATTCCTGCAATGTGGCGCGGGCCACGCGTATGGGCGATCGCCCGGGCGGCCAGTTTACGGTGCCGCGCTCGGTGATCCGCTCGGTGTGCGCGCATTTCGTCGACATGGATCCCGCCACCATAGGGGATCGCACCTTCTGTTGCGGGGGCGGCGGGGGGCTTTTGACCGACGACCTCATGGAGCTGCGCGTGAAGGGCGCGTTGCCCCGGCTGCAGGCCTTGAACACCGTGGTACAGGACAAGAAGGTGACGCACATGGCGGCGATCTGCGCCATCTGCAAGACCCAGTTTAGCAAGGTGCTGCCGTATTACGGATTGCCCCGGGAGATGGTGGTGAGTGTCCATCAGCTCGTGGGCGATGCCATTGTATTGGGTGCCAAAGAGTAGCCGTCATATAAGGGGATGAGCATGGCCAATGAGACGCAGACTGCGGGGTCGAGCCGCACCTTCCGCCGCTACCAGGACGGGGATACGACACCGGACTCGTGGCAGGAGTATATTTTCAAGGCCGGCTGGTCCTACAAGTGCCCGGTCTATGTGCAGCGTACGCCGACCTGTCAGAACGGCTGCCCGGCGGGCGAGGACATTCGCGGTTGGCTCGATGTGGTGCGGGGGCTCGACAAGCCGCCCGCCGAGGTGAGCTGGCAGGAGCACGCCTTCCGGCGTCTCACTCGCGCCAATCCCTTCCCGGGCATCATGGGCTATGTGTGCCCGGCGCCCTGCGAGGAGGCCTGCAATCGCCGCGCCGTGGAAGACCATGTCGGCATCAACGCCGTCGAGCAGTTCCTGGGCGAGGCGGCCTTGCAGGGCAGCTTCCATTTCGCGAAGCCCGTGGTGGAAAGCGGCAAGCGCGTGGCTATCATCGGGGGTGGCCCGGGCGGGCTCGCCTGCGCCTATCAGCTGCGCCTGAAGGGCCATGCCTGCACTATCTTCGAGGCGCGCGCGCAGTTGGGCGGCATGCTGCGCTACGGCCTGCCTAATTACCGCACCCCGCCGGCCATGGTGGAGGGCGAGATTCAGCGCATCCTGGACCTGGGCGTGACGGTCAAGACCGGCGTGCGGGTGGGCCGCGATATCCGCTTCGAGGACCTCGATCGCGACTTCGACGCGGTGTTCTGGGCGATCGGGACCCAGGTCGGCCGCATCCCGGAGATCCCCGGGGCGCAGGCCCCCAATTGCGTGGGGGGCATCGAGTTTTTGCGGGAATTCAATGAAGGCCGCATGCCGTCCGTGCCGCAGCGCATCGTGGTGGTGGGCGGGGGTGATACCTCCATCGACGTCACCACGGTGGCGCGCAAGGTCGGGGGTTTCGCGGGTACGAAGCCCGACGGCTCGCCGCTCACCTATACCGCCGACATGGTCACCCAGGCGGCCATCCACAGCGGCCAGAAGGTGACGCTGACCTCGGTGCTGCCCACCGCCAAGCTCAAGGCCTCGGAACGCGAGGTGGAGGATGCCCGTTCGCTCGATGTCGCCATTCTCGGCAACATCATGCCGCTTTCCGTGACGCTCGACGCCGAGGGGCGCGCCTGCGGAGTGCGCTTCGCCCCCTGCGAGCACGGCAAGGACGGCAAGCGCGTGCGCGCAGCCGGGGAGGAGATCGAGATCCCGGCCGACCTCGTGGTGTTTGCCATAGGGCAGGTCGCTGACATGACGGGTCTGGAGGTCCTCGACAACGGCCGCCATGCCATAGCGCCGGGGCCCGGACTGCAGGTCCTGGGGCACCCCAAGCACTTCGTGGGTGGCGACATCATTACCCCGCACCTCTTGGCCACGGCCATCGGGCACGCGGCGGTGGCCGCCGAAGGGATAGACGCCCTTCTGAAGGGTCAGCCGGTGGCGCGCCGCCCGCATATCGACAAGCGCCATTTCGATATTCGCGAGGGGCTCCCGACGCAGGCTAAGCCCGTGGACGGCAAGGTGACGAGCCCGGACTTCGTGCACAACTTCGAGGACCGCGCGCACCGCGAGGTGATCAAGTCCGACGGTCTCTTCCTCGCGCACTTCAACGCCACGCCACGGCTTGCGCGTACCGAACGGCGGCTGGCCGAGATCTTCAGCGACGGCGGCACGCGCATCATGCCGCTCGATGAGGCGCAGGCGGTGGCCGAGGCCAAGCGCTGCATGAGCTGCGGGCTGTGTCTCGAATGCGACAATTGCGTGGTCTTCTGCCCGCAGGTGGCGGTGAAGAAGGTGCCGCGCGATCAGAAGGCCCTGGGTTACTACGTGACCACCGACTACACGCGCTGCATCGGTTGCCATATATGCGCCGACGTGTGTCCGGCAGGTTACATCCAGATGGGTCTGGGAGAGTAATATGCGCGCCCGCGCCGGTCTTTGGGCAGTCCTTGCGGTGGTAGTCGCTTTGAGCGGCGTATGGGTGGCCCATCGCGGGCGTGTGGCGGTCCCCGCCATCGTTCAGGCCCCGGGGCACTGTGTCCTGAAGACATCCGTGATGCGGCGCACGCACATGCAGCTCTTGCGTGCCGTGCGCGAGGAGATCGTGCGCCACGACGTGCGCGATACGCGGTTTCGGCTCACGCATTGTGTCGCCTGTCACGCGCAACGCACGAGCGCGGGTCGCGCGATCCCAGTGAATGCCCCCGGGCAGTTCTGCGCCAGCTGCCATGCCTATGTGGGGGTGCGGCTCGATTGCTTCGATTGTCACGCCTCGGTGCCCGCGCCAGGCGGGGTGGGCACCCCGCTCAAGGGTGGGGCCGTGCAGGCGGCGTTTCGCATGCCGCGGGCCTTGCGTGCATCGCAGGCGGCAGCCCCGGGAGGAAGACCATGAGCGATGAGTCGCAGAAAGCGGTGTCCGTCGGTGCGGAGGACGGCGGGCCAGAACCGGATGCGCTACGCCGCCGGCTCCTGAAGCTCGCCGGGGCCGCGGTCGCCTTGACGCTCGCCCCTGGGGTCACGGTATTGGCGCGCGATCTGGTGGTGAAGGGCCCCCGGGGGCGTAAGAGCGCCGTGCGCTACGGACTTCTGATCGACGCCAGCGCGTGCAAGAGCGGCTGTGACGCCTGCGTGCGCGCCTGCCAGGACTACAACGGGCTCTCGCACGATCCAGGCCCGGACAATGCCCAATGGATACGCAAGGTCACGATCACCAATCCGCAGACCGGCTTGAGCCGCAGCTTTCCGGTCATGTGCCAGCACTGCGAGAACGCGGCGTGCGTGGATGTGTGCCCGACCGGGGCCTCTTTCCGGCGCCCGGATGGCATCGTGCTGGTCGACAAGCACCGCTGCATCGGCTGCCGCTATTGCCTGATGGCCTGCCCCTACAAGGCGCGCTCCTTCGTGGCGCGCAATGTCGAAGACCAGAAGCCGTGGGCGCCGCGCGGCAAGGGCACGGCCGAGGGCTGCACGATGTGTGTGGAGCGCGTGGAGGCAGGCAAGCTCCCGGCCTGTGTCACGGCCTGCCAAAAGGCCGGTCACAAGGCCATGATGTTTGGCAATCTGCAGGACCCGAAGAGTGCGATCGCCCAGCGGCTCTCCGAGGTCGCGACCACCACCATACGCGCGGACCTGGGCCTGTTGCCCTCCGTGCATTACCGGGGGATCTAGGCTGTGAGCGAGAGCGGCGGACGGTCGGGGATGAAGGTGGCCTATCGCGAGATCGAGGGGCACAGTGCGGGGTATTGGCTGGCGGTGATCGTCTGCGGGCTACTGGCGGCGGCGGGTGTGGCCGCGGCGCTCTATATGCGCGCGGAGGGTCATCACGTAAGCGGCATGAATAACCAGATCGTCTGGGGTATGCCGCACGTCTTTGCGGTGTTCTTGATCGTGGCGGCCTCTGGGGCCCTGAACGTGGCCTCGATCGCCTCGGTGTTCGGGCGCGCCCTCTATAAGCCGCTTGCGCGGCTCTCGGCGCTCTTGGCGGTGGCCTTGCTCATAGGCGGCCTCTGGAATCTGGTGCTCGATCTCGGGCGCCCCGGGCACCTGCTCGCGGCCGTGCTGTATCCGAACTTCCGGTCGATCTTTGCGTGGAACATCTATCTCTATACGGGTTTTCTGGTCATCGTCGGCTTCTATCTGTGGTTTATGATGGAACGACGCTTAAATCCCCACACCCATACGGTGGGGGTGCTCGCCTTCCTGTGGCGTCTGGTGCTGACAACTGGCACCGGGTCCATATTCGGGTTCCTCGCGGCGCGTAGTGCCTACGACTCCGCCGTGCTGGCGCCCCTTTTTATTCTGACGTCGTTTGCCTTTGGGTTGGCGATCTTCGTGCTTGTGCTCTTGGGGGGCTTCAAGGCCCTCGCCCGCCCCGTGGGCGCGCGGCTTTTGACGCGCTTGCGGTCGCTCTTGGCGGTGTTCGTGGCGGCGGTCTTGTATTTCGTGGCGGTCTATCATCTGACCAATCTGTATATGGCCGGGCAGCGCGGCGTCGAGTCCTTCATGCTCGTCACGGGCGGCCTCTTTCCCTGGCTCTTTTGGGGCGGCCAGGTCTTCGTGGGCGGTATCGTGCCGCTTTGGCTGCTGCTGCGCCCCGTGCCGGGGGCGGATGGGGCGGCCTTGCGTCGCACGCTGATGTTGGGTGCGGCGGCGGTGGTGGCCGGCGGGTTCGCGCAGATGTATGTGCTGATCATAGGCGGCCAGAGTTACCCCCTGCAGATGTTCCCGGGGCTTATCGTCAAGAGCCGCTTCTATGATGGCGTCGTGCATACCTACATCCCGCAGTGGCCTGAGACCGTGTTGGCGCTGAGCGGGGTCGCGGTGGTGGCCTTGATCGTGCTCATCGCCCTGCGGCTCTTGCCCTTCCTGCCCGTGAGCCTGGCCGACGATGTGGTGAGTGTTCATGGGGTCCACGCGCCGGCTGCTGAGGCTGAGGGTGCGCCGACCGGGGCACGGACATGAGCGCGCGGGTCTATATCTCGGCGGCCCATAAGTCCTCGGGCAAGACCACATTGACCATCGGTCTGGCGCGCGCCTTGCGCGCATCGGGGTATACGGTGCAGCCCTACAAGAAGGGCCCCGACTACATCGATCCCCTGTGGTTGACCAAGGCCGCGGGGCGCCCGTGCTACAACCTCGACTATCACACCATGGGGGGCTCGGAGATCACGGCCCTCTACGAAGACGCCGCGCGTGGTTCTGATGTACGGCTTGTGGAGGGCAACAAGGGCCTCTATGACGGGGTGGCGCTCGATGGCAGCGACAGTAACGCGGCCCTGGCCCACCAGCTTCAGACCCCGGTCGTGCTCGTCATCGACTGTCGCGGTGTGACGCGCGGGGTGGCGCCGCTGGTGTTGGGCTACCGGCACTTCGACCCGTCCCTGTCGATCGCGGGCATTGTCTTGAATCGTGTCGGCGGCGCGCGCCACGAAGGCAAGCTGCGGGCGGTGCTCGCCCAGTATACGGATGTGCCGGTTTTGGGGGCGGTGCAGGAATCGGCCGATATCGCCATCAGTGAACGCCATCTCGGCCTGGTCCCAAGCGGCGAGTGGGACGGCGCGGAAGAGGTGATCGAGCGACTCGCGCATGCGGTCACGGCGCAAGTCGACGTGGGGGCCATCGCGCGGCTGGGGGAGGATGGCAGGCCCCGCAGCACGCCGCAGGCGCCGCGCGCGCGGGCGGCGGACGTGCGTATCGGCGTCATCCGCGACCGGGCCTTTAGTTTCTATTACCCGGGGGATCTCGAGGCCTTGCAGGAGGCCGGCGCCAAGCTCGTCTTCATTGACGCCTTGCGCGACGAGCGGCTGCCTGTGATCGACGGGCTTTTCATAGGCGGGGGTTTCCCCGAGACCGAGGCGCGCGCCTTGAGTGCCAATGCGCCCTTGCGTGCCCAGATCCGCGCGGCTATCGAGGCGGGGCTGCCCACCTATGCCGAGTGCGGGGGCCTCATGTATCTCACGCGCAGCCTCTGCTTCGCGGGCCACACCTATCCCATGGTGGGCGTGATCGCCGCCGACACCGTCATGGAGGCGCGCCCGGCCGGCCACGGCTATGTGGCGCTGCAGGCGCGCGCCGTGCATCCGTGGGCGCACGGGGTTTTGGATCACGGCGTGATCCCGGCCCACGAGTTCCATTATTCGCACCTCATCGATATCGCCCCGGACACCGTGTACGCCTATGAGGTCACGCGCGGCACCGGCATCGCCGCGCACCGGGACGGCATTGTCTACAAGAATTGTCTGGCGGGCTATGCCCATCTGCGCGATGTGGCGGGCTGTCGGTGGACCGAGGCCTTCGTGGGCTTCGTGCGTGAACATAAGGGTGTCGGCGATTCGTTCCCTGCACGGCCGCCACGGCCGCGGGAGGTCTGCCTTGGCGAAAACCTGTGACGTCGCGGTGATCGGTTGCGGGGCCGGAGGTTACCAGGCGGCGGTGACGGCCGCGCGGTGTGGGGCGCGGGTGGCGCTGATCGAGCGTGAAGAGGCCGGTGGGGCCTGCCTGAATCGGGCCTGCCTGCCGAAGAAGGCGCTGGCCCATGTCGCCTCGCTCTTGGTGCAGACGCGCGCCTTCGCGGGCCGCGGCCTCGAAGGCGGCCTGCACGGCGATGTCGGTGCCCTGCTTGCCCATGACGGGACGCTTAGAGACGAATTGAAGCGCGGGCTGCCCCGGCATCTGAAGACGCTGGGCATAGAGCTCATTGTCGGTCACGCGCACCTGCGCGACCCGCACACGATCGGTGTTGCCGGCTCGCAGGGTTTTGCGCGCCTGGAAGCGCGGCGCGTGATCCTGGCGGCGGGCGCCCGCCCGCGGCCGCTCGCGGCCTGCCCCGTGGACGGCGATCGCGTGGTCGCGATCGACCGGCTGATCCCCTTGCTGGCATCGGAGCCCCGGCGGCTTTTGTGCGTGGGGGGCGGTGCGGCGGGCGTGGAGGCGGCGTTTCTGTTTCAGACCTTCGGCTGCGAGGTGACGCTCGTGACCCATGGGCCACGGCTCTTGGCGCGGCCTGTCGTCTCCGAGCGCGCGGCGCGGCTTCTCGAGCGCACGCTCGGCGAATCCGGTGTGACGATCCACAAAGGGGTCTCGGTGGCCGCCACCTGCGTCGACGGCGACGGTGTCACGGTACTCTTCGATGATGGCCGCGAGGGACGTTTCGACCGGGTGTTGGTGGCGGTCGGCAGTGCCGCGCGCGCGGACGACATCGGGTTTCGGGCGCTGGGGGTACAGTGCGATAGCGCAGGCTTCGTCGCGACCGCCGAGACCCTGGAGACCAGCGTGCCCGGGATCTACGCCGTGGGCGATATGAAAGGCGGTCCCATGACCGCGGCGGCGGCCTTGCATGATGGGCGTATAGCCGGTGAGAACGCGGCGCTGGGCGCGGCCGAGCGGCGCAATTACCATCAAGTGCCGCTTGTGATCGACTCGGTTCTGCCCTTGGGCGCCGTGGGGCTCTCCGAGGACATGGCCGAACGCGCGGGCTTCGCCCCCGAGGTGGTCTATATTCCCTATGGGGCGTCGGCCAAGGCCCGTGTCCAGGGGGCAGGCCCAGGCTTCATCGAGATCGTGCACGACGAGGAGACCGGCCAAATGCTGGGCGGCTGCGTGGTGGGCGCGGGCGCCGACGAACTTGTGCATCTACTGCTCGCCGCCTGCCGCTCGCGTCGGGGTCTCTGGTCGCTCGCGGACCTCGATTATGGCCACCCGACTTATGGCGAGGACATGGGCGCGGCCTTGGGGCCTTATCTCGCGCGGCTTAGCCGCACGCAGCCCATGGTGTTTCGGCCAGGGATCTACGCGCGCGCGGAGTAAGGCGCGCTTTGGCATTCGAATGCCGCGACAGGGAAGGGTATAGTGGCGGATAGGTGCGACGCACCGGGGCTCGGCCCCGAGGTCTCCATGGAAAGGTCTTTTTGGCAGAGGCTTGGTGTTCGGCCGTGGCGCGCGGGCGTCCTGGATACGCCCCCGGCCCGCGGTTGGGCGCGACCCAAGCGTCTTTGGCTCGTATGGGCGGCGCCCACGCTGCTTACGGCGCTGCTCGGGGTCGCGATCGCGGCGCTCGTCGGGGACCATGTCGTTGCCCTCGATACGAACCGCGATCTGGCCATCGTCACCCTGCTGGTGGCGCTGGTCGTGGTAGGGATCCTGTGGGTCGCTACCGTGCGTTCCTTGTGGAGGCCGCTTGCCGATCTGCGCCGTTGGGCAATGCGCGTGCGCGGCGGTAATCTGTCGGCGCGCGTCCCCGAGGGGCCGGCGGGCGCCGAGTTTGCGCAGCTGGCCGCCGATGTGAATGCCCTCGGTGAGCGCCTGAAGGTCTTGACGCAGGAGCATAAGCGCGGGGAACCGCGCACCATCGGTCGCTGGCTCAGTATCCTGAACGCCATCACCGCCGGCATCGCGTCCTCGCAGGACCTGGACGAATTACTGCCGCGTTTTTTGTTCACGCTCCATAACGGCGGTGAGGTGCGCGCCGGCATCGTGCGGCTCTTGACCGCCGACGGCCATTTGCGGCTCGTGGCGAGCATCGGGCTGCCCGACGCCATCGTCGAGCATGAGCGGCGCGTGGCCCTCGACTGCTGTCTCTGCGGGCAGGCGGTCGGGCGGCGCACTCTGAGCGTCGGCGACGACCTCAAGGCCTGCTGCACCTCCTGGGGCCAGAACCCCTTCCCGGACGAAGATCTCGTGCTGCTCGCCATCCCCTTGCGTTACGAGGGCCGGGTGGTGGGGCTTTACAACCTTTTCATGGAGCGTACGCGTGTCATAGGGCAGACCGACATCGAGGAGTTGCTTTTGGGGCTCGGCCAGCACTTGGGGGCGGCGATCGAGAAGATGCGTCTCCAGGACCAGCGCCGCGAGCTGTCGCTCTTGCAGGAGCGCATGGCGATCGCCCACGAGCTGCACGACTCGCTCGCCCAGACCTTGGCGAGCTTGCGCATCCAGGCGCAGGTCTTGGGCGAGACCATAGAGCAGGATGCCGATACCGGCACGCGCACCGAGTTTGCGCGCCTGTCCGCGGGGCTTGAGGTCGCGCATCGCGAGGTGCGTGGTCTCATCCGCAACTTCCGGGCGGGCGGCGCCGAGGGCGGGCTCTTGCCGGCCTTGGATATGGCGATCGCGCGCTTCAAGGAAGAGACCGGGGTGTCGGTCTATGTCCAGAAGGATTGGCGTGGGGGCCTGCCGCCCACCCACGAGACTCATGTCCTGCGCGTGATCCAGGAGGCCTTGGCCAATATCCGTAAGCACGCCCATGCGCAGACCGTGCGCGTGCTCCTGCAGTCCGAGGCGGGTGGGGACTATCGGGTGCTCATCGAAGACGACGGCGAGGGACCGGGGCCTTCGGTCGGTGACGTCGATGGCGATGACGGGCACTTTGGGCAGGCGATCATGCGCGAGCGCGCGCATGCCATTGGCGGCGAGTTACGCGTCGAGCACGAGGCCGGGGAGGGGACGCGCGTATGGCTCACCTTTCCGGACCCGTCGCGAAGAAAGGAGCAGGTGGTGGCGGTGAGGGAGGTGGCGCAGTGAAGGTGTTTCTGATAGACGATCATGCGCTTTTTCGTAGTGGGCTTGAGCATCTGCTCGTGCGCCGCGGCATCGAGGTCGTGGCCTCGACCAACGATGGTGAACAGGCGGCGTCCCATATTCATGAGACCGCCCCCGACATCGTCCTGCTCGACATCCGCATGCCCAAGATCGGCGGCATCGAGACCTTGAAGGCCTTGCGCGCCGACGGCGTGGTGGCTGCCATCGTCATGCTGACCACATCGAGCGAGGAGGCCGATCTGGTCGCCTCCCTGCGCTACGGGGCGCGTGGCTACCTCCTGAAGGACATGGAACCCGACGGCCTGGTGGCGGCCTTGAAGCGTATCGAGGCCGGTGAAATGGTGGTGGCGCCCGAGTTCGCGCCCATGCTTGCGCACTTCATCCAAAGCGGTCCGCAGGCCTTGACCACATCCCATGCCTTCAGCGAACTCACCCCCCGCGAGCTCGAGATCCTCGGGCACCTGGGCGACGGCCAGAGCAACAAGGTCATCGCCCGCGACCTCGGCATATCCGAGGGGACCGTGAAGCTCCACGTGAAGGCCATCCTTCGCAAGCTGAAGCTCACATCCCGCGTGCAGGCGGCAGTGCGCTCCGTGGAAGAAGGCTTAGGCCGCAAAGGCTGACCAAAGTAATCCCGAGACGCGAGTCCAGGCTCGGCGGGCCCCATGCGTCCGGACGGTTATGTCTTCACGTGCGCGTGCTACGCTTGTAGGGATGCGCGTCGCGCGACCCGGATCCCAAACCAGGGTCCGGGTGCCGGCGCGGAGCGACATGACACAGAGGAGGTGGGACGTGAAGGCTTTCGGGGCAGGTGTTCTGGCAACACTCATTGTCTTGGCGGTAGGCGCCCTTGTGATCTTAAAAAGCGGGCTCATCCCCGCGAACGCAGACGGCAAGCCCTTGCCGCTCGAGCTCTGGATGGCCAAGACCTCGCTGCACGCGACCTTGCGCGCGCAGGCCCCGAGGGGCCCGAATCCGGTGCCATTCACGGACGCCAACCTGGTCAAGGGCGTGCGCTTATATGCGCAGCACTGTGTTATCTGTCACGGCACCGCGCAAGGTGCGGCCTCCGCATCGGCGGTCGCTCGTGGCGAATATCCCAAGCCCCCACAGTTGGGGGCCCACGGTGTCGAGGATGACCCGCCCGGCTACACCTTCTGGAAAATCGACCACGGCATTCGTTTGACCGGCATGCCGTCCTGGAAGACGGCACTCACTCAGCAGCAGATGTGGACGATCGCCCTGTTTCTTGAGCATATGAATCAGCTGCCGCCGGCGGCCGCAAAGGCCTGGAAGGCCGTGCGGCCCGTGAAGGGCTGAGCGTACATCACGGCGGGCGCGGCCTGCGTATCCCCAGGGTTCGTCCCGACTAGATATCCGCCTTGGGTTCTGGTCGGGGCTCTGCCCGGCCCTGCGGGGGCGGTCTCAGGAAAGAGAGCTCGGGCCCTCGGCCCGTCCTTTGCCCGACCGAGCCATCAAGCGCTGCGGCCGTGATGGCTCCCCTTGCACGAGCTCGTTGCCATTCGGTAAGTGCCCCCTGCGCGCGGCCCAGCCATGATGATGTTTCCTCAATATGTGGGGCGAAGTGCCGAGCAAGAACGATGCCTGGACGATCTCTGCGGTGTCAGCCAGCGGCGTGGGGCAGTTGGTGTACTCGATCGGGGGCATGGCCCTCCCGATTGCACCAGTAGGGGGCGGCCCGTGCGCGCACATCGTGATCGTGCTCGGGCCATCCACGAGCGAGGATGACTTGGTGAGGGCCAAGACATGCCGCTGCTGGACGGATAAACAAAGTCGGTAAGGATCGGACATGAACAGCAGTTCGCGGGGTTCATTTTTGTCCGATATCTCAGGAAGCGCCCGTTAAGGGCGTGTTTCTTGATCCGTGACCGAAACTTCATCTGCGCGCAC
>JAKAXK010000209.1 GCA_021827145.1 Pseudomonadota bacterium
CTCAAGTGTACCCAAGCCGGTGGCGCCGGCAATTGTCAAATCTGCGCCCGATCCTCGCATAGGCCAAGTCCTCTCGCCGTGACTGGGCTCCCAAAAGAAGAAGCCCCCGCAAGGCGGGGGCTTCTGAGACCCGTCAGTACGGTCCCGAATCAATCGCAGATGTTGGGCAGGTAGGCCGGATTGGTTGTGTAGACCGAGCCACTCGCAGCAGCCGTGCCGCCGTTGACAAGCTGGAGCGGCGGAGGACCCGCGAGTGCTGCCTGGGCAGAAGTCGCGTCGTTGCACACCCAGGTGATATCTCCGTTAGCAGACGAATACGCTGTCCAGATCACAGTGCCGCCATCGATGTTGGAGTTCGAATTCGGGCCGTAAGTGACCGTAATCTGCCCCGGAGCCGTAAATACAACGCTGCTGACGTACGTGCCCGAAATCGTGTTATTGATTCCGAGGTCCTGGTTGGTGGCGCAAGGCGCGGCCGCGGTGCCGTGATCGGCGTAGCATTCGTCGAACGCCGTTTCGAGACCGCCGATCAGCGACGAGCCCTCGGTGACCTGCGCGCGGATGGTGTAGTTCTGGTAGGCGGGAATGGCGATGGCCGCCAAGATGCCGATGATCGCGATCACGATCATCAATTCGATCAGGGTAAAGCCCTTTTGCACCGATTTCATTAAGGAAACTCCTCTTAAGGAACGAATAAGTTCTTGCCAAGAGGCGCAACGGGCGCCTGCTGAAGACAAGAGAGCAAGTGTCGTGCCAGCGGAGATGCTCGATTGAAACTCTTTGATATTTCGATGATTTCATCGTGTCTGTGGTCCGCTATGTTAAGTATATGTTCCGATCCTGGGCATCCACGGGATTACATCAACGTCAAAAAGTGACCTTAATTGTCACATTTCAGCCAGAGCGCAGCGTTCACGTCTCGGTAAGGTGGCGATACGCTTCCGATTGATCGGCAATCATTAGGAAGGATGAGATTGGCGCGGCGTTAACCAACACTCGACTTTGCGCATAGTCGTTTGAGGCATTTTCGTCAACCGCGCACGAGAGACGGAATATATGGCGGCGTGCGATCAGAAACATCTCTTCTGCCCGGAGGCTGCGTGCTCGCGCCGCAGTCGGAACGAAGAATGCCGTGCCAAGTCGCGACCTTGATTTCAACGCTTTGCGATCTGTCGACGCGCCGCGGAGAACAGCGGCTCGGCGGTCGCTGCCCTTGTTGCGGAATGCCGGTCGAAAAGCGAGACTTATGACGCAGTAAATTGGGGGCGGTGAGTTGTCATCTGATCGCCGCCATAGTTGCGGTCCGATTTGTGCGTGTGCAAGCCGCGCTGACGACCTCGTAATTTTGGAGTGGCGTGACAAAGTAGAAGACGATTTACAACATAGGAGATGTTAGGAATGACTTTGCACAGCGACATCGCGAACGCAATAGGTGCCCGTACGCTCGGCACGCCCTGGACAACGGCTGACCTATTGAAATGCCCGAGCTTAACGAGCATGTACGCGAAAAACACGTTGCGTTCTGTTCCTCTTAACCAATCCGTGTCGCTTCCTGGTCTCGGGCTCGGACGCGGCCATGGGGCGAGTGCCAGCCATCCCACCTATTACCGAGTTGGGAAACGAGCTGGAGCACTGCTCTTCCAGCTGGCCACGCCTCTTTCGGCGGCGGGCACCCCGGGCTTCATCCCGGTGCCGTCGGCGGAAGGTGGTGGAGCGTCACCTGATGAGGACCGCCCTGAAGCGATTGTGGAAGATGATGGCCCTTGTTTTAGTAGACCAGGCGAGAAATCGCTAGGACAGGTCATATCTGCGTGTGCTTATGGACGTACGATCGGCGTACCTAGAAATTGCGGAGCCATACTTAATGATCTTGTGAAAGATATTCACACGAGTCCTGTTGGGCGCCTTGGCATGCCGGGCGCAGCGGTACCTTGGGATGATCGCCTATGTAATTATCTTTGGAGAGGGCTGACTTTTTGTGAGACACAGGCACACTTGGCCAATCTCATTTGGAAGGGAAGCGTATTCGCCCGCATGACGGTCGCGAAGGTGTTGTGGACTCCGCGCGATGACGTCGAACTCGTCAAATGGGCAAATAAAATCTTTGCTTGGGGTGGCACCCGTCAGCGCAACCCCGTTACAGCGGGGAAGGTCCGAGATACCCTGTGTAACGCGCTCGCGCATCGGATCGTTCACCCTCAGGCGCCAATGAACAGCGGGTACACTAAAGTGGGAGCCCTCGGGACGGCGTATCTTGAGGAAGAGCCGTATGCATTGAGCGGGTGGACGCCCCAGGTGATCTATGACTCGCGTGTCGCGGCTTCGTTGATATCGCGCTTAGACGCCATTCTTTCCAGCAAAGGCTTTGCCAATCCTGCGTCGTGCTTCCCTGGCCTCGGTTACGTCAACGCGGCAAGGGGTGGCACACGTCCACGGCCCGTGACACTGCGATGGCCGAATGGCTACCAATGCTGGGATGCGCAGTTTATGGCGACGGCGATTGTCGCCGCAATGCGGGACATATTGAACAACCCGCAGAACGGGTATCCCTCAATGCCGAGCTGCGAACACGACAGCTCTAACTCAGGCCCCAAGCGGTGGACTGTCCGGGGGGTCGAGGCTGTTCTTTTCATGGATGGTTATTGACGGGGCGACGACGGCAAAAAAAGTCTGGGACTGATGGCGACGACGCTGGGGGACGTGCAGTTGAGGACACCGATGTGCTCGAACTGATGCGCTGGCGCATCTGCACGGGCTTGCTCACGAACACTGTTTCATTGCCCGTTGGGTCAAAACCCGTGTCACGGTGCGGCCGCGGGTGTGAGCAGTGAGCCCCCATGGTGCTGAACGACGCCGCAGGGCGGATTCAGCGCCGAGCGTGGCGACAGATCTTGCGCCGATTGAACCGCTGCGCGCGGACCGTTCGCGGCCGCTCACGGCCGCGCAGCGCCGGTTCAATACGCTGCTGAAGCAGATCGATGCTCTGCGTAC
>JAKAXK010000210.1 GCA_021827145.1 Pseudomonadota bacterium
TGACCGGGCTTGCCTTGCTTTTGCTGGGCTTAGTTCTCGCTATCATCGCCTTTTTATATAGGCGCACAGTGCATGGCCAGGCGCGCTCGGCCGAGGAACAGGCCCTTGCCGAGGCGCAATTGTCCGCCGCCAAGGCGTATTTCGAGGGGACCCTGCAGTCGCTGGCGGAGGCGGTGGTCGCCACCGACCAGGGCGGCCGCGTAGAGTATCTGAACCGCGCTGCGGAGCGTCTCACCGGGTGGACGGAGGAGGAGATCCGAGGGCGCGCGCTGAACGAAATCCTGCCCTGTTTCGATGACTACAGCGGCGAGTCTATCGATCTGCTCAGGGCTTGCCTGGCAGGGCAGGCCCTGGCCCCTGGTGACGCGTTTTTCTTTCACCGCGATGGCCACGGAATTCCGGTGGAGTACAGCGGTGCTCCCAGGTTCGGTCCGCAGGGCGAGCAGATGGGGGCGGTTCTATCGTTCCGCGACGCGGTCGAGAAGCGCCGACTCGCGGAACGGCTTGTCCATCAGGCGACTCACGATCCCTTGACCGAGTTGCCCAATCGTATCTTGTATAACGAGCGTCTGGAGCGTGCGCTGCTTGAGGCCAAGGAGAGCGGTAGCGTTGTCGCCTTGCTCTTTCTCGACGTGGACGGCTTCAAGAAAGTGAACGACACGCTCGGCCACAGTACCGGAGACCGCGTCCTGGTGCTCATAGGCGAGCGCCTGAGGCGCGCGGTGCGCGCGGCGGATACCCTGGCGCGTCTGGGCGGTGACGAGTTCGCGGTGGTTTTGCCGGGACTCAGGAGTCGCCAGGATGCGTTGCCGGTGGTACACAAGATCATGGCCATTTTCCGCGAGCCCTTGGTGGTAGCGCTGGGCGAGGTCTCCTTGAGCGTTAGTATCGGTATCGCGCTGTATCCGGAAGACAGCGGCGATGGGCGCGCGCTCGTGCGCGCGGCCGACGCGGCCATGTACGAGGCCAAGGCCGCCGGCAAGGATAGCTACCGGTTTTTCGAGGATACCACCGGCGGTGGACCCCAGGCGCATCCGCTCGCGGTCGCGACCGTTCTGCGCCGTGCCCTCGAGCGCGAGGAATTTTGTCTTGTCTATCAGCCGCAGGTGCGGGCGGCAAATCGCAAGCTCGTGGCGATGGAGGCCTTGCTACGGTGGATGCATCCGGTGGAGGGTGTCAAATACCCCGGGGAATTCCTCCGGGCTGTGGAGGAGGCAGGCCTTATGGCCGAGCTTGGCGTGTGGGTGATTCGAGCGGTCTGTCGTCAGAATCGCGTATGGCGCGACCTTGGTCTTGCCACCTTCCCGGTGACGGTCAACGTGTCGGGGCGCCAATGCGGGGATGAGGGCTTGTCCGGCGCGATCCGCACGGTCTTGCGCGAGTGTGATCTCACCCCCAACGACCTGGTCCTGGAGTTCGCGGAGTCGGTCCTCGTGGGGGTCGCGGAACAGTCGACTGAGGCGCTCTATGCCCTGAGGGACGAGGGCATTCAGTTTGCCGTCCAGAATTTCGGGGGCGCCTCATCCTCGCTGGGCCTACTCCAGCAACTGCGCGTGGGTATGCTGAAGATCGAGAACGCCTTCATTGCCGGGATCGGCGAGAGTCGCAATGATGCCGTCATCCTGGCCATTATCGCCCTCGGGCGCGCCCTCGATATGCGCGTGGTGGCCAGCGGGGTCGAGACTGCCGCTCAGCATCGCTTCCTGAAGGACGCGGGTTGTGACGCCATGCAAGGTCATTATATCGCCGCACCCCTCGACGCCGAAGCGGCGACTGCTTATCTCCGCACGCAGGAGGCCGCCGGAAGTTGATTTTTGGCGAGGCCACCCCCAAAAGGGGCTGGGTACTCCTGAGACACTGCAGCAAGAGAGGCTACGCGCAGCGATGACGACGACCGAAAAACAGACACTGGGCTTTCAGACCGAGGTACGCCAACTCCTTGATCTCATGATCCATTCGCTCTATAGCGATAAGGATATTTTCTTGCGGGAGCTGATCTCGAACGCCTCCGACGCCGCCGACAAGTTGCGCTTCGAGGCCTTGCGGGACGAATCCCTGTATGAAGGGGATTCCGATTTGAAGATCCAGGTGCTGGTCGACCGGGAGGCGCGCACGCTGACCATCGTCGACAACGGCATCGGCATGACGCGTGACGAGGTCATCGAGAATATCGGCACCATTGCCCGTTCGGGTACGCGGCGGTTCTTTGAGAGCCTGAGCGGTGATCAGGCCAAGGATGCGCGGCTGATAGGGCAGTTTGGCGTGGGATTCTACTCGGCCTTCATGGTCGCCGACCGCGTGACCTTGCATACACGCCGCGCCGGCGCGCCTGCCGATCAGGGCGTGATATGGGAGTCCACGGGTGCGGGGGAGTATACCGTCGAGATCGTCGAGCGCCGCGAGCGGGGCACCAGCATCGTGCTGCACCTGCGTGAAGGCGAAGACGAATTTCTCGACCCACACCGCCTGCAAGCCATTGTGCGCCGCTACTCGGATCACATCACCTTGCCCATCGTCATGCTGGATTCTAATGGCATGCCGGAGACCATCAATAAGGCCTCGGCGCTTTGGGCGCGACCGAAGAGCGAGGTCACGGAGCTCGAATACGACGAGTTCTATAAGCATGTGGCGCATGACATCGACCCGCCCTTGGCGCACCTTCACAGTCGTGTCGAGGGCAAGCAGGAGTACACGGCCCTGCTCTTCATCCCGCGCCGCGCCCCTTTCGACCTCTTTGACCGCGATCGACGGTATGGCGTGAAGCTGTATGTGCGGCGCGTCTTCATTATGGACGATGCCGAGCAGTTGATGCCGAACTATCTGCGCTTCGTGCGGGGCGTAATCGACGCGGCCGATCTGCCCTTGAACGTCTCGCGCGAGATCCTGCAAAAGAGCCGCGATATCGACACCATCCGTAGCGGCGCCACGCGCAAGGTCCTGGACCTGCTGGCCGAATTGGCCGAGCGCGAG
>JAKAXK010000063.1 GCA_021827145.1 Pseudomonadota bacterium
GATCCTTCAATCGTTGTGCGTATCGTGCCATCGTTCTCTCACCTCGCCCCCCCAAGATTAACGATTAATGGAGGCGGCAACTACTGTGACACAGGGGGCAGCGTCCTAGGCCGCGCTAATGCCCCAAAGCCCGTGTGCGAACTGGGCGCGAAGGAACTGCACTATTTTTCACATTATCGGAATAAGCGCATACACGACTGTTATTAGCCAAATCCGATATGGACTGATTATCGGAACGCGACCATAATCCACGCATGCAAGATTTAGCGCGCAACCCCAAGCAGATCGGCAACCTGATCCGCCGTGCCCGCACGCGGCGGGTATCGAGGTAGGTTGCTCATGCGAGGTTTAGGGAACTTCACGGCAAAGGAATGGCTGCGGGCCTTACCCTTACAGCATGCGTTCAAGCAGGTGCGCAACGATGCCCTGCTTGCGATTTATAAGAGAATACGACCTCAAGCCCTGCAGTCGTTTCTGGACGAGACGCAGCACCTGAAGGGTAAAAATATTGCATTGATCATCGCATTCGAGCAGCCATGGGCGCTGGCTTGGCAGTTGCGCATGATAAAACAAAACCTCGCAGATACGACCGCACTAGTCTGCGATAATTCGCAGCGGATGGCTGCGAGAGCAGAAGTAAAACGTGTTTGTGCCGATAACGGCGTTTCGTACTTGGCGCTGCCAAAAAATCCAACGCATCACGTTAATCGTTCTCACGGCATGGCTTTAACTTGGGCGTTTTATAATATTGTTCAGGAAATTCAGCCGAGTTTATTTGCCTTTCTGGATCATGATCTAATCCCCATCGAACGTGTGTCGCTCGAAGAACGCTTAGGCGGGAAGCCATTTTTTGGCGATGCAAAGATCAGTGATGGGGGTTGGAGCCTCTGGGCCGGCTACTGCATGTACGACTTTGCTGCTGTCACGGACTTACCCCTGAACTTTCTTTACGATTTTTCGCGAGAACTGGACACGGGTGGGCGAAACTATCGCTGTCTTTATCGCCATTATGATTGGCGAGAGCTACGACTTGCCGCGAGTGAATTTATAACTACGAAGGATCCCTTGACCGGAGAATCGCGTCGGATAGAAATGATAGATCAAAGCTGGTTTCATATGGGTGGGATTAGTTATAACGACGGATTTCCCGGTAGATTCAAGTTTTTCGAATATCTGGCGCAAGGGCTTGATGAGGGAAAGAGCTGGTCAGTTTTGGTAAATGGCGAGTAAATCTTGATCTTAGGTTCAGCATACTTGGGCGAGAAGACTGTTTAGCTTGGAATACGCTCCGAAGTTCATGTCGTTTGTGTGTGCGAGGGCGCGCTAGGCGAGTAACCGTGAAACACGAGTCCGTCACAGGTTCGGGCAGGTGCCGCTAGCCCACCGGGGGATTAAGGGTACACGCTAGCGAGTGCGGCCGGTGTATCTGCGAGCCCCAGGGGGTGTGGTGATCAGGTTTCGCGAGGGATGTGAGGAAAGCCCCCAGAAATATGGGTCGCCAGCCCCCCACGGGGGCCGGGCCTTGAGCGATAAATCGACGCGGAAACCGCTTAAAACCCTCGCGCGAGCAGGGTGAGGAGGAACTCCACGGCCTCGAAATGCCGCAAGGCCTCGGAGATCGTCTGCCCCCAGGCGGTGACGCCATGGTCACGCACGATGAGGGCCGGCAAGGGGCGTGGGTGATCGCGTAGAAAGGTCTCCACGGCCTGCCCTATGGACGCCACGTCCGGGTGATTGGTAAAGACCGGAAGCGCGGTCGGTGTCCCATCGTCCCACACCCCCAAGGCCTTGATCATCTCCACGCGTGGCAACACCACCGGGTCGCGGCCGCGACTCGCGAGCACCGCCTCCACCGAGTGCCCGTGCAGACAGGCGCCCACGGTCTGCGTCTGATAAATGGCCCTGTGGATGGCGGTCTCGGCCGAAGGCTTGTGATCGGGCCGCCCCTCGAGGACCGCACCGTCGGCAATCCCGACGCGCAGGAAATCGCTGGGCACGAGCTCGCCTTTGGATAGGCCGCTTGCGGTGATCCAGAAGGACTCTGCGTCGGCGCGCGCGCTCAGATTGCCGGCCGTGGCCCACATCCAGCCACGTTCATAGAAGAGCCGCCCGATGGCAACGAGCCGGGACCTGGGATCGGGGAGCGCGCTCATGCCGACGTCGCCATCGCTTCAAGAAAGTCATGGACGGCGGCCTGGGGCGGGCGATTCGCATCGAAGATCGCCGATCCCGCATTAATGACGAGGTCACGCCCATAATCGGCGAGAAGGGCCGGCACGATGGCGGGCTTGATGCCGGCCGAGGGTCCTGGGAACACCGCGGGCCACCCGCCATCGGGATCTCTGAGGGCGCCTATGATGCGCGCCTCGTCGACGGCCGTGAACGGCAGCGACCCGAAACGCGCCGGGTGCAGCACGACATCGGCCCCGCCACGACGCATGAGGCGACCGAGCACGAGGCCATAGTCGATACCGTGATCGGGGGCCAAGGCCAGCGCCCCGGCAAGCGCCGGATGGGCGATGATGGGCACACCGATCCCGGGGTCGGCGGCCAAGGCCTCGAGCATGGGATAGCCGTAGACGAGGACGTTCAAGAGTAGGGCATTGGCGCCTTGGGCGACCAAGGCGCGGGCGCGCTCGAGCAGGACATCGGCGCGGCCGGTGACGTTCACGGCATAGAGGAGGTCGCGCCCGCGGCGATCACGGATCGCCTCGAGCACCGGCTGACAGGCGCGCAAGCGCTCCAGTGTCGGCGCTTGCGCCAAATTCCCCAGGATCTCATCGTCCTTGATGAGGTCGAGCTCGGTGTCTTCGACCGAGCGCAGAAGGGTCGCATGATCAGCCGCGGTGAGCCCCAACGCCGGCTTGAAGATCGCCATGAGCAAGGGCCGTTCGGGGACGCCGAGCCGGGCACGCAATCCCTCGATGCCAAACCGCGGCCTCGTGCCAAAGTCCAGGGGAAGACGGAGGTCGATGAGTCGTGCGGGTCCCGCCAGGCTGTATTTGCCGAACACCATGGTCAGCAGCGTGCCGAGATCGCCTTCGGTGTTCCCCACCGGGAAGGCGACCTGCGCGTGAGCACCATCCTCGGCCTCCCGTACCTCGAGCACCCGCCCGCGGCAGGCGGCAAGCGCCTGCTCGCGCCCGGCGAAGCGCGCATCGGCGCTCCCGAGGGTCTGGCCTAGGGCGATGATCTCGGCTTGGTGTGCGGCGTCGATCCCGGGTGGAAAACGGTAGGTCGCGATGATCGCGGCGCTTGGCGAAGCAGCCGCGGGGCTCACGCCAAAAGGACAGCTGTGTGCGTGTAGACCGGTACCCAGCCCGCCTTGTCGGTAAAATAGCGCACCGCCTTGATACGCGGGGCGTCGCCCAACACGAACCAGTGCTCGGCACGCGCCGGAACATTGATGTAGTCCCCGGCAACAACCTTCAAAAGCATCTGCTCGCCGTCTGCACCCACGAACCCGAAATATCCAGCGCCGGCCAAGACGTAACGCACCTCGTCGTCGTCGTGATAATGGACGTCGGCGAACTTGGCGAGCGCCTCGGACAGGCCCGGGAGATCTTCGTGTAAAACGATGAGGTCGCGCGCCTGGTAGCCGGACTCGGCGGCCAGCGCCCGGAATCTGTGATCGACGAAGCCCAGCAGCTCCTCTTTCTCGGGATCGGCCAGCACCTGCGCGGCCAGAAGCGCGCGCGCTCGCGCGGCCTCCGGCAGCGGCCAATGGCGCAAGGTCACGCCCAGCGGGGTCAAGCGTGCGGCGATGTCCGTGGGATCGGTCAGACGCGATCCATCCTGTAAGCGAAGTTCGGCCATAGCAACTCCTTGAGCTCTAACCGAGGATGGGTTTCTCGGGGGTCTTGCGTGCGCGCGGGGGCGTCGTTGGCGCCGGGCGGGGCGGCGCGGCCGGCTTCGCGATCGGCGGTGAGGCTGGGGCCTCATGCGGAACACGAGCCGCCCCATGAGTCCGTTGCGACGGACCCCTCTGGGCGTGGTGACCTTGGGCGTTATGACGCGGTGGCGCATCGCGTCCGGGGCGCGGGCGGCGAGCGACGCGCTCAGGGGGCGCGCCACGCACTGGACGGTTCAGGGGGATGACGAGGTCATCCGTAACCTGTGTGACCGGGATCTTGTGGCCGATATAAGCCTCGATCTCGAGCAGCGAGAAGGCGTACTCGTCGCAGGCGAGACTCACAGCTTCGCCCGCGGCCCCGGCGCGCGCCGTCCGTCCTATCCGGTGCACATAGTCTTCCGCGTCCTGCGGGAGATCGTAGTTGAAGACATGACTCACGTCGGGGATGTGCAGGCCGCGCGCCGCCACATCGGTGGCGACGAGCACTGGGAAGCGCCCCTCCTGAAAATCCGCCAACAGGCTTTGACGCTTTTGCTGAGGGACATCTCCGGACAGCACCGCCGCCCCGAAATCGTTGGCGGCAAGCCAGCCCTGCACCCGTTCGGCGACATGCTTGGTGTTGGTGAAGACGAGAGCCCGCGCCACCTGCTCGCGACGCAAAAGCGAGACCAGCACCGGCAGCTTCTCGTCCTGGCCTAAGTGATAGAGACGTTCGCGCACACGCTCGGCCGTCATCTTTTCGGCCTCGATGCGCACGAGTTCGGGGTTGTTCATGTGCTCGTAGGCAAGCTCCATGACCCGATAGGACAGCGTCGCCGAAAACAAGAGATTCAGGCGCTCGGTGACAGGCGGCATGCGATGCAGCAGATAGCGGATATCCTTGATGAAGCCGAGATCGAACATCCGATCCGCCTCGTCCAAGACCATCACCTGCAGGGCCTGCAGATCGAACACGTGTTGCTTGAAATAATCGATGAGACGCCCAGGGGTCCCCATGAGGATATCGACGCCCTCTTCGATGCCCTTGCGCTGGCTGTCGTAACCGGTCCCCCCGTAGGCCAGCTTGAGGCTGAGTCCACACTCCTGCCCCAACAAGACCGCGTCCTTATGGATCTGGATCGCGAGCTCGCGCGTCGGCGCCAGGATCAAGGCGCGCGGCTGATTGGGCCGCCGCCCGGGTCGCGGCTCCTGAGTCAGGAGACGATTGAACACCGCGAGTAGAAAAGCCGCGGTCTTACCGGTCCCGGTCTGGGCTTGGCCTGCCACGTCGTGGCCCGCGAGGGCCTTGGGGAGGGTTGCGGCCTGAATGGGCGTACAATGCGTGAAGCCGGCCTTGAGAACGCCGGCTAGAACCACTTCTGGCAAGCCGAGGTCGGAAAACGCCTGCTGAGTAAGGTGGGTATCTTTCATTAAGGAGCTAGGATAGCAAAAGGCGGGGGCGGGGGAAACCACGGGGAGACTTGCCAACTTCTGTCGGTTCCGTCCACAATAGCCCACACTGCGACGTATTCCTCTCAACCAGCGATCCAAACCATAAACCGACCAACCGAGACCCTAACCATGAGCCAAGGCATCATATACGTGACCGACGACACCTTTCAGGAGGCCGTATTGAATGCGCCCGGCCCCGTGCTAGTGGATTATTGGGCCGAGTGGTGCGGGCCGTGCAAGATGATCGCCCCGGTCCTGGAGGAGGTCGCGCGTGACTACAAGGACCGCCTGACGGTGGCGAAACTCAACATCGATGAAAACCCGGCGACGCCGCCCAAGTATGGCATTCGCGGCATCCCGACACTCATGCTCTTCAAGAACGGCGGCATCGAGGCGACCAAGGTGGGCGCCATGTCCAAGTCCCAGCTCGCGGCCTTTTTGGACGATAACCTGTAGTGTTGCAGCCTCGGTCGCTCACGCTACTAGACGGCGGGCGGCCGAGGTGCTAAGGTCTCGAATTAGAAAGCGCGGTTCCCCTGCTTTCGCATATCTCAACCCCTTTTCTGATCAGGCTGCGGATTCACCCGCCTTTTCATGCCTGACGGTTTCTCATAAAGATGACAATGCACCTTTCCGAACTGAAACGAAAACCCGCTACTGAGTTGGTGGAAATGGCCGTCGCCCTCGATCTCGAAGGCGGCAGCCGGCTGCGCAAGCAGGACCTGATCTTCGCGATCCTCAAGGCGCAGGCCAAAAAGGGCGAGGACATCGTCGGCGAAGGCGTCGTCGAGATTCTGCAAGACGGCTTCGGCTTCCTGCGTTCATCGGACAGCTCCTACCTTGCCGGGCCCGACGACATCTACGTGAGCCCAAGCCAGATCCGTCGCTTCAATCTGCGCACGGGCGACACGGTGACCGGCAATATTCGGCCCCCGAAGGAGTCCGAACGGTATTTCGCGCTCCTCAAGGTGGAAAACATCAATTTCCAGCCGCCCGAGGAGGCGCGCAACAAGGTCCTCTTCGAGAACCTGACGCCGCTGCATCCGCTCAATCGTCTGAAGCTCGAACAGGCGAACGCCTCGACCGAAAACCTGACCTCCCGCGTTATTGATCTCATATCACCCATCGGCAAGGGCCAACGCGGTCTGATCGTATCGTCGCCGAAGAGTGGTAAGACGGTGATGCTCCAACAGATCGCCCACTCGATCACGGCCAACCACCCGGAGTGTGTGCTGATCGTGCTGCTCATCGACGAGCGGCCGGAAGAGGTGACGGAAATGACCCGCTCGGTACGCGGGGAAGTGATCTCCTCGACCTTCGACGAACCGGCGACCCGCCACGTGCAGGTGGCCGAAATGGTCATCGAGAAGGCCAAGCGGCTCGTGGAGCACAAGCGCGATGTCGTCATCCTGCTCGACTCGATTACGCGCTTGGCGCGCGCCTACAACACCGTCGTGCCGGCCTCGGGCAAGGTGCTGACCGGCGGCGTCGACGCCAACGCCCTCCAGCGCCCGAAGCGCTTCTTCGGGGCGGCGCGCAACATCGAGGAAGGCGGCAGCCTGACCATCCTGGCCACGACGCTCGTCGAGACCGGTTCCAAAATGGATGATGTCATCTACGAGGAATTCAAGGGCACGGGCAACATGGAGATCCATCTCGATCGCCGCCTCGCCGAAAAGCGCGTCTATCCCGCGATCAACATCAATCGTTCGGGGACACGGCGCGAGGAATTGCTGATCGATCCGAGCGAGCTCCAGAAGCTCTGGATTCTGCGTAAGCTACTGCACCCCATGGACGATGTCGAGGGATCGGAATTCCTGCTCGACAAGCTCAAGGCCACCAAGAACAACGCGGAGTTTTTCGACTCGATGCGGCGTTAAGGCGGGGTCGTCTTCTTGCGGGCGACGGTGACCCCGTCGCGCACCGTAAGGAGCACGGCATCGACGCCGGGGTCGTTGTGGACCTTGCGGTTGAAGGCCGCGATACCGAGATCGGCGGGCGTTGTGGGCGCGAGCACCCGACCGGACCAAAGCGTGTTGTCGGCGACGAATAGACCCCCGGGGCGCAGCAAAGGAAGCGCGCGCTCGTAGTAGGTGGGGTAGTTTTCCTTGTCGGCATCCAGAAAAACCAGATCGAAGACCTCATCGCGTAAGGCCTCCAGGGTGTCGAGCGCGGCGCCGGGCCGGATGTGGATCTTGCGGCCGTACGGGGTGCGGTCGAAGAAGCGCTGGGCGATGGCAATGGCCTCGGGGTCCCGTTCACAAGACAGCACCTCGCCGTCCGGGGGGAGGGCGCTTGCCATGGCGAGCGCCGAGTAGCCGGTAAAAAGACCGATCTCCAGGACCCGCCGGGCCGGACAGAGCATGACGAGGAGCCGTAAGAGCGCCGCCTCCACAGGGCCGCTCAGCATCCCGGCATCGGCGCGATGCGCGCGGGTATAATGTTCGATCTCCGCGAGCGCCTCCGGCAGGGCCGTGATGTGGGCACGGGCGTAGTCTTCGAGCGCCTTGTCGACGAGTCTTTCCATGGTGGCGATCAGTCTAGCGCAATAGGATGGATAAGCCGAGAGGCCCCTCGGTCCCCCCGTTGCGAAGCGGGTTTTTTCGGTTCAGTATGAATCGGCTTTGGGCGACACGGCCCAAGCCATGACAGGCGACTTTGCGAGGAGGTTTTGGTATGTCGATGGCGGATCGTGACGGGGTCATTTGGTACGATGGCAAGCTCGTGCCCTGGCGCGACGCGAACACCCATGTCCTCACCCACACCCTGCATTATGGGATGGGGGTCTTCGAGGGGGTGCGCGCCTACCCGACGAGCGCGGGACCCGCGATCTTCCGGCTCGAGGCCCACGTCGATCGCCTGTTCCGCTCGGCGCACATCATGGGTATGGACATGCCCTACGACAAGGAAACGGTGAGCGAAGCGATCCTGGCCTCGGTGCGGGAAAACGGCCTTGAATCCGCCTACATCCGACCCATGGCGTTCTATGGGGCCGAAGGCATGGGGCTGCGCGCCGACAAGCTCAAGGTCCACCTGATCGTCGCCGCCTGGGCCTGGGGCGCCTATCTCGGCGAAGAGGCGCTCGAGCGCGGAATACGCATCAAGACCTCGTCCTTCAACCGCCATCACGTCAATGTGGCCCTCTGCAAGGCCAAGAGCAACGGCAACTACATGAACTCCATGCTGGCGCTGCGCGAGGCCCAGCAATGCGGCTGCGACGAGGCCTTGCTCCTGGATACCGAGGGCTACGTGGCGGAAGGGAGCGGGGAGAACGTCTTCATCGTCCGCGACGGCAAGCTGCTCACACCGGAACTCACCGCGGCCCTCGAGGGCATTACGCGCGAGACGGTCATAGAGCTTGCCGGCGAGATCGGGGTGCCAGTGCGCGAGAAGCGCATCACGCGCGACGAGGTCTACATCGCCGACGAGGCCTTCTTCTCGGGGACCGCGGCCGAGATCACGCCCATTCGCGAGCTCGATTTCCGGCCCATAGGCCGGGGACGGCGCGGACCGATCACCGAAAAGCTCCAGGCTTTGTATTTCGAGCAGGTGCACGGCCGCCGCAAGACCCATCCCGAGTGGGTGACCCCGGTGAATAAGCCGGAGGCCACACGTCTCTCACGGAAGGGCTGACATGGACAAGGAACGGGGTGCGACGGTGGCGCCGACGGCCCGCGCCATGCGCGTCGAGATCACAAGCAAGGATCTCCCTCTGCATTGCCCAATGCCGAGCATGAGCCTCTGGAACTCGCATCCACGCGTGTTCCTGCCGATCGAGGTGAGTGGTGAGGAGCGCTGCCCCTACTGCGGGACCGTCTACGTCCTCCAAGACCGTTAAGGGCGAGGCATGGGCGGCGCATCGCGGGCCCTGATCGTGGGCCCGGCCTGGGTCGGCGACATGGTCATGGCTCACAGCCTCTTCCGGCTCCTGAAAGCGCGCGACCCGCAGCGCACCCTGGACCTCATCGCCCCACCCGCGACCCTGCCGCTCGCGACCCGCATGCCGGAGATCGCCGAGGCCATTGCGCTCGCCATCCCGCATGGCCGGCTCGCCCTAGGCGAGCGCCTGCGGCTCGGACGCCAACTGCGGGAACGCCACTACGCACAAGCCTATATCCTGCCGCGCTCCTATAAGTCAGCGCTCCCCGCCTGGGCGAGCGGGGCGCGTCGGCGCACGGCCTATCTCGGCGAGGCCCGCTTCGGGCTCATCAACGATATCCGTCGCGAGCCTCGGGGCGCCAAACTCCCGACAGTCGAGCGCTTTTTGCTCCTGGGGCTCGAGGCCGGTGAGGCCTTACCCAAGCCCTCCCCGCCGCGCCTCAGGACCGATCCGCAGGCCGGAAAGCAGTGCGCCGAACGCTTCGGGATCGACACCGCAGCGCCCGTGCTCGCGCTCTGTCCGGGCGCGGAATACGGCCCCGCGAAGCGCTGGCCCGCCCGCCACTTCGCACAACTTGCGCGCGCCTACCATCATCGTGGATGGCAGATCCTCTTGCTCGGCGGCCCACGCGATCGCGCGATCGCGGAGAACATAGGCGCGCTGTCCGAAGGCGCATGCATCGATCTGACCGGGCGGACAACCCTCCTCGAGGCCGTGGACCTCATGGCCCTGGCCACCGCGGTGGTCAGCAATGATTCAGGCCTCATGCATGTCGCGGCAAGCCTCCATAAACCCATGACGGCGATCTTTGGGTCCTCGGATCCTCGCCACACCCCGCCCCTGGATGACCGCGCCACCACGGTCACCCTGGGCCTCGAATGCAGTCCCTGCTTTGCCCGCACCTGCCCCCTGGGTCACCTGCGCTGCCTCGAAGATCTCACGGCAGAGCGGGTGGAGGAGGCCCTTGAAGCGACAATAGAGGCCTCACGGACGACCGTTCTAAGCGACTCCACCTAGACATATCGTCATGGAAAAGGACCGACCGCACGATGAGGCCCCGACCGGGTTGCCGAACACCGCGGTCTATCTCGACGACCCCAGAGCCCCGTGGGATCGGCTTTTCGCGGGCTGGCAGGAGACTATGGCAGCGAAAGACGAGGCGCGGCTTCAGCGTCATATCGAACGCCTGCGCGCCGCCGTGAACCAAGGTCGCGGTGAGAACCAGTCTCCCCCTTATGAGCGAGCCGACTAAGCCCACCCTTCTCGTGATTGCCGGGCCCAACGGGTCTGGAAAGACCACCGTGACAAATCGCATGGTAGATCTGTCGTGGTTTCCGGATCTGTGCCTCGTGGACCCGGATGCCATTACGGCCTCGCTTCCCGGCGGCTTTCGTGCCAAGGCAAACGCGCCGCGAGCAGCCCTTGCGGCCGGCAGGCTGCGATACCGGGCGCTTGCGGCCGGTCAGGATATCGTCTGGGAAACCGTGTTCGCGGCGCGCGATAAGGGCTGTCGCACCCATCTTCTCTTCGTCGCGACCCGGGATCCGGCCATCAACGCCTATCGGGTCGCGCGGCGCTATATGGAGGGAGGCCATCCGATCCCCGTGGATACCATCGTCGATCGCTATTACCGGTCCATGACGAATCTGTCGCGATCGCTCGGCGACTTCGATCTCGTACACATCCTCGAGAACTCGGTCGATGCGCGAGCACCCGCCCTCGAATGCGTGGTGGATAACACCGCAAGACGCCTCTGGCTCGCGGACTCGATAGAAGACTGGGTGCGCATTGCGACTGCGGGCCTAACGACCGTTCGTAGATCCCAGCGCGCTCGGGCCCCGACCGTCCCGCCGTATTTCTCATCATGATCGTGGCGAGACGCTGATCAACGCCTGGTTTGACCCCCAGCCAGACCAATCAAAGTCCTTCGACCACCGTCCTGTTCCTCACGGTGATCGTCCGCGCCTAGATCGGCGCGGGGGCCGCGTCAAAAGACTCCCCGTGTTGCAGCCCCGTCGGCGCAACTGTCGATAAACGCGCCCCGCTAGACCTCCTTCAAGGATTCGGCCCCATCCCTGACATCGCCCAGCCGGGCGCGGCGGGGCGCGGAGCTGCCGTCACCGTCCGGAGGACTTTGCATGCAACTCCGCGGGCGAGCCGGATTTGCGGACCACATGGCCCCGTTCGGTGCGCGCAGGCTTCTCGGTCGAGCGGGGACGAATCGTGGGGCCCCGCGCGGCCTGCGCATCCGATGGTCCCGCTTCGCCCTTACGTACCCACCGGTTGCCGATCTTTTCGTACTCGTGCTTCAAGGCGCTGTAGGCGACCCGATGCGCCCGCGCTCCATCGCCATAGGTCTTTTCCGCGCTTGCAAGCGTCTTACGCCACAAGCTCTGGGCATGGCGATCGGAGCGCGCAATCGTCGCTGGCACAGCCCCACTCACCGGCGCGGGCTTCGATCGGCGCGCCTTTTTGGGCGTCACGGCCGCATCGGTCTCGCCACTCTTCGCGCGCGCAAACTTGGCGGGCGACTTGGCGGCGTGCGCGTGGGGTGAGGGCTTACGCTGTGCGGCAGACTTTCTGGTCGACGTCTTTTCAGCTTCCGTTGGTGGTCTTTTCCTTGGCATGAATAGCTCCTCTGGGATAAGGCCCTATTGCAACCTACTTAAAGGTGGAAAGCATCCCACTTGTGTGGGATCAGAGACTTGCGTGCGACCGCACCGAGGCCCGGTGGCGAGCACAAAAGCAGAACATGAAGAAAATTATTCGGATCTCCCACTCCAACCTTCTTTCGGCAGCGAGCTATCGCGCAGTTATTGCGATCGCAGGGATGGCGAGACTCGTACAATGCGCGGACAGAGGCCGGCGCCATCAATTCCTAGGTTGGCGCCCGTCTTGTGAGTAAACGAAAGGCCTATAGGGCGCCTACGTCCAGGAAATCGCCTTTGGTGCCGGAGACAATCGTACGCCAAGGCGATGGCGCGTTCTCGCAAACGTAGGTTTGCGGAAGGTCGCCACAAGCCATCACGCGGAATCAAGACATTGCGATTCTCGATACCCCATCATCGGACCGAACTTCGATAAGAAGAAAGTCGTTATCCGAGGGAAGCGGCGCATCTATCGCGTACGCGCGCAGAGGAGGCACAAGTCCGCTCACCCCATCCTGATCTTATCGAGGGCGGCCAGAACGGCATCGGGTGTTATGGCGTCCACGCGCCTCCCCTGAAGGACAACGTGACCCATACCCCAGGGACGCCAATGGTCCACCTTGTGTTCGCAGTATAGACCGATCACCGGGGTTCCTACGGCCGCCGCTATATGGACATGCCCTCCATCCGACCCCACGAGCACACGGACGGCCGTAAGGCCTGCCGCAAGCCCCAAGAGATCGCTCGTCGGATAGCCCGATACCGGCAGTCCTCGACACCGATCGAGCAGTTCCTGGGCGCGAGCGTCATCGCCCGGATGCTCTGGGCGCGCCTTATCTCCTGGCGACCAGAACACCACAAACCGGTGTCCTTGCTGGGCACCTCTTTGGATCAGGGTCACGAAATTCTCAAGCGGCCAGCGGTTCTCGTTCTCGCGGGCGCTAATGTGGAGGCCCACCGCCCGCCCCTGGCCGGCGCCAGCCAAGGCCTCGTAAGCAGCGGCCATCGCTTGCGAGTCCAGCACAAGACGTGGTGCGGGGGGTGGGCCGGAAATGTCCAACATGCAAAGCGGCCCATAAACCCGCTCGACCTCGTGAAGCGATCTGCCCGCAACCTGACCCAGAATCTGCTCCGAAATACCGGCGAGTCGGGTGAGGATGCGCATCTCCGAAGGCGGGTGACTGGCGGCGTGTAAAACCGTTTGGTATCGCTCTTTGCGCAGCCCGGTAAGAAGCCTCAGGCGGTCGCGTATAAGTGAGCGGAGCCCGGCGTCCGGCTTGTGTTTGGACTTCGTATAGATGTGTACACGATCCAGGTAGGGGTTGCCTTCAAGCAACGGGGCATTGTAGGAATTGACGAGCGCCCCGATATGGGCATCGGGATAACGGCGACGGATCCCTTCGAATACCGGCAGCGTGCATACGAGGTCGCCGATGTTGTCGCGACGCACGACCAGGATGCGTGGCGCGGCTTGTGGTGATCGGGAAATAGGGTCCAATGACGAGCGCATTACCGTAGTGTAGCGGAATTGGGTGGGCTCGTGCCCGCGTCGGCGTCCAAAAGGCGTGGGTGCCCGCATCCCTGTCACAGCAAGAGGCATGCTAGCGGGTGCAATCTCAGCTGGTGACCTGACCTGCAGACGGTGAGTGCGGCCGGAAGTGGCCAAGTCATATATTATGCCGAAACGGATGCCCGACAAGCGCACACATTACGGTCACGAAGCTCTATGGCCCAGGTACCCCAGAGCCTACACACCTCAGATGCGGTGAAAATCGCCCTCCAAGGAGATGGCCGCCGAGGGGACGGCAACGCCGGATGGGTGCATTTAGGATAACGAGAACCTAGGGCGCCCTGACCCAACGACCGCTGCGAGGGCAGACGACCGACGACCTTGGTGAGGACGATGTGGTATCGTCCCTTGCCCTAACGGCAGCGACCAACACCGGCGGACATCTTTGTTGTCTCAAGGGTAGCGGGTGCGGAGCATGAAGGTTGCGCACCCTCCCTGATAAACCTAATTTTGTGTGAGACATAAGGGATGTGGGTAGACAGCCGATCCGGATGCCAGTTGTCGGAGACCTGGACCAACGAGACAAGCAACATATACAACTGGCGCACATTACACACTATTATTTTATCAGGGCAGCGCCTCCGCCATTATCGGCCTCCTGAGGAAGTACGAACGGTACCAGCGGCAGCTTTTATCCATCATGCGGCTCGTCGT
>JAKAXK010000064.1 GCA_021827145.1 Pseudomonadota bacterium
TTTCGTCCGGTTCGTCGGAGAGGGGCCGCTACGGGTATCGCGATAGGCTGGGCGGGAAGGTTGCTCGCGGCCGGCCATAACCAATAGGGCCGGAGCAACCGCGGATATCCCCGCGTCGGTGGACAGGGACTACCGCGCGCCCAAGGCGCCCGCGGAAATGATGATGAATCAAGGGCGATGACAAGTATTCCGTGGGGGATCAGTCGACGGGGGCGGCCTGGGCGGGGCCGCGGTCGGCTGTGGTCCTCGTGGATTCTGGGTAGGATTGCCGCGCGCCGGATTGTTTTTGGATTACACTGAAGCATCAAGGGGGCGCCCCCTTGATGCGGACGTGCGGGCCCATAGAGAGGAATGTCATGACAATACCATCGGAATCTTTACACGGTACGGTCGCGCAACAGCGCAATATGTTGACCCGGGCGCTGTACAAACCTCTGCGCGTCCTGAGCGATCGGTGCGCGCAGGTGTGGGGCGACCGCGCCGCCATGGAGGCGGCCCTGCAGGCCGCCTTTGCCACCGTTCCTTATGGCAAGTTCCTGTACGTCTTGGATGCCCATGGACGGCAGATCACCGCCAATATGAGCCGTGAGGGTTTATTGGATGAACACTTCGGGCGCGACCGGTCCGATCGCCCCTATGTCCGGGAGGCGGTGGCCGAGCGGGATGCGCTGACGAATAGCCGCGGGCAGCACTATCAACAATGGGCAGATCTCGGCGACGGGGGTCAGGCGACGGATTTTGTACTCTCCGCCGCTTACATCAGCCTGCGTGCCCTGCGCCCGTCGCTGACCGCCATGCAGTTCGTGCGTAACGCCAACGGGGACGTGCTGGGTTTCGTGGGGGCCGACTTCGCCCTGCGCGAACTGCCGCAGGCGCAGGCACTCTATGAGGACCCGCGTCGTCCACGGCGGGTCGATGCCGATTATCCGCGGCCGGATGCCCCGTCGGGGGCCGCGCGGCTGGCGAGCAAGATGGACGCGCAGATCGATACTGTCATCCGTGTCATGGAGGAGTTGATCCTGGTCCACGGTGTCTATCACGTCATGCTGCACTTCTCGAGCAGCCAGGCGGTCGTGTGGGTCGTGGACGACCCCTTCCGATATCGCCTGCTTGCCATCAACGAACTCACCAATCCGGATATCTGTCTCGCCTATCCAAAATGCCCCTACCCCGGGAATGCCCTGGTCCCGGCCGAACGTGTGCGGGATATCCTCGACAACATGAGGACGCTGCGGTCGATGGAGGGGCGGTTTTATTTGCGCACCGGCACCGTCAATGTCTTCAATGGCATGGTGAGTTTGAGTTTCTCATCGGATTCTTCGCATTACCTTCCCTATGAGGAGTTCCTCAAGATGGACTACTCATTCTGGATAGATGGGTAAGGCGCATCGTAGGTCCGTGCTGTCCCGCCCGATGGCGGCCCGCTGACATTACGGCGTGCGTGTATTTCTCAGCCGTTTCCGCGGGGCACGCGGACGTTCTGTGGGGTGGAGTTCAGCCACCCAGCCCTTGCGGACCCCGAGGTCTGGCCCCTCCTTGACCAGAAAGTCCAGGAACACGCTGGCGGCGAGGCCCAGATGCTTGCCTTGCAGGTGGACCGCGTACCATGTCCTGTGCAAGGGAAAGCCTACGACATCCAGGATGACGAGGCGCTTGGCCTCCAGCTCCAGCTCGAGGCTGCTGAGGGCCAGCACCGAGATCCCGAGGCCGGCCATGATCGCCTGCTTTATGGCCTCGCTCGATCCCAGCTCCATGTAGGGCTTCACGTCGAGTCCGTGCTCGGCGAACATCTGCGCGGCTGACATGCGCGTTCCGGAACCAACCTCGCGCAATAAGAAACGTTCGCGCACGATCTCTTCTAAGGGGATATCGGCGCGCCGTGCCCACGGGTGGTCCGGGTGCGCCACGACCACCAGCAGGTTGTCCATGAACGGCCGGACCGTGAGGTCCATGTCGTCCGGAATTTGGCCCATGACGACGAAGTCATCGGCATTTTCGGCCAGGCGCTCCAGCACCCCCCCGCGGTTCGTGACTATGAGCTGAGGCGATACGTCCGGATATTCCTGCACAAACAGCCCAAGAAAATGCGGCATGAAGAATTTGGCGGAGGTGACGGCCGCCATCTTCAAGGGGCCGGCCACCTTGCCCTTCATGTCCGCGATCTCCCCGGTCAGTGCGCGCAACTGGTCCATCACCGCGACCGTGGCGGTATACACCTCTTCACCGGCGCGGGTCAGCAGGAGCTTCTTGCCGACCCGTTCGATGAGTGGCAGGCCCACGATCTCCTCGAGTCGGCGCACCTGGATGTGGACCGCGGGCTGCGTGAGGCAGAGTTCCTCGGCGGCGCGCGTGTAGCTGCGATGGCGGGCGACCGCCTCGAAGAGCCGGAGTTGCTGAAGTGTCCAGTGATTAATCATTAACTACGGTAAATGGCTAGGCTAATGAAGACTGAGTTCTCTTTAGCGATATTACTCTCTAAATTCGATCATGCCTAACCGGGTGGCGCGGCTTGTGTGTCGATGCGGCGACAGGGTATGACTCCGCCGGCTCGCGAGCGCGGATAAGGGGACAAGCCTCGCGCCGGTCTCTGCACCCGAGCCCCGAGCATCCGGCCCGTGTGCGGTCGCTTTGCGCGGGATACCTTGCGCGCTGTCCTGGTGGCTGCGGCTACCGTGAACGAATCTTCGGGGGTTTGTTATGCCGCTCGTCGACATGAAGGATATGCTCGCGCACGCCTACGAAAACGGCTATGCGGTGGGTGCCTTCGATCTCGCAGAGCTCGACTTCCTGCCAGCGGTGTTGGCCGCGGCGGAGTCGGCGCGTGCCCCGGTCATCCTGAGCGTGATCGAATCGCAGTCCCAAAGCTCGGTCTTCACCTGGGTCATGGCGGCCGTGGAGGCGGCCGCGGCGCAGGCCGACGTTCCCGTGGCGATTCATTTCGAGGGTGGGACCGATACCCAATCCGTGGTGCGCGGCGTCCGTCTAGGTGTTAACGGCGTCGTGGCACGCGGCCTCCAGGAGTCGCTCTTTCGTCACATCGACCGCACGCGCGCGATCGTGGACGTGGCACATGCCTGCGGCGTGCCAGTCGAAGGCGAACTGGTCTATGTGCTCGAGGGCGACGCCACGCAAGGCGACGCGCCGCGCGCCATCCAATATGCGACCGTGGCGGAGGCCAAGAGTTTTGTCGAGCGCACCAAGGTGGATTTCCTGATTGTTTCAGAGAATATGGCGCAGGGGCGAGGAAGGTCGCGGCTGGACTGGGGGCGCCTGAAGGAGATCAACGCCGCGCTCGGGATACCGTTGATCATCTCGGGCGAGAGGGGCATAGGCGATGAGCAATGTCGCAGGTTGATCATGCTGGGTGTCGCCAAGATCTCCTGTTCCGTGGCCCCCGGCGTCCTGGCGGGCGAGCGGCTGCGGGCCAATGCGCGACATGATCGTCACGCACCGTACAGCGCCCTAAAGGACGGCATACACGCACTCGTCGCCGCGCAGCTCGAGCCGAAGATGCGTGCGTGGGGCTCGGCGGGCCGCGCCGCGGAAGTGCTCAACCGTTGTCGCCCTTGGAACAACATCACGCATATCGTCGTCTATGACGCGCCGGATCTGGATGCGTTGGCGTTACGGACCCTCATGGCCGAGGGGCAGCGGCTCTTATCGGGCATCCCCGGGGTGCGCTCCGTTCAGGTCGGCAGTGTCGCGGATGAGGGTGGCCGGTATCGCCACTGCCTGCTGACACGTCTCGCCTCGGCGACCGCGGTTGACGCCTTTCGTAGGCACCCGGCCTATACGGGATACAGAGATCGGCATCTGGCACCGGTCACCTCCGATCCCATCGAACGCACGTACCATATGGTCGACTCTTTCCCGGAGGTCGTGCCCTTGGCATTCTCGTCGGCCCCAACCCCCGATCGGGCGCCAAGCTAAGAACATGAGCTCTTTGCAACAAGTGATAGGCGTATGCGCCGGTCGACCACTTATTGCTCGGAACGGCTCATCGCATGCGCTCCGTCTCTTCCCGCCTCAAACCGGGCATCGATCCCCCGTATTGTTTATGGCTGCAATTAGGGGCGCCACCGCCGTTCGAAGCCGAACTCGCAAGGGAAGTTCACCCTTTGCCGCAGGAGCAAAAAACAGCGTCTATTGTGTAATTACACTTTACACAACTTGATATGTAATCATATAATACAAAACCTAGTGCGTATATCGTACTTACAACCTGTGGTGTGTTTTATTGCAAGAATCTGGAGTCAAGTATGGACCAGTCAATCAAGGTGCTTGCCCAGCTTCCACCGATACTCAAGGCGTTTCGCAAGAAGAGTGGGCTGTCTCAGGCGGATATGGCTGAGAAGCTCGGGATTACGCAGCAAAGCTACGCCTACTTTGAGTCAAACCCGGTAAAGGCGTCCCTTGAGCGGGTGTTTCTGGTTTTGCGGCTGCTCGGGGTTGACCTAGTGTTGTCCCAGTCTAGGCCTGTGGTCCGCAAGGCGCCTGCTGCAACATTCGCCAAAGTCACCGGTCAACAGCCAAAGGAAGCCGTTGCGTCCATGGAGAAGACTAAGCCTACCGCCAATAAAAAATTGGTCCGTGCAATCACGCCGCGGAAGAAGGAGGCTTGGTAGAAATGGGGCGCCGGAGTCATTCGCAGCGTTTGAATATCTGGATGAACGGCGTCCCCGTTGGCTATTGGGAGGTGAGCCGAAACAGCTCGCAGTTCGGATATTTCGATGCGTGGCTGGAAGACGAGCAGGGGCGGCCATTATCCTTGTCGCTCCCGTTCTTGCCGGGTAATGCAACCTACCAGGGCCATATCGTCACAGATTATTTCGACAACCTTTTGCCGGACAGCGATGCCATCCGCCGTCGGCTGGCCCGCCACCATTCTGCCGACAGCACATCTGTATTCGATCTCCTGGCCAAGATTGGCCGGGATTGCGCGGGCGCCATTCAGCTGCTTCCGGAAGACGAGGAGCCTTCGGATATTTATGAAATCAATGGCCAAGCCCTGAATGAAGCTGGTGTTGCTGCTCAGCTCCGAAGTGCAACGGCTGTCGGGGGAATCGGTCACCATCATGATGGTGGCAATCTGCGTATCTCCATTGCCGGGGCGCAAGAGAAGACCGCTTTGCTGCTCCAGGATGGGAAATGGTGCCTGCCTGCCGGCAGTACGCCCACCACGCATATCTTCAAGCTTCCCCTGGGCCTCGTTGGCCAAATGCGGGCCGATATGCGGACCTCGGTGGAGAATGAATGGCTCTGCTCGAAGATCATGGAGGCCTTTAAGATTCCGGTGGCGCATTGTGACATCGGGTTTTTCGAGGACCAGAAGGCGCTCGTAGTCGAGCGCTTCGACCGAGCCTTGGCAAGCGATAAAAGCTGGATCATCCGGTTGCCACAGGAAGACATGTGCCAGGCCATGGGAATACCTCCATTACACAAGTACCAGGCGGATGGCGGGCCGGGTATCGCCAAAATCATGGACTTGCTGCTGGGCTCCGAGGATGCGAGTAGTGATCGCCGACACTTCTTCAAAACGCAGCTCATATTCTGGCTACTGGCAGCTCCTGATGGACACGCGAAAAACTATAGTCTCGCGATTCTCGCTGGCGGACGGTATCGGGCGACGCCCATCTATGACGTATTGTCGGCCCACCCCGTTATGGGGCATGGGCCGAACCAGCTTTCACCACGGAAGGCCAAAATGGCTATGGCGGTGAAGGGGCAGTCGAACCATTATCGTTTCGCGGAAATTCTTCGGCGCCATTGGATCGAGCAGGCCAAGCAGGTCGGGTTTGCCAACACCGAAGCAGAACAGTTGATCAAGGAGGTTATCGCTTTGACAAAGGAAGCCATTGGTAAGGTCGAAACGCTTATTCCCAGAGACTTCCCCATGGATGTAGCCGAGGCGATCTTCAGCGGAATGCGCGATCAATGCTCGAAGCTCGAGGTAGACCGTTGAGCCCAGTTAAGGTTTTGTAGGCTGGCGGACAGCATTTCGATGCGGAGCTGCCGTTTGAATGGCCCGATGGGCGATCTGTTGAATGGCCGCCGCAGTTCATAGCAATCACCACATTACTACATAACTAGGACGGCTTGTGTCCGGTAGCAGCCGGTGATCAGCCTGGTGAGGCGCGGTGTGTTTCTAACCAATTTTTGCACATAGGCGGAATAGGATGCGTGAAAGGCCCGGTCGTGGGCGGGGTCGGTGTGGCGCGGTCGGGAATTAATCAGAGTAAATCCTCATAATTGTTAATATTAAGTGTCTATTATTCTTCTGGGTCTCTAGTATCTGCGTCTGCCGCGATGGGCGGTGCGGCCGGAGAGCCTAAGTCCGTGACCAGGATCTCGCCAACAGCAACAGCGCAGCGGTCGATGGGTACATGGCTGTCCGTGTTCTTCGCAACCCTTGCGAGCCGCCTCGTCGACTTGGCACAAAACCCTGGTAGGGAGGGGTCGCCATGGATGGCCTCCTAGGGACAATCCGGACCGAGGGGGAGGGACCCCTGGTGTGTCGTCGTGGTAGGGCCGGCGGAATCCCGGTGACACGTGACCAGTCGGCGTGGTGGATCGCGGTGCGCGAAGCCTGTGACCGGCTTGCGCCGGCCTGGCCGCTGGATGCATCGCTTGCCGTCAACCCTTACTTCGGGCTGCGTCATCTGAATTTTGAGGAGGCGGCACTTACCCTGATGCGGGTCGCCGGGTCTACGCTCACCATGCCACGCCGCTATTACCGGGAACAGATCGAAAGCGGCCGCATCACGCGCGGCGATGTCGCCGAAGCCTTGGCGGCGCATGGCCTGCCATCCGACGAGCAGTATGCCGCGCGGCTATTGGCGCACGACGGTGCACCGCCTGTGCAGAGAATTCCACTTGTCTCGCATGTCTTGGGGCGCATCGATCCAAGTAGGCCGTGGGCGGCGTTCTGTGTCGAGACCATCAGTCGGTTCGCAGCCGCCTACTTTGATACGGGCCAGGCCTTATGGCCGCTACCCTGGCGCGATGAGCCCCTCTACGACGCTTGGCTTCAGTTCGCGAGGCTCGATGCGAGCCCCTGGACGATGGGGCTTAAGGGGGTAGCGGACATGGTCGCGGGGCTGCCCCGGCGGCCGCTGGAATCCATCGCGTGTGTCCTGAAGACGCTCGCCGTCCCCGATGCCCATGTCGCGGATTATTGCCATGCCGCGCTTCTCGACATCGGCGGGTGGGCGACCCGTGCGCAGGATACGTGCCCGCGCCACAAAGTCGCCCGCGGCCACGCGGACATCGAGGATCTGCTCGCCATCCGGTTGGCCTGGGAACTCATCCTCTTTCGCGCCGCCCCGGGGCCGCGACTGGGTGCCGCCTGGCAGACGGCGTTGCAGTCCCTGCCGCCGGCACCCTCGGCGCGCATGACGCCTGACGTGCAGGTCGACTCGGTCCTCCAGACCGCGCTCGAACTCGGGTACCGCCGGCGTATCGTCGCCGATCTCGCGGCGTGTGGGGAGCGGCCTGACCGTCATGGCGAGCGGGGTCGTGTCGCGGTGCAGGCGGTCTTTTGCATGAATAATCGCTTGGAGGTCTTTCGTCGCGTTCTGGAGGCGGTCGCCCCGGAGATCCGGACCCTGGGATTCAGTGGCTTCTGCGGCCTGGCGTTCGCCCGCGCCCCCTTCGATCCATCCGTGGGGGTTGTGCGCCACGTTATGCCGCTTGCGCATGTGTTGAGGCAGGGCGCGGACCGACGGGCGCCGCCCATGACCAAGGCCTGCCGGACCGCCGTCGCCTCGGCCATTCTCCGCCTCATGTCCTTGACGGACGGTTTTGCGCGGCTGGTGTTGCTGGTCGATCACGGCCCGCTCCTGGGTCATACGCCGCAGGGCGCGGGGTCGTCCAGTGGCGAGTGGATCGGTGAGATGGACGCACGCACGGTGGCGGCTTTGCTGAATGATCGCCCTTTACGCGCGCGGCTTGCACAAGAGGGAATTGTGATCCCGGCGGATACCGGCTTTGTGGCGGCGCGTTACCACAGTGCGCGCAAGGAAGTCGTTTTGTTCGATACCGCACCATGGGAGACAACGCACGCCCAGGATTTGGGGAGTCTACGCGCGGCCCTGGAAGAGGCGGGCGCTCGTGCGCGCAAAGAGTGCATTCAGGCGCCCGCCGCACCGGCGTTGGCGGTACCGCCCGAGAGCGACGCGGCCAGAGGGCGTCCGCAGGAGCTCTTGCGGGCCGCCTGCGAGCTGGAATTTGTCGGCAATGCCGCCTTTATCGCCGCGCCGCGCGCCCGTACGGAGGGCGTGGCCCTGGATGGCCGCGCATTTCTGCAGGATTACGAGTGGCGCCGGGATGCGGATTTCGAGATTCTGCGATACATCATGACCGTGCCTATGATGGCGGCCCACTGGATGAATATGGGGTACTACGCATCCGTGGTCGACCATAAGCGCTTCGGCGGCGCTAACAAGACCCTGCACAATAGGGTGGGGGGGTGCATCGGGGCGTTGGAGGGCGCGGGCGGCGATTTAAGGAATGGTCTCCCGATCCAGTCGTTATTTGACGGTCGCCATTGGGCCCACGAGCCGATGCGCCTGAACGCCTTTGTCGAAGCACCCCGTGCGCGGATGGACGAGGTCCTGGCCTGTCACGAGATTGTGCGCAGCGTAGTCGAGCACGGCTGGCTCTTCCTGTTTCAAATGGACAGCGAGGCCGGCGGCCTCTTCTTGCGCGCCCGGGACGGGCGATGGGAGCAAGTGTCGTGAGCCAAAACGGGCCCATGGCCACCCATGCCTCGCCGTCCCGAAGTCTCTACCGGGGACAGCGCGCGGCGTTTCTGACCCAGCACGGCAAGGAGCGGGTCGTAGCCCCGGTCCTTGAGGGTTCCGTGGGTTGCCTGGTCGAGCTGGTGACGGGGTACGACACCGATCTCCTCGGCACATTCACGCGCGATATCCCGCGCGCCGGTACGCAGATCGAGGCGGCCCGTCGCAAGGCGCGGATCGGCATGGAGCTCTCGGGGCTTCCCGTCGGGCTCGCCAGCGAGGGATCCTTCACCGTCGATCCGTTTGCGGGGATGTTTCCCTGGAATGTGGAATTCCTGGTTTTTCTGGATGACTTGTTGGGACTTGAGGTGGTCGGCATGGCGCAGGGTCGGGCCAACAGTGCCCAGATCCTGGCAGCGGGCTGGGAGGACGCCGAGCGGTTTGCGCATGCGGTACGCTTTCCCGACCATTATCTGGTCCTCAGACCCGACCACGACAGCGATACCCGTATCCGCAAGGGGATCGCCGACTGGTCGGGATTCAAGGTGGCTTATGAGGAGGCCGCCGCGCAGTCGTCGAGCGGGCGCGTGTTCGTCGAAGTGGATCTGCGCGCCTATGCAAACCCCACGCGCCTCGTCAATATCCGGCTCGCCGCAGTCGATCTCGGTCGCCGCCTGAGCTCCCTATGCCCCGTTTGCCGCACCCCCGGTTTCTGGACGGTGGAGGTGATCGCCGGCCTACCCTGCGAGGCGTGCGGTGCGCCCACGCGCGAGAGGCGCGCTGAGGTCCATGGTTGTCTCAAGTGCGGGCACCGGGTGACACGCAACCGCGAAGACCACGCGCAGGCTGATCCGGCCTGTTGTGATATCTGCAATCCCTAGCCCCATGGAGACTCCAAACCTCAGGGCATTGTGGCGCGAGCCATGTCGCAGACACTGCGGCCGACGGTGTGCCTTGGGCGCGCGCCAGGGAGGCTTACGGTGAGCGACGACTTAGACGCGGGAGCGCGGCGCCCCACGTTGGCGCCTGATGGCCCGCAAGCTTCCTCGCCGGTCACGTGTCTTAGTCTCGCGCGTCCCGACGATTGGCATGTCCACCTGCGGGATGGAGCGATGTTGGCCGCGGTGGTAGCGGATACCGCGCGACGTTTCGCCCGCGCCATCGTCATGCCCAATCTCGATCCCCCGGTGCGCACGGTCGGCCAGGCCTTGGCCTATCGCGCGCGGATTCTGAAGGCCTTGCCCGCGGGCGCACGCTTCGAGCCTTTGATGACGCTGTATCTCACCGAGGCGATGCGACCCGAGGAGATCGTGCGGGCGAAAGCCGCCGGCGTCGTGCATGCCGTCAAGTACTATCCGGCCGGCGCCACCACCCATGCTGCGCTGGGTGTACGCGATCTGCGGCCTTGTTATCCGGTGTTGGCGGCCATGGAGCGTCTCGATCTCCCTTTGCTATTGCACGGCGAGGTCACGGATCCTGCGGTGGATGTCTTCGATCGCGAAGCGGTCTTCCTCGAACGCCACTTGCTGCCGCTCATGCGTGCGTTCCCGGGCTTGCGCATGGTCTTGGAGCACATCACCACCCGCGCTGCGGTCGAGTTCGTGAGCGCGGGTCCGGATACCTTGGCGGCCACTATCACCGCCCACCACTTATTGCTTGATCGTAATGCGCTCTTTGTGGGAGGTCTGCGGCCCCATCATTACTGTCTGCCGCTTTTGAAACGCGCCGAGCATCGCGGCGCCTTGGTGGCCGCCGCGACCCGTGGCCATCCGAGATTCTTTTTGGGTACCGACAGCGCGCCGCACCCCCGGCACGCCAAGGAGTCGCCTTGCGGCTGTGCCGGGATCTATACCGCGCACGCCGCCTTGGAACTCTATGCCGAGGTCTTCGAGGGGGCCCATGCGCTCGACCGGTTGGAGGGGTTTGCGAGTCAGTATGGTCCTGACTTTTACCGGCTGCCGCGTAATCAAGACCGCGTCACACTCATAAAGGAGCCGTGGCAAGTCCCACCCACGATAGCCGCGGGCGCCGACGTACTCGTGCCATTGCGTGCCGGGGAGGCCGTCGCGTGGCGTCTGGCCGACTGATCCGATACCCCTTCATGCCGGCCGACGGCGGGTCGCCCGCCAACACGCGTTTAGCCGGGGGCGGCATGAATCTCGACCCTTGTTTTAGGAGAACGCTATGTCTGACAATCAAAAAAGCCGTGTCGTGACGGCCGGGATAGAACGCGCCCCCAACCGCGCACTGTTGCGCGCCACCGGGTTTGAGGATGGCGATTTCGCAAAGCCCATCGTGGGCGTGGCCAACGCCCATAGCACTATCACGCCCTGCAACATGGGGATCGGAGCTCTCGCCGCGCACGGTGAGGCGGCCCTGGCCGCCGCCGGGGCCATGCCACAGATGTTCGGGACCATTACCATCTCGGATGGCATTTCCATGGGCACCGAGGGTATGAAGTACTCCCTCGTGTCGCGCGAGGTTATAGCCGATTCGATAGAGACCGTGTGCGCGGGCCAGAGCCTGGATGGGGTGCTGGCCTTCGGCGGTTGCGATAAGAACATGCCGGGCGCCATGATTGCCATTGCGCGGCTGAACATCCCGGCGGTCTTCGTCTATGGGGGCACGATCAAGCCCGGCCACCATGACGGGCGCGATTTGACCATCGTCAGTGTCTTCGAGGCGGTCGGCGCGCGCATCGCCGGCACGATCGATGATCGGGAGTTGCACGAGATCGAGCGCAAGGCCTGCCCCGGCGCCGGGTCCTGCGGCGGCATGTACACCGCCAACACCATGTCAGCCTTGTTCGAGGCCATGGGCATGAGCCTGCCGTACTCCGCGACCATGACGGCCGAGAGCATAGAAAAGGCCGACAGCGCCGCGCAGTCGGCGCGGGTGTTGGTCGAGGCCATAAAGGCGCGACGGCTGCCGCGCGCCATCCTCACGCGCAAGGCCTTCGAGAATGGGTTGGCGGTGCTTATGGCCCTGGGCGGCTCCACCAACGCGGTCATCCACTTGCCGGCGATCGCACACGCCGCCGGCGTGGAACTGACCATGGACGACTTCGATGAATTCAGTCGCCGCGTGCCGGTGCTCTGCGACCTTAAGCCCTCCGGCCGTTATGTCGCCACTGATCTGCACCGCGCCGGCGGGGTGCCGCAAGTGATGAAGATGTTGTTGGCGCACGGTCTTTTGCACGGCGACGCGCTGACCGTGACCGGACAGACAATCGCTGAGGTCCTGGAGGATGTGCCCGAGCATCCGCGCGCCGATCAGGACGTGATCCGGCCTTGGGAGCGGCCGGTTTATGCGCATGGTCATCTGGCGATCCTCAAGGGGAATCTTGCCGGCGAGGGGGCGCTTGCCAAGACCAGCGGCATCATGGCCCCCAGGATTACCGGTCCGGCACGCGTGTTCGACTCCGAGGAGGCGTGCATGGCCGCCATCATGGAGCGGCGCATAGCGGCCGGTGACGTGGTCGTGATCCGCTATGAGGGACCACGCGGTGGCCCGGGCATGCGTGAAATGCTCTCGCCCACCGCCGCGCTCGTTGGGCAGGGCCTGGGTGACCTCGTGGGCCTTGTCACCGATGGACGGTTCTCCGGCGGCACCTATGGCATGGTGGTGGGACATGTGGCACCGGAGGCGGCGGTCGGCGGTACGATCGCTTTGGTGGCCGATGGTGACCGCGTGATCATCGATGCTGAGCGGCGCGTCTTGCAGCTCGACGTGCCGGAAGAGGAGCTTGCGCGTCGCCGCGCCCTCTGGGTGCCTCCCGCGCCGCGCTATACCCGCGGGACCTTGGCCAAATACGCGCGCCTCGTCTCGTCGGCGAGTCGCGGCGCGGTGACGGACGGGGCATGAGGCGGATCTCGTTTGCGCGACAAGATCGCGTGCGCCTCCCATGGTAAGTCGCCCGCCTGACGCTTGTGCCCAGGATGGCGGACCCCAGTCGCGCGACTGGGCGCGGGATGTGGCCTTCGACCAGGCTCACCTCTGGCATCCCTATGCGGCCATGGGCGCGCCGGTGTGGCCGGTGGTGGCGGCCGATGGCGTGCGGCTGACACTTGCCGATGGGCGGCGGCTGATCGACGGCATGAGTTCGTGGTGGGCGGCGATCCATGGCTATAACCACCCGCTCTTGAATAGTGCCGTGAGCGCGCAGTTGGGGCGCATGGCGCATGTGATGTTCGGGGGGCTCACGCACGGACCGGCAGTCGATCTCGGGCGCAGGCTTGTGGATCTGACCCCGGCGCCTCTCGAAAAGGTCTTTCTCTGTGACTCGGGATCGGTCGCCGTGGAGGTCGCCATCAAGATGGCCCTCCAGTATTGGCAGGCGCGCAGGCGGCCGACCAAGCACCGTCTGCTGGCCTTGCGCGGGGCTTACCATGGCGACACCTTCGCCGCCATGTCGGTGTGCGACCCGGTCACTGGCATGCATCGCTTGTTTGCGGGACTCGTCCCCGAACAGCTCTTCGCGCCGAGGCCCGCGTGCCGGTTCGAGGACCCCTGGGAGCCGGCGGCCATCACCGAGTTCGCCGACCTGATCGCCGCGCACAAAGACGAGCTGGCGGCCGTGATCCTGGAGCCCGTCGCGCAAGGGGCGGGCGGGATGTGGTTTTATCACCCGCAGTACCTGCGCGAGGTGCGCGCCTTGTGCGATGCCCACGGGGTGCTGCTCATCGCCGATGAGATCGCCACGGGCTTCGGTCGTACCGGCCGCTTTCTGGCCTGCGATCACGCATCGGTGACGCCCGATATCCTGTGTCTGGGCAAGGCCCTGACCGGGGGCTATATGACGCTTGCCGCGACTATGACGACCGCCGAGATCGCCGCCGTGATCGGGCGTGGCGAGGCCGGCTGCCTCATGCATGGGCCGACGTTCATGGCCAACCCGTTGGCATGCGCGGCCGCGGTGGCCAGCATCGATCTGCTGATCGCGGACGATTGGCAGGCCCGGGTCGGACGGATCGCCGACCAGTTGGCGCGCGAGCTCGACGTCTGTCGCGGACTCGCCGCAGTCGGTGATGTCCGGGTGCTGGGCGCGATCGGGGTCGTGGAGACCCGCGAAGTCCTCGATCTGGCGGCGCTTACGGCACGGTTCGTGGACGCGGGCGTATGGTTGCGTCCTTTCGGTCGGCTGGTCTATTTGATGCCTCCCTATGTCATAAGTCCGGAGGATCTGTCGATCTTGACCGCGACCATCGCCGCCGTGCTCGCGGACCTCTGAGGGAGGCACGAAAAGCCGCAAGATCGG
>JAKAXK010000065.1 GCA_021827145.1 Pseudomonadota bacterium
ACCCCCGGGCCGCCGATTGGACCTGCGCTCGGTCAGCGCGGATAGAATATCATGGAGTTCTGCAAGGCCTTCAACGCCCGCACGCAGGGCATGGAGGAGGGCCTGCCGATTCCCGTGGTCATCACGGCTTATAGCGACAAGAGCTTCACGTTTGTCACTAAGACGCCGCCGGCGAGCATTCTTTTGAAGAAGGCGGCGGGCATTACCAGTGGCAGCAAGACCCCCCATACCCACAAGGTCGGTAAGGTCTCGCGCGCGCAGCTCGAAGAGATTGCGCGACTGAAGATGCCGGATCTCAACACCACGGACCTGGAGGCGGCGGTGCGTTTGATCGCGGGCAGCGCGCGCAGCATGGGTCTTGAGACGGAGGGCGTCTGATGGCCGAGGTGACGAAGGGCGGCAAGCGGCTGCGGACTTTGCGTCCGAACGTGGATCGGGCGCGCTTGTATGGGATCGACGAGGCCTTTGCGCTCGTCAAGAAGACCGCGAATGCGAAATTCGACGAATCGGTCGAGGTGGCAGTGAATCTCGGCATCGATCCCCGCAAGTCCGAGCAGAACGTGCGTGGGGCTGCAGTGATGCCGCGGGGGACGGGCAAGACCGTACGGGTGGCTGTGTTCGCCGAGGGCGAGGCCGCGGCCGCATCGCGCAAGGCCGGGGCCGATGTGGTGGGGTTTCAGGATTTGGCCGACCTGGTGAAGGCAGGCAATCTCAATTTCGATGTCGTCATTGCGACGCCGGAGGCGATGCGTATCGTAGGCCAATTGGGTCAGATCCTGGGGCCGCGTGGCCTCATGCCGAACCCCAAGGTGGGCACCGTGACGCCCAACCCGGCCAAGGCCGTTGAGAACGCCAAGGCGGGGCAAGTGCAGTATCGGGCCGATAAGGCCGGCATCATCCATTGCGCAATCGGCAAGGTGTCGTTTACGGAAGAGGCGCTGAAGGAGAATTTTCTGGCGTTGGTGGCAGCCTTGCAAAAGGCCAAGCCCAGCGCTGCCAAGGGGATCTACGTAAAGCGCGTCACGATATCCGCGACCATGGGACCGGGCATACGTCTGGACCAGGGGTCGCTACCGCAGTAGCAACAAGGGCTGGGACTGTCCGTCGTCTGGACAGATGTCGAAGACCGCCGGTGCGGAAACGCTTAATGTGGCCGGCGTAGATGGTGTCCGGGGCCTTTAAAGCCGCGGATCACCGTCCCCCGTGACGGGGGGAGTGAAGGAGGTGATTCGTTGAGTCTCAATCTAGAGCAAAAGAAGACGGTCGTAGCTGAAGTCTCCGCGGCCATCAAGGGCGCGGAGGCGGCGGCGGTGGCCGAGTACCGGGGACTCACCGTGGCGCAGATGACGACCTTGCGTGCCGAGGCACGCAAGGCAGGGGTCTACATCAGGGTGGTGAAGAACACGCTGGTACGTCGGGCGCTTGCCGATACACCGTTTGCGTGCCTGGATCGTCACCTGAAAGGGCCGCTCGCGTTCGCGGCGTCGTCGGATCCGGTGGCGGTCGCGAAGGTCTTGAACGATTTTGCGCGCGTCAATGACAAGCTCGTGATCAAGGTCGGCGCCATGGATGGGGCGCTCGTGACAGGGGAGCAACTGCAGGCGCTCGCTTTGTTGCCGAGCCGTGAGGTTCTGTTGGCGACCTTGATGCAGACCATGCAGGCGCCGGTGGCGCAGTTCGTGCGGACGTTGAACGAGGTGCCCGCGCGTTTCGTGCGGACCCTGGCCGCAATTCGCGACAAGGCTCAGTAAGGGCGTTTTTTTAGGCTTTAAAGGTCAAGTCACTTTTTCTAGGAGATAGCACCATGGCGGTATCGAAGGAAGAAATCCTGAACACGATTGCGAACATGTCGGTCCTCGACCTGTCGACGTTGATCAAGGAAATGGAAGAGAAGTTCGGCGTCTCGGCGGCGGCCGCCGCGGTTGCGGTCGCGGCCCCGGGCGGCGCGGCTCCGGGCGCCGCTGCCGCGGCGGAAAAGGACAGCTTTGATGTCGTGTTGGCGGCCATTGGCGACAACAAGGTGGGTGTGATCAAGGCAGTGCGCGCGATCACCAGCTTGGGTCTGAAGGAAGCCAAGGACTTGGTGGAGTCGGCTCCTGCCACCGTGAAGGAGGCGGTCGCCAAGGCGGATGCGGAAAACATGAAGAAGCAGCTTGAAGAGGCCGGCGCCAAGGTCGACCTGAAGTAAGGATAGCTGATTGCCCGTTGAACACGCGGTGACGAGAAGGTGATCGTCGGGACAGGCTGGTGCGAACCGGCCTGTCCGTCGTTGTCTGTCGTTCGGGATCGCCCGGACATCAAGAGCTGAGGAACCTATGAGCTATTCATTCACTGAGAAAAAGCGCATCCGCAAGAGTTTCGGCAAACGGCCGAGCCTTTTGCAAGTTCCGTATCTGCTCGCGACGCAGAAAGAATCCTATCAGAGCTTTTTGCAAGCCGATGTCGAGCGTACCCAACGGGTCGATCAGGGTCTGCAGGCCGCGTTCAAGTCCGTGTTCCCGATCGAATCCTATAATGGGGCCGCAGCGCTCGAGTTCGTGAGCTATCGGCTCGGGACGCCCTTGTTCGACGTGAAGGAATGCCAACAGCGGGGATTGATCTACGCCGCGCCGCTGCGCGTTTTATTGCGCTTGGTTGTGTTCTCGAAGGACGAGACCACGGGTGCCAAGTCGGTGCGCGACATCAAGGAGCAGGAGGTCTACCTAGGCGAGATCCCGCTCATGACCGAGAACGGGACCTTCATCATCAACGGCACCGAGCGTGTCATTGTCTCGCAGCTGCACCGGTCGCCCGGCGTGTTCTTTGATCACGACTATGGCAAGACGCACTCGTCCGGGAAGCTTTTGTTCTCGGCGCGCATTATCCCTTACCGCGGCTCGTGGCTGGATTTCGAGTTCGACCCCAAGGATTTCCTGTACGTGCGTATCGATCGGCGCCGCAAGCTGCCGGCGACCACGCTTTTGCGCGCGCTCGGCATGAGCGCCCAGGACATCCTTCAGACATTCTTTGAGATGGACACCTTCCTGTTGTCCGACGGGAACGTCCGCCTGAAGCTGATCGCGCAGCGCATGCGCGGTGAGCAGGCCGATTTCGATATCGTCACGCCGGCGGGCGAGGTGATCGTCAAGAAGGACCAGCGCATCACCGCGCGTCATGTCCGCGAGATCGAGAAGGCCAAGATGACCGAGCTTGCGGTGCCCCCGGAGAACGTGGTGGCATTCCTGGCTGGCCGACCCTTGGGCGAGGATGTGATCGACGCTGCCACCGGCGAGCTGATCGCGCAGGCCAATGAGGTCGTCACCGCCGACCTGATACAAAAGTTCATGAAGGCCGGGATCGCCGAGATCCAGACCCTCTACACGAACGAATTGGATAGGGGTTCGTATATCTCCGACACCTTGCGCATCGATTCGACGCGCGACGCGATGGAGGCGCAGATCGAGATCTACCGGATGATGCGTCCCGGCGAGCCGCCGACCAAGGAAGCGGCCCAGAACCTCTTCTCGAGCCTGTTCTTTAGTCTTGATCGCTATGATTTGTCGGCGGTCGGGCGCATGAAATTCAACCGCAGGCTCGGGCGCACCACCGACGAGGGCCCGGGCATCCTGAGTCGCGACGACATCATCGACGTGATGAGGATATTGATCGGCCTGAAAAATGGCCAGGGCGAGATCGACGACATCGACCACCTGGGCAACCGCCGGGTGCGTTCCGTGGGAGAGCTGGCCGAGAATCAGTTCCGTATCGGGCTTGTGCGCGTCGAGCGCGCGGTCAAGGAGCGCCTGAGTCTTGCTGAGTCCGAGAACCTTATGCCGCAGGAGCTGATCAACGCGAAGCCTGTGTCGGCGGTTGTCAAGGAATTCTTCGGATCGAGCCAGTTGTCCCAATTCATGGACCAGACCAACCCTCTGTCCGAGGTCACGCACAAGCGGCGCGTCTCCGCGCTGGGACCGGGCGGACTCACCCGCGAGCGTGCGGGTTTTGAGGTGCGCGACGTCCATCCGACGCATTACGGCCGGGTGTGCCCGATCGAGACGCCGGAAGGACCGAACATCGGTTTGATCAACTCGCTCGCGGTGTATGCGCGAACCAACGAGTACGGTTTCCTCGAGACCCCGTATCGCAAGGTGGTCGACGGCCGGGTGACCGACAAGATCGATTACCTATCGGCCATTGAGGAAGGCAAGTTCGTCATTGCCCAGGCCAATGCCGCGGTGGATGACACGGGGCGGCTCACGGACGAGATGGTGTCGTGCCGTCATCGCAATGAATTTACCTTGTCGGCCGTCACGAAGGTCGACTACATCGACGTGGCGCCCGCCCAGATCGTGTCGGTGGCGGCCTCCCTGATTCCCTTCCTGGAGCACGACGACGCCAACCGTGCACTGATGGGTTCAAACATGCAGCGCCAGGCGGTGCCGACCCTGCGCTCGGAGAAGCCGCTCGTGGGTACCGGCATGGAGCGTACTGTGGCGGTCGACTCGGGCGTGGCGGTCACGGCGCGCCGTGGCGGACGTGTGGACTCGGTGGATGCGAGCCGTATCGTAGTACGTGTGAACGACAAGGAGACCGAGACCGACAAGGCGGGCGTCGACATCTACAACCTGATCAAGTACACGCGCTCGAACCAGAACACGAACATCAACCAGAAGCCTTTGGTGCACGTGGGCGACATCATTGCCAAGGGGGATGTGTTGGCTGACGGGCCGTCGACCGACATGGGCGAACTCGCGCTCGGGCGTAACGTCCTGATTGCCTTCATGCCGTGGAATGGATACAACTTCGAAGACTCGATCCTGATTTCGGAGCGAGTGGTCGAGGATGATACGTTCACCACGATCCACATCGAAGAGCTGTCGACCGTTTCGCGTGATACCAAGCTCGGGCCGGAGGAGATCACGCGCGACATCCCGAACGTGGGCGAGGGTGCGCTGGCCAAATTGGACGAATCCGGGATCATCTACATCGGCGCCGAGGTCAATCCAGGGGACATTCTCGTCGGTAAAGTGACGCCCAAGGGTGAGACGCAGTTGACCCCCGAGGAAAAGCTCCTGCGCGCGATCTTCGGTGAGAAGGCCTCGGACGTGAAGGACAGCTCCTTGCGGCTGCCATCGGGTATGTCGGGAACCGTCATCGATGTGCAGGTGTTCACCCGCGATGGCGTGGAAAAAGATGCGCGTGCCCGCCAGAACGAGGAGCAGACACTGATCGGCATCCGCAAGGATCTGAACGATCAGTATCGCATCGTCGAAAACGACGCCTTCGGACGCATCGCGAACCTGCTCGTGGGTAAGGTCGCGGAAGGTGGCCCCAAGGGCCTCAAGGCCGGCGATAAGGTCAGCAAGACTTACCTCGAAGGACTGAACCACGCACAGTGGTTCGAGGTCCGGATGCGCGACGAAGAGGTGAGTGAGGCCGTCGAGGGCATACGCGACCACTTGGCGCAGCAGAAGATCGAGTTCGACGCGCGCCTTGAGGAGAAGCGCCAGAAGCTCATCGCGGGTGACGATCTGCCGCCGGGCGTCCTGAAGATGGTGAAGGTCTATGTCGCCGTGAAGCGCAGGCTGCAGCCGGGCGACAAGATGGCCGGGCGTCACGGTAACAAGGGTGTCATATCGCGCATCGTGCCGGTGGAGGACATGCCGTACATGGCCAACGGCGATACGGTCGACATCGTCCTGAACCCGCTTGGTGTGCCCTCGCGCATGAACGTAGGCCAGGTACTGGAGACCCATCTGGGATGGGTTGCGCGCGGTCTTGGCAACAAGATCAACGAGATGTTGAAGCAGCAGGTGGCGGTCGCCAAGCTGCGGGATTTCCTTGACAAGGTTTACAACGGCAGCGGTCAGAAGGAGGATCTCGCCTCTTTGAGCGATCAGGAGATCACGGCGCTTTCGGGCAACCTGGTCAAGGGGGTGCCCATGGCCACTCCGGTGTTCGACGGCGCGACCGAGGAAGAGATCATGGACCTGTTGGAACTGGCGGGACTGCCGCGCACGGGACAGACCACTCTCTATGACGGTCGCACGGGCGAGGCCTTCGACCGCGCCATTACCGTCGGCTACATGTATATGTTGAAGCTCAACCATCTCGTCGATGACAAGATGCATGCGCGCTCAACCGGTCCGTACAGCCTCGTCACCCAGCAGCCGCTCGGGGGTAAGGCCCAATCCGGCGGTCAGCGTTTCGGTGAGATGGAAGTGTGGGCGCTTGAGGCCTACGGGGCCGCCTATACGTTGCAAGAGATGCTTACGGTAAAGTCGGATGACGTAACGGGTCGGACCAAGATGTTCGAGAATATTGTAAAGGGCGACCATAAGATGGAGGCTGGTATGCCTGAGTCGTTCAATGTGCTTATCAAGGAAATCCGTTCGCTCGGTATTGATATCGAGCTCGACCAGGGATAACCCGCTCTGCGATATTTCACCGGAAACGACAGGTCGGTATGCCGACCGCGTTGAGGAGATCGACTTGAAAGACCTATTTAATTTGTTTAAGCAGTCAAGCAAGACCGAGGATTTCGATTCCATCCGGATCGGCCTTGCGTCCCCGGAAAAGATCCGCTCCTGGTCTTACGGTGAGGTCAAGAAGCCCGAGACGATCAACTATCGCACCTTCAAGCCCGAGCGCGATGGGCTTTTCTGCGCGAAGATCTTTGGCCCGATCAAGGACTACGAGTGCTTGTGTGGCAAGTACAAGCGGCTGAAGCATCGCGGCGTCATCTGCGAGAAGTGCGGCGTCGAGGTGACGCTGTCGAAGGTCCGTCGGGAACGCATGGGGCACATCGAGCTGGCAAGCCCGGTTGCCCACATCTGGTTCCTGAAGTCCCTGCCGTCGCGGATGGGGCTCGTCCTCGACATGACCCTGCGCGACATCGAGCGCGTCTTGTACTTCGAGGCCTATGTGGTCGTCGATCCGGGGATGACCCCGCTCGAGCGCAGCCAGTTGCTGTCCGAGGACTCCTATCTCGAGGCGATCGAGCAATACGGGGATGAGTTTGATGCCCGCATGGGCGCCGAGGCCGTGCGTGACCTCTTGCGCGGTATCGATCTCGCGGGCGAGGCGGCCAAGTTGCGCGAGGAGCTGAGCGGGACGACTTCGGAGACCAAGGTCAAGAAGCTCGCCAAGCGCCTCAAGGTCATAGAGGCGTTCCTACACTCCGGGAATCGGCCGGAGTGGATGGTGATCGAGATCCTGCCGGTGCTACCGCCCGAGCTGCGGCCACTCGTACCTCTCGACGGCGGGCGCTTCGCGACCTCGGACCTGAACGACCTCTATCGGCGCGTCATCAATCGCAATAATCGCTTGAAGCGCTTACTCGACCTGAATGCCCCGGATATCATTGTGCGCAACGAAAAGCGCATGCTGCAGGAGGCGGTCGACGCGTTGCTCGATAACGGACGTCGCGGCAAGGCCATAACCGGTGCCAACAAGCGCCAGCTGAAGTCGCTGGCCGACATGATCAAGGGCAAGCAAGGCCGCTTCCGCCAGAACCTGCTCGGCAAGCGTGTGGATTACTCGGGGCGTTCGGTCATCGTGGTCGGACCGGCCCTGAAGTTGCACCAGTGCGGTCTTCCGAAAAAGATGGCACTCGAGCTTTTCAAGCCCTTCATCTTCAGTAAGTTGGAGATGCGCGGTTTGGCGACGACCATCAAGGCCGCGAAGAAGATGGTCGAGCAGGCCAGTCCCGAGGTCTGGGATATCCTGGAAGAGGTCATTCGCGAGCATCCGGTGCTTTTGAACCGGGCGCCGACGCTGCACCGCCTGGGCATCCAGGCCTTCGAGCCCGTGTTGGTGGAAGGCAAGGCCATCCAGCTGCACCCGCTCGTGTGCGCGCCCTATAACGCGGACTTCGACGGCGACCAGATGGCGGTGCACGTGCCGCTCTCGCTCGAGGCGCAGCTGGAGGCGCGTAGCCTCATGATGTCGTCGAACAATATCCTGTCGCCTGCGAATGGCGAGCCGATCATCGTGCCCTCCCAGGACATCGTGCTCGGGCTCTACTATATGACGCGCTCGCGCGTGAACGCGCTCGGCGAAGGCAAGGTATTCGCGGACGTGGCCGAGGTCCATCGGGCCTATGAAACCCGCAAAGTGGCGTTGCATGCGAAGTGCCGCGTGCGCATCGCCGATGTCGTGCTGGACGACGCCGGCAACAAGGTCAAGAAGATCAGCCTTGTGGAGACGACGGTGGGCCGGGCCTTGTTGTCCGAGCTTTTGCCCGAGGGGCTGCCGTTTGCGCTCGTCAACCGCGACTTGAAGAAGAAGACGATTTCGGAGCTCATCAACGCCTGTTACCGGCAGGTGGGCCTGAAGGAGACCGTCATCTTTGCGGATCAGCTCATGTACACGGGCTTTGCATTCGCGGCGCGTGCCGGTATCTCGATCGGCGTCAACGACATGGTTACGCCGGCGGAGAAGGCCAAGATCATCGGCGACGCCGAGGCGGAGGTGCGAGGCATCCAGACGCAGTACGCCTCGGGGCTTTTGACCGACGGCGAGCGCTACAACAAGGTTGTGGATATCTGGACACACACGAGCGAGCGGGTCGCGAAGTCGATGATGGACAAGCTCGGCGTGGAGGACGTGGTCGACGCAAGCGGCAAGACCGTGACCCAGCCCTCGTTCAACTCCATTTACATGATGGCGGATTCGGGCGCGCGCGGTAGCGCCGCCCAGATCCGCCAGCTTGCCGGTATGCGCGGCCTCATGGCCAAGCCCGACGGCTCGATCATCGAGACGCCGATTACGGCGAATTTCCGCGAAGGCCTCAACGTGCTGCAGTACTTCATCTCCACGCACGGCGCGCGCAAGGGCTTGGCGGACACCGCCCTGAAGACGGCTAACTCGGGCTACCTGACACGCAGGCTGGTGGACGTGTGCCAGGATCTGGTAGTCACGGATACCGACTGCGGTACGCAGTCGGGGATTCGCAAGAGTGTGATCGTCGAAGGTGGCGAGGTGGTTGTGCCGCTGCGCGAGAGCGTTTTGGGGCGCGTCGTGATAGGGGATGTCATAGACCCCGCCGACAACAGCGTGCTCGTCGAGCATAACGCCCTTCTGGACGAGCGCAAGGTGCGCTTGCTCGAGGAGCGGAACATCGATCAAGTGATCGTGCGCTCGCCGGTCACTTGTGAGACGCGCTACGGTATTTGCGCGCTTTGTTACGGCCGCGACCTCGGGCGCGGACACTTGGTCAACCAGGGCGAGGCAGTGGGCGTCATCGCCGCCCAGAGTATCGGGGAGCCGGGGACGCAGCTCACCATGCGCACTTTCCACATCGGTGGCGCCGCGTCGCGGGCCACGGCCGTGAGTGGGATTGAGGTCAAGTCGAACGGCTCGGTGCGTTTCAATAACCTGAAGTGGATTCGGCACTCGAGCGGCAACAATGTGGCCGTATCTCGCTCGGGCGAGCTCGTGGTGCAGGATGATCACGGGCGTGACCGCGAACGCTACAAGGTGCCCTATGGTGCTATCTTGAACGTGAGCGAGGGTGACAAGGTCAAGGCCGGGCGTACGGTCGCCAACTGGGACCCCCATACCCATCCGATCATCACCGAGGTGGCGGGCACCGTAGCCTTCACGGACTTGATCGACGGCGTGACGGTCAATAAGCAGACCGACGAGATCACGGGACTGAGCACCTATGTGGTCTTGGACCCCAAGCATCGCTCGGGGGCCAAGGACATACGCCCGATGATTGCGCTTTCGGACGAGAAGGGGAAAGGGCTTTTCATACCGGGTACCGACATCCCCGCGAAATACATGCTGCCACCGGGCGCCATCATCACGGTCGAGGATGGCCTCAAGGTGGGGGTCGGCGATGTGCTGGCGCGTATCCCGCAGGAGAGCTCGAAGACCCGCGACATCACGGGCGGTCTGCCGCGCGTGGCGGAGTTGTTCGAGGCCCGCAAGGCGAAGGATCATGCCATCCTGGCCGAGACCAGCGGCGTGGTGTCCTTCGGCAAGGACACCAAGGGCAAGCAGCGGCTGCTCATCACCGACAAGGCCGGCGAGGAGCACGAGTATCTGATTCCCAAGGGGCGCCACATCATGGTGTTCGAGGGCGAGACCGTGGAGCAGGGCGAGGCGATCGTCGATGGACCGCCGGTATCGTCGGATATCCTGAGACTGTTGGGTGTCGAGGCGATGGCTAACTTCATTGTCGATGAGGTCCAGGACGTCTACCGACTGCAGGGCGTGAAGATCAACGACAAGCATATCGAGGTGATCGTGCGCCAGATGTTGCGCAAGGTGCGCATCATCGAGGCCGGTGATACCCAATTCCTGCCCGGCGAGCAGGTCGAGCGGGCGCGCCTGCTCGACGCCAACGAGGAGGTGCAGGCCGCAGACAAGCGTCCGGCGACGGGCGAGCGCCTACTGCTCGGTATCACCAAGGCCTCGCTCGCGACCGAGTCGTTCATCTCGGCGGCCTCCTTCCAGGAGACCACGCGCGTGCTCACGGAGGCCGCCATCAGCGGCAAGCGTGATCGGCTGCGGGGGCTCAAGGAAAACGTCATCGTGGGCCGCCTGATACCCGCCGGCAGCGGTCTTGCGCACCATCAGGAGCGCAAGCGCAAGCGGGCGGATGACCGGGACGAGGCCACGGCCTTGCGGGAGGCATTGCTGCCTACGCGCGACAAGGGCGACGGCGGCGACAAGGCCGCGTCCGCGTAACCATGAGGCCCCGTCGAGCTCTCTTGACAGGGGCCTCTATAATGCCTAGAATCGCGCACCTTTGGAGCCAGGCCCGTTAGTGCATAGGGGCCTCAGGCGGGTTTTTGCATCGGAGCTATGAATGCCCACGATTAACCAGTTGGTCCGCAAGCCGCGCGTACAGCCGCATAAGAAGACGACTGTGCCGGCGCTGAATGCCTGCCCGCAGAAACGGGGTGTATGTACCCGCGTCTACACGACGACCCCCAAGAAGCCGAATTCGGCTTTGCGCAAGGTCGCGCGTGTACGCCTCACGAACGGCTATGAGGTGACAAGCTACATAGGCGGCGAGGGTCATAACCTTCAGGAGCATTCCGTGGTGCTCATACGCGGCGGACGCGTGAAGGACTTGCCGGGCGTGCGTTATCACACGGTACGCGGCTCGTTGGATACGGCGGGCGTGGCGGATCGACGCCAGGGCCGCTCGAAGTACGGAGCCAAGCGACCGAAGTCGTGAGTTGGTCTTGAAAGCAGGGTACGCCGCACTCCGGTGCGGCGTTTTCTCGTTTCTAATGGTGTGAAGGTTGAGAATATGCCGAGAAGAAGAGAAGTTCCCAAGCGCCCGACGCGCCCCGATCCGAAATACGGGAGCGAGGTCCTCACGAAATTCATGAGCGTGGTGATGCAAAGCGGCAAGAAGTCGGTGGCGGAGAAGATCATCTACGGCGCGCTCGAGACGATTGCTTCGCGTCATAAGGGCGAGCCGCTGACCGTGTTCCAGCAGGCCATAGACAACGCCAAGCCTCTCGTGGAAGTGAAAAGCCGCCGGGTCGGTGGCGCAACCTATCAGGTCCCGGTCGAAGTCCGTCCTGGACGGCAATTGGCCCTGGCCATGCGCTGGGTCGTCGATGCGGCGCGGTCGCGCGGCGAGAAGTCCATGGGTGCAAGGCTTGCGGGCGAGCTGCTCGACGCCGCCGAGCGGCGCGGCAATGCCGTGAAGAAGCGCGAGGAAGTGCATCGCATGGCGGAAGCCAACAAGGCATTTTCGCACTATCGCTGGTAGAAAAGCACAAACTCACGAAATTAGCGTAAGGATCTGGCCGTGGCTCGTACGACACCAATCGACCGTTATCGCAACATCGGCATCATGGCGCACATCGATGCCGGTAAGACCACGACCACGGAACGGATCCTGTTCTACACCGGCGTGTCTCACAAGATCGGCGAGGTGCATGAAGGCGCCGCTGTGATGGACTGGATGGAGCAGGAGCAGGAGCGTGGTATTACCATCACCTCGGCGGCCACGACCTGTTTCTGGAAGGGGATGGCCGCCAACTACCCCGAGCACCGCATCAACATCATCGATACCCCCGGGCACGTGGACTTCACTATCGAGGTGGAGCGCTCGCTGCGCGTACTAGATGGCGCCTGTGCGCTGTTTTGCGCGGTGGGTGGCGTTGAGCCCCAGTCCGAGACCGTGTGGCGGCAGGCAAATAAGTATGGCGTGCCGCGCATCGCCTTCGTCAACAAGATGGATCGCGCCGGCGCGAATTTCCTGCGTGTGGTCGAGCAGGTGCGGGTGCGGCTCGGGGCGACCCCGGTGCCGATCCAGCTGCCGATCGGCGCTGAGGATCGTTTCCAGGGCGTGGTCGACCTGCTGAAGATGAAGGCGATCTTCTGGGAAGAGGCAAGCCAGGGCACGAAGTTCGAAGAGCGGGAGATTCCCGCCGAAATGCGCGCAGAGTGTGAGAAATGGCGGGAGCGCATGATCGAGGCCGCCGCCGAGGCCAATGAGACCCTCATGGACAAGTACCTGGGCGGCGAGAAGCTCACGAACGAGGAGATCAAGGCCGGCCTGCGCGCGCGCAGTCTGGCGTCGCAGATCGTTGTGACCCTGTGCGGCTCGGCTTTCAAGAATAAGGGCGTGCAGTCCATGCTGGACGCCGTCATCGATTATCTGCCGTCACCCAAGGAAAAGAAGGCCATTATCGGTCATCTTGACGACAAGGCCAGCACCGAGGTCGAGTGTCCGGCGGACGACAATGCACCGTTTGCGGCGCTCGCTTTCAAGATCGCGACCGATCCCTTCGTGGGCCAGCTCGTGTATTTCCGTGTGTATTCGGGAGTCCTGAAGACCGGCGATTCGATTTACAACCCCGTAAAGGGCAAGAAAGAGCGCGCGGGGCGCCTGTTGCAGATGCACGCCAATCATCGCGACGAGATCAAGGAGGTCCATGCCGGCGACATCGCCGCGGCGGTGGGTCTGAAGAATATCACCACCGGCGACACCCTCTGTGACCCTGAGCGTATCGTGACCTTGGAGCGCATGGAGTTCCCGGAGCCGGTGATCTCACAGGCGGTGGAGCCCAAGACCAAGGTTGATCAGGAGAAGATGGGGCTCGCGCTCGGGCGACTCGCGCAGGAAGATCCTTCGTTCCGCGTGCGCACGGACGAGGAGTCCGGGCAGACGATCATATCGGGCATGGGGGAGCTGCATCTCGAGATCATCGTCGACCGCATGAAGCGCGAGTTCGGTGTCGAGGCGAGTGTCGGTAAACCGCAAGTGGCCTATCGCGAGACGATCCGCAAAAAGATCGAGCAGGAACACAAGTTCGCGAAGCAAAGTGGTGGACGTGGGCAGTATGGCCATGTGTTCCTGCGCATCGAACCGCAAGAGGCTGGCAAAGGCTTCGAGTTCGTGGACGAAATCAAAGGCGGCGTTATCCCCCGGGAATACATCCCGGCGGTGGAGAAGGGTGTACGCGAGGCATTGGATCGCGGCATCCAGGCGGGTTTCCCGGTGGTGGATGTCAAGGTGAGCCTGTTCTATGGGTCCTACCACGAAGTGGACTCCTCGGAAAACGCCTTCAAGATGGCGGCGAGCATGGCCTTCCGCGAGGGTTGTCTGAAGGCGGATCCCGCTCTGCTCGAGCCCATCATGGCCGTCGAGGTGGTGACTCCCGAAGACTATATGGGAAGCGTCAATGGCGATCTGAGCTCGCGCCGCGGCGTCATCCAGGCCATGGAAGATGTGCCAGCCGGCAAGGTCGTGCGGGCCGAAGTGCCGCTCGCCGAGATGTTTGGGTATGCGACATCCTTGCGGTCGGCCACCCAGGGGCGCGCGACCTATGCGATGGAGTTCAAGCGCTACGCCATAGCGCCGAGCAATATCGCTGAACAGGTCAT
>JAKAXK010000211.1 GCA_021827145.1 Pseudomonadota bacterium
TCCGGCTCCCAACCCGATCCGCGACCTTGGGCGGCGCGGCCTCAACGGCCACCGCACCCCCGGCGGTGGAGAACACACCCTCCGCGCCTGCCCCGCATGCCGCCGGCCCGAGCACCAGGACTTGGCTCTTCGCGATCGTGAGCGCCTTCGGAATCGGTCTCCTGCTCACCTTCACCCCCTGTGTCCTGCCCATGATCCCCATCCTGTCCGGTATGCTGGTCGGTCGCGGACAAGAGCGGCTGACAAAGAAACAGGGCGCCTTGCTATCAGCAACCTACGTGCTCGGTACTGCCACCACCTACGCGGGCGCGGGCGCCTTGGCGGGGGCCACGGGTGAACAGCTCCAGGCCTACTTTGAAAACGCCTGGGGCATAGGCTTCCTTGCCGCCTTGTTCGTGCTCATGGCGCTGTCCTTGTTCGATATCTACACCCTGCAGGTGCCTAGCTTCATCCAAAGTCGCGTAGTCGCGCGCACCGGTGGCGGCAACGGCCGGTCGTTGGCTGGCGCCTACGTCCTCGGCCTCCTGTCGGCCTTGGTGGTCGGCGCCTGTGTATCGCCGCTGCTCGTGTCGGCGCTCGCCGTGGCCATATCGAGCCATAGCGCACCCTTGGGTGCCGCGATCATGTTCAGTATGGCGCTTGGCATGGGCATCGTGTTGATCGCGCTGGGTGTCGGGGCGGGCTACCTGCTGCCGAAGGCCGGGCCCTGGATGCACACCGTGAAGTACGCCTTCGGGGTGCTGCTGCTGGGGGTCGCCATCTATCTCCTCGGGCTCCTGCCGCATGTGCCGGCGCTACTCTTATGGGGTGCACTCTTCGTCGGGGTCGGGGTCTATCTCGGCGGGGGACGCTTGGCGGCGGGGGCGAGCGGCCTTCAGAAGTTGCGTGCGGGCCTCGGCGTCGTACTGCTCGTGTGGGGCGCCTTGTCGCTCGTGGGCGGCCTGCAAGGCAACAGGGATCCGCTGCAACCGCTTACCTTCCGAAGTGCCGGCGTCACCAAGACCGGGGGGCATACGCTCACCTTCCACAAGGTGGAGTCGCTCGCTGCGCTCGAACACGAATTGTCACGGGCTGCGAGTCTGAATGAACCCGCGCTAGTCGACTTTTCGGCCAGCTGGTGCGTAGACTGCACGCGGCTGCGACGCGAGACCTTCCCCGACAGGCGGGTCCAAAGCGCCCTGCGCGGGTTTATGTTGATCGAGGCGGACGTGACCCACAATACGAAGGCGACCCGCGCCCTGAAGCGCAAGTTCGGCATTCTCGGGCCACCCGCGGTCTTGTTTTTCTCAGCACGAGGGCGACCTTTGCGACAAAAAGACTTTTATGGTTACAAGGGGCCGCGGGCGCTTGCCGCTCTCGCGCGCGCGGTGAAGGCGATATGAAGGGCCGCATTCATGCCATCTGGGCGGTAGGGTTGATCGCGGCGCTCGCCGTAGGCTTTGGATTGGGACGTTACACGGGCCCTAAGCCGCATCCGCATCCGCGGGCCCGGCATGCGGTACGCGTGCACTTCAGCCTACCGAACCTCACCGGCAAAACCCGATCGCTCGACCACTGGCCGGGCAAGGTCTATCTCGTGAACTTCTGGGCCCCGTGGTGTCCGCCGTGCCGGGCCGAGATCCCACTGCTCATACGCACGGCCAAGGCCGACCGGGCGCGGGGCCTGGTGGTCGTGGGCATCGCCCTGGACCGCAAACGGAAGGTTGCGCGCTACGTCCGCGCCCACCACATCTCCTACCCGATCCTGTTGGGCGGCGAGCGGGGCCTGCAGATGCTGGCCCAGTATGGGGATATGCAGGGGGCGATCCCCTTTAGTCTGCTCGTGACCGCGCACGGACGCATCTTGACCGGCCAATTGGGGGCTTTCACGCACGGGACGCTCAGGGCGGCGATTGCGACCGCTTTCAAGAGACAGTGATTTGCCGGGAACTGCGTCGAAAAGCAGGTAACTGGACAAAAACCAGCGACACGGGCACAATGCGCGCACCGGGGACGTCCCGGCGGAAAACTCATGGCTGAGCTGCTCGTACTTAACGGCCCTAATCTCAATCTCCTCGGTACGCGCGAGCCGCACCATTATGGTGCCGAAACCCTTGCCGTGATCGAGGAGCGTCTGGCGGCCCTGGCCACCGACATGGGGTATGGCATCGCGTTCATGCAAAGCAATGCCGAGCATGAGCTGATCGCGCGCGTCCACGAGGCCGCGTCCGACGGCACCCGCGTCATTGTCTTCAATCCCGCGGCGTTCACCCACACGAGCGTGGCGCTGCGCGATGCCCTGGAGGCGGTTGCCCTACCGTTCGTCGAAATCCACCTTTCGAACATCTACGCCCGCGAGCCGTTTCGTCACCGCTCCTATTTCTCGGACATCGCGCTCGGCACGATCAGCGGGCTTGGCGCCCTGGGCTATGAACTCGCCCTGATGGCTGCCATTTCCCATTTGCAATCTTAGGTAAACATCCCGTGGATATCCGCAAAGTCAAAAAACTGATCGAAATGCTCGAGGCGTCCCACCTGGGCGAGATCGAGATAAAAGAGGGCGAGGAGTCGATCCGCATCAGCCGCGGCTCGTCGGCCGCGCCGATCCCGACCATGACCATGACGGCGCCCGCCCCCGCGCCGGCCGTTCCCTTATCAGCCGTTGCCGCAACCCCCGAGCCTACCAGCGGCCGGTCCATGCCGAGCGGTCACCCCATCACCTCACCCATGGTCGGCACCTTTTATCGGGCGCCCTCGCCGGACGCCCAGCCCTTCGTGGAGGTCGGCACCTCCGTGAACGTCGGTGATCCGCTCTGCATCATCGAGGCGATGAAAATGCTCAACGAAATCGAGGCGGATCGCGCCGGCGTGGTCAAGGCCATCCTCAAGGAAAACGGCCAACCCGTCGAGTACGGCGAAACGCTCTTC
>JAKAXK010000212.1 GCA_021827145.1 Pseudomonadota bacterium
TCAAGCCAAAATATGGGCATTTCCGAAATGTCGCGAAATACCAGTTTTGGAGCATCCCAGCTTGAGGGGTCATGTGGTACCCAGATTTCGTACCACCGGCGGCCGCCTTCGATAACGTAGGTTCGCGCTTCGAGTATATCGCGGTGCGTCTCAAGGTATGCCCGCGCTTTCGGGTACAACGAGAGATCGCTTACACGCCGGTGCCCGTTCAGACTCTCGTGTGGATAGAGGATGTGGCGGATCTTCTCTCCCTCCCTAGCTCGGAACCGACGCGCCACATGGTGCGTAGTGAGCGGCCGTAGCAATTCAGGTCGCGTCGACTCCGGCATCGTATCCCAATCGCTGCGGATAAACACTTTGTCGGCACAAGTCTTGACGCCCACGCGAATCTTGCCTATGTCCCCAAAGCGTCGCCACGTGTGCCCCTCAACCATCGTCAGCCAGTCATCGCTTACCATAGTCTTCACTCGCCACACGGTATCCGTTGGCGTCCTGATATCGAGGTGGCCGTTTCTTACCATGAAGCATCGGCCATCATCGACAGCGACAACACCGTCACGGTCAAGAGCCGCAATAACATCAGTTGCCTGTTGCGTTGGCGTATTCGTCGTAGTGTAAATTGATGTGAAGTTCGCTACCGTTTGCTGCGGTCCCGCTTGTTTCTCTACTAGCAAGACGGCTGGTAACACGGCAGCGTCGAATAGTTTCGTGTCACCTAGGTCCCAGACGTGTCGCACGCTGAAACGCTCACGAATAGCCTGTCGCACCGTTCTGCCAGACTTTGTTGTCATAAAGCGGTTTGAGACAATAATTCCGCCAAGGCCGCCTGGCTTGAGCACGTGTGCCATGCCGACAATAAAGGCGTGGTAGAGGTCCACACGTCCGGTGAGACCGAATTGGCTTGCGATCAATTGGGCCTGTTTAGCGCCCATAATTTGGGTACGAACGTACGGCGGATTCGCGATAATAAGATCATAGGCCTGAGCAGCGTCTTTTTTAAATAGATCGCCGCTGCCGCACCGACACATTTGGTCAAGCACGAATTCTAGGAAACTGCCGTGCGTCAGATGCAGCATCACCTTCGGGAAGTGTTGTTTGATACGAGCGGTCGTAATATTCAGTGCGCGAATATTGGTCTCAAACCCATGCACCTCGACTGCGCCCACATTGGCCATATCGAGCTGCGCCAAAAGGTTAATCAGTAGTTCACCATCACCTGTAGCTGGATCAAGTACCTTAATTGTGTCGTGCCCTGGCTTGATGCGAGAAGCGCGATATATTTGTTCAGCAACGAAAGCGGCTAGGCAACCGGGGGTATAGGTCACCCCCCCAGCCTTCTCCTCGGTGACAAGTTTGTACCGACCGCTAGGCATTACCTCGACTGATCTCATTATCCCACCCTGGAGAGGAGGTCACTGTTTTGCATGCTACTTATCGTCATCCTCATTCCTTTCCTTGTCAACTAAATTGCTCGACGGATATTGCTTATCTCGTGCGCATTCACATCTGTGACTAGTGTAGGAAATCGACAAGGCTTTCTGATGCAAGTAACCCCGCCCATAGATGTAACGCCGCCATGGGTCCCACCCTCAGATCGGTTCACTACTTCGTACGTAACGAGCCATGCGCCCACCGTTACCAAGAAAATATCAGCCGCCGATAACCACACTCCAGCATTATAATCACAACCATTCATCCCAACCTCCCCACCAGATCCTCGGCCCTCAAATGCGTATACCGCTTGAGCATTTGTAGGGTCTTGTGCCCCGTAATCGCGGCGACCTCCATAGGATTCAACCCCTTCTCAAAGAGTCGGGAGGTCGCCTCATGCCGCAGATCATGGAAGGTCAGGCCCTCGACCCCGGCCGCCTTGCAGACCCTCTCGAAGGCCTGGGAGATCGAATCGGGGCGCATACCCCACACGCGCCCGTCGATACGCCGGGGTAGCCGGTCCAGGACCCCCAGCGCCGCCGTGGAGAGCGGCACCCGGCGAGGCGTCCCGGTCTTCGTCTCGGGGATCAGGAGCACCCGCGCCTTACGGTCCAGGTGGTCCCAGCGCATGGCCGCGATCTCCCCGCGACGCATGGCGGTCTCGATGGCCCAGGTAATGAGGGGGCCTATCTCCCCGCCGTAGGTGACAGCGGCGGCCAACAGGCGGGGGAGTTCGTCGTCGACGAGGCGGCGGGTGCGGCCTGCAGGTAGCCGGGGCTTGCGGACCATCTCCACGGGGTTCGCGAGAGACGCCATGCCCCATTCCGCGCGAGCGACATTGAAGAGGTGGGAGAGCAGGGCGAGGTCGAGGCGGACCGTGTTCGGCCCGGCCCCTTCCGCTTGCCGCTGTTGCATAAAGGCCGCGATGTCCTTGCCCTGGATGCTCGCCATCGATCGCCGGGCCAGGGTGCGCGCCTGGAGCCCTTTCACGCGACGACCTTCCCGATCGGCATTCTTCTTACCCGGCACGATCTCGCGCTGGTAGCGATCCAGTGCCTCGCGCAGGGTAGTGTTTTCGGCCTCGGCGCGGGAGACGAATACGCCGCGCGCCATCTCGGATTCCAGGACTGACGCCCAGTCCTCGGCCTTAGCCTTGGTGTCGAAGGTGCGGGTTTGCTGGGGATACCCTCGGCGCCGCACCAGCGCCTGCCAGACCCGCTTGCCGCCCGGGCCCGGACGCTGAACGAATGTCGCCATGCGACGCCTCCCATGTGTTAATGAGGGGTACATACCTCGCGTTGTCGCGGCATTGTCGCAAAAGGCTGGGGGTTTGGCTAGGGGTAATGCTAAGTGCTTGATTTATTGGCTCCCCGGGAAGGACTTGAACCTCCGACCCGGTGATTAACAGTCACCTGCTCTACCGACTGAGCTACCGGGGAACGCAAGGCTCGCTATGCTACGAAGGTGTGGTCC
>JAKAXK010000213.1 GCA_021827145.1 Pseudomonadota bacterium
AAGCTCTCGGCCCCCAGGATCGCCGCCTTCACGACATCGAGGCCAGTCTTCAGGCCGCCGTCAGTCTGCAACACCACCTTGTCGCGCAGCCCATTGGCGCGCAGCGTCTGATGCGCCTCGCTCAGGCCAAGCTCCCACGGGGTTCCAGCATACTTCACGGACGAAAGTGGGCTTGCGCCCGTACCTCCGTCGTAGCCCGAGATCGTGATGTGATCGGCGTAGGCCTTGGCCACGCCGGCGGCGATCGTGCCCACCCCCGGACCCGAGACCAGCTTCACCGAGACGCGCGCCGTCGGATTCACCTGCTTTAAGTCAAAGATGAGCTGCGCCAGGTCCTCGATGGAATAGATATCGTGGTGCGGCGGCGGCGAGATCAGGGCGATACCGGGCTTCGAGCAGCGCAGCCGCGCGATCATCTCGTTGACCTTGTGTCCCGGAAGCTGCCCCCCCTCGCCCGGCTTCGCGCCCTGGGCAACCTTGATCTGGAGCATATCGGCGTGGACGAGATAATGCGGCGTGACACCGAAACGACCGGAGGCGATCTGCTTGATCCGGGACGACTTGATGGTCCCGTAGCGCGCCGGGTCTTCACCCCCCTCGCCCGAATTCGAACGCCCGCCCAAGGTATTCATGGCGATGGCCAGGGCCTCGTGCGCCTCGGGCGACAGCGCCCCAAGACTCATGCCCGCCGAGTCGAAACGCTTGTACAGGGCGCTCGCCGGTTCGACATCGCTCAAAGGGATGGGGGTCCGATCGGCGCGCAAGGCGAGCAGGTCGCGGACCATGGCCGGGGGACGATCGTTGACGAGCCGCGCGTAGACCTTGTAGTCCTCGTAGTCCCCCGAGCGTACGGCGTCTTGCAGGGTCTGCACCACATCCGGGTTGTAGGCGTGATACTCCCCGCCATGGATGTATTTGAGCAGTCCCCCCTGCCGTATGGGCTTGCGGGTACTGAAGGCCTCGCCCGCCAGGACTTCGGCATCCCGTCCGAAATCCGCGAACGTGCTGCCCCCTATGCGGCTTGTGGTGCCGCGGAAACACAGTGCCACGATCTCGTCGGCAAGCCCTATCGCCTCGAAGAGTTGCGCCCCACGGTAACTCGCGACCGTCGAAATGCCCATTTTCGACATGATCTTCAAAAGGCCCTTGTTGATGCCTTTACGGTAATTCTTGACGGCATGACCCTCGTCTTGCGAGGTGATCTCGCCCGAGCGCACCAAGTCCACGATCACCTCATAGGCGAGATAAGGGAACACCGCCGTCGCGCCGTAGCCTATGAGGCAGGCAAAATGGTGCGAGTCGCGTGCTGTGCCGGTCTCGACTACGATATTGGCCCGGCAGCGCAGGCCCGCGGCGATCAGCGCGTTATGCACGGCCCCCACGGCGAACAGGGCGTGAACCGGCAAGCGCCCCGGGGCGACATCACGATCCGACAGCAGGATCACGACCGTGCCTGCGCGCACCGCGTCCACCGCCGCCGCGACGAGGGCCCGCACCGCGCCCTCGAGCGTCGTGACCTGCGGGTCATAGTGCAGACCGAGACGCGTCAGCCGATACGCCGGGTCGTCCTGGGACACGAGGCGCGCGAATTTGCAGCGACTCAGGACCGGTGAGGCCACCTCCAGACGTGCCGCGTGATCCGCGGTCTCCTCGAAGAGGTTGCGCTCGGGTCCGAAGCTCGTGTTCAACGACATCACGATCGCCTCGCGCAGAGGATCGATGGGCGGGTTCGTGACCTGCGCGAACTGCTGACGGAAATAATCGTAGAGGGACCGGACACCGGTGGACAGGACCGCCATGGGCGTGTCGTCGCCCATCGACCCCGTGGCCTCCTGGCCGTCTTCGGCCAGTACCCGGATGACCTGGTCGCGCTCCTCGAACGTCACCTGAAAGAGCTTCTGGTGCACGCCCACGTCGATGGCCGGGCTTCGCGTCGCGCAGACCTCGAGACTCCCCTCGAGGTGCCGTGTGCGGGCATCCAGCCAGGCGCGATAGGGCTTGCGGGAGGCGAGACGGGCATCGATATCCGCCGGCAACAAGAGCTCGCCGGTCTGCGTATCAACCGACAAAAGCTCGCCCGGCCTCAAGCGGCCTTTGGCGAGTACGTCGCTCGGCGCATAAGGATGCACGCCGGTCTCGGAGGCGATGGTGATATGCCGATCGCGCGTCAGCACCCAACGCGCCGGGCGCAGGCCGTTGCGATCCATGACGCACGAGGCGTAACGCCCGTCCGTGAACACGATGCCCGCCGGCCCATCCCACGGCTCCATATGCATCGCGTGATATTCGTAGAACCCGCGCAGATTGGGGTCCATGTGCGGGATATTCTGCCAGGCAGGCGGAATCAAGAGCCGCATGGCCCGGAAGTAATCGGCGCCGCCTGCGAGCAGGGCCTCGAGCATATTGTCGAGGCTCATAGAGTCCGATCCGGACTGCGAGACCAGCGGAAGCGCGTCCTTCAGATCGATACGCGACGAGACCAGGGTATGGCCGCGCGCCAGGGCCCAGGAGCGATTGCCTTGGATCGTATTGATCTCGCCGTTATGCGCGAGATGGCGAAACGGCTGAGCCAAACGCCACTGCGGCCAAGTGTTGGTCGAGAAACGTTGATGAAAGAGGCAGATCGACGAACCGAAATCCGCGGCCTTGAGGTCGGGATAGAACACCGGCAGATAGGCCGGCATGACCAGCCCCTTGTACGACAGGAGCCGGGTCGAGAGACTCGCGACATAAAATTCGCCGTCCGTGGGCGCGAGCCGCTTCTCGCTGCGCCTATGCACCAGATACAGACGGGCGTCGGCAAGCCCTGTATCGGGCTCAGGGCTTTCGAGGAAGATCTGCTCGATGCGCGGCATGGTCTGGCGGGCCTCGGCCCCCAGGGCCGCAGGATCCGTGGGG
>JAKAXK010000066.1 GCA_021827145.1 Pseudomonadota bacterium
GATCTTCTGGAACTGCCCATTGCGGTCCCGGGGTACCCGCAGTTCGAGCTTGCCAATGCGGGTCACGAGCCCGCGTTCATAGTGGCCGGCCCGGGTGCCCTGACGCCCGTCCTGACGTTGGTGGGGGCCGGCCCCCAGGAGTTCTGTCATCTCGGCCTCCAGGACCTCCTGCAGGGCTTCTTTCATCAAGGACTTCTGAGGTCACGGTCTTCTGCCATCAGGGCTTTAAGGTCGATGGTGTTGGCGCTACGCTTCTTCACGGTCATGGTGTGAATCCTCCTACAGGACACGGGGTTGATCTTGTTAATCTCCCTCATACCATGACCGCTTCAGCAGTCCAAGAATTTGCACATAAGTCCGTACACTACCTTCGATTCCGAATCTCGAAATTGATCGAGCCCCGGAAAGCCGATGGGATTGACGAGTAGCGACCAGTGGCCGAGATACGACCTCGATGGTCGTGGCCATGACTTCCTCTGCCAGAGCCGGGTCAATGGCGAAATAGTCATGCCGCCGCATGGTATCCGGCCCGCCGCCTTACCGCCCGAAGCGCGCGCCTGATTTATGTATCCTTAGCATGGGTTCAAGGCCTCCCATAAACGTTAGGGGCGACGGCGACCCCGTTAAGTCGGCCATGGCGACCTGCACAGCCCCCTTCGTAGAGGTGTTTTGCCCCTAAGCTTCCCTGACAACCCCTCAAAGACACCTCACGTCCGTGGCAGGCGATAGGCGCTTGAAGAGAGAAGCCACGTCCATTTTGATGGCATCGTCCTTGAAGCCGGCATCACGAAACACCACGCGTAAGGGCTTGTGCTTGGCGAGCTCCTTCACAAAACGCGCATCGACGCCACCCCGGGCATCCAAACAGACCGCAAGCATATCGTCCGCCATGAAAAGCACCTCCTTGCCGCAAATGCTCTCCCGGGTGATGGACCCGGCCAGATCGATCCCCCAATCCAGCGCCACCTGAAACAAGACATCTTCAGGCGTACGGTCGGGCTTTACGTTATCCACAAGCGGCGCGGATAGAGATGGGTCATACGCGCCTGACTGGTAGTGGATATCGGCCATATTGGACGTATCGACTTTCAATACCCTAAACCCGCAATCCAGAGGTCGCCCACGCGAGGCCAGAGCGTCGGCATAAGTCTTCACAATTCTGGCGGCAGCCTGCCGTAGCCGCTCCTTGCCCAGTTCGGTAATGGTCTTGTAGCCCACCCGATAGGCCGCGGAATGATGGGCGCAGGACTCCGGGCGCTGCACCATGATAAAACGACGATCGCCGCCATCTTCGGCATTCAGTTGCAGGACTGCGTGCGCCGTCGTAGCCGAGCCGGCGAAGAAATCCAGCACGATACCTTCTTCTTGGCAAACGGACTGGATCAAGCGTTTCGCCACATGCACCGGCTTGGGGTTGTCGAACGGAGTGCCGAACTCCGAGAGCAAAGCATCATCGCTCCCCCCGAAGTATAAGACCGACGCTACATTCTCGAAGAGGTTGTCCTTGAGTCGATACTTTCGCGTCGGCTGAACCGTTTCGTCGGCACCAAAAAGAATTTCCCCGGACATGAGGAGTTGGCGCATAGTAGACGGGGGGTTGCGCCAGCCACGTTCTGGAACGGGGCAAGGTTTTCCTGTAATGGGGTGAATGAGCGGCTCGAAATACTCGACCGGCGCCCTCTTCTTGTTGGGCCAGGCCATCGATACGGCACGGAAGACATCGCCATTATCGTCGATTTGATTATAAGCTTTCTCGCCCCCCGTCAGGTCCTGCTGCTTGACCCAATCCCTGTACTCCTTTCTCGCTCGTTCAGTCACACCGCCCTCGCGCGCCACGATGTATTTGGCACGCGCCAGCATCCGATCGGCATTTTCCTTAGGCCGCTTGAATTCACATGCCTGCGTGAACGCTTTCCTATCCTTACAGTAGAGACATAGGTACTCATGTTGCTGTGCCACCCCCGATGCGTCGCCCTTGGGGTTTCTCTTGTCCCAGACTATCGTACCGAGATTGTTGGCCTCCCCGAATATTTCCGCGAGCACCTTTTCTAGGTTGGGATACTCGTTTTCATCGATATGAACGACGATGACGCCGTCTTGCCGCAAGAGCTTGCGTGACAAAATCAGTCGGGAGAACATCATGGAGAGCCAGTTTGCATGAAAGCGTCCGCTGGCCTCAACGTCGCTGGCGAACGGCTTAGGCTGTTCGCTCCCCTGATGAGAGCGCAACAGAAAAGTCTTGGCGCTATCGGTAAAGTCGTCGGCATAGACGAAGTCGCGTCCGGTGTTGTAGGGGGGGTCGATGTAGATCATCTTAACCTGGCCCCGGTATGCTTCCTGGAGGAGCCCCAACACATCCAGATTATCGCCTTCGACAAAGAGATTCTTGGTGGTGTCGAAGTGGGCACTCTCCTCCCGGCAGGGCCGCAGCGTTTTGGTGATCGGCGCATGGGTGGCCAACAGCGCCTCGCGCTTGCCGGGCCAGTTCAGGTGATAACGCTCTTGCGGTCCCTCGACGATCGACTCTGAAAGCTCTTGGCGCAGTCGGTCGAAATCCACTGCAAGGCGCGTGGTCCCATCTGCGGCGCGGGCTTCCGTGACGCACCCCGGAAAGATGTCGGCGAGACACGCCATCGCGTCTTGGGTGAGGTTGCGGGAATGCATTTTGAGTTTTTCCACGATCGGTGCCTCGCGCACGCCCCTACGACCGCGGTCTTTTGCCCCGAAGGCAAGGGTGTTCACACCCCTCCGATCCGGAGCGTCCGCGACATATCGATGATACATGGGAAGGCCTTGCCGCCGCGCGCGCTTCCAATTCGTCGGCACCGGCGGCGTGTCTGGGGGAGCGGGCCTTCCGCGGATCTGGTGGGCGGCGAGAAACAAGCCCTCCTGGTGCCGCGGCGCCTTATGCCCGCGACTTCGCCAAGCCCTACCCGTGATCCCGGCTTGCGTGCACCATCACGCCCCCCTCGCCGAGGCGCCGCCATTGGGGGTTCACGGCGGATCTCGGGCCTCGCCAGGATCCGTACGAATCAGCGACGATCTCCGCACCGGTGCTTCAATGCGTCTTGCTTCAGGCGGCACGTCGCGTGCCGCCTTTAAAGCGGATGCCGGCTTCAACCGGGGGGTGGGTGGGTAGGCATAATCGAGATCGCTCGGTCACCTGTCAGTGGCGAGAGCCATCACATCGGGCTGCTGGGGCCGCGTCCGCGGGAAAACGGGAACCCGAGCGCCCTCGGCGCCGGGTCCCGCGCACCCCGGCGGGAGACTGAAGGGAATCGCATGTACTCAAACGGCATTCTGCCCAAACGTGTGCCCGACGCAGGTCCTGACAGGAGGGGTCGCCCGCGCGCCACCTAGAAACGCGGCTTGTGGCGCGAGATCTTATAGCGCTCGATACCATTCGTGATCTCGGCACCCACCGGCTCGCCGTCGACCCAGCCCTCGATCTTCACCCACTTGCCGGCCTCGAGATCCTTGTAGTGCGCGAAGAAATGGCTGATCTGATCGAGCAGAAGGGGCGGTATGTCCTTGAGGGACTGGTAATGACGATAAGACACACAGAGCTTGTCCGCCGGCACCGCGAGAATCTTCATGTCGACACCTTTCTCGTCGGTCATCTTGAGCATGGCGACAGGCCGACAGCTTATGACCGAGCCGCTGATGAGCGGCGCGGGCGTCACGACCAGCACATCCACCGGGTCACCGTCGTCCGACAAGGTGTGGGGGACATAACCGTAGTTGCATGGGTAATACATGGCGGTGTTCATGAACCGGTCCACGAACATCGCCCCCGTTTCCTTATCCATCTCGTACTTCACGGGGGGCCCGTTGGCCGGGATCTCGATGACAACATTGACGATCGCCGGGACCTTGTCACCCGGGCCCACTCGATCCAAATTCATGGTAGGACTCCTTGGAAAAATGCTTTTCAGTTGCATGCGACACCGCGCCCCGGATACTGCCGGTAGGGGCCTTAGGTGGATTGGGCAGGATACACGATCGGCAGGATATCCGTGAAGAAGTCCGCCTTGGCACGATCACGCAGTCGCTGCGGAATGGAGGCCCGCACCTCAATACTCATAGCTGTAAGCGAAATGTCCACGATCAAAATGAGCGGCGGGTCCCAACCGAATGGCGGTGCGGCCTCATCGCCTTGCGGGGAATCGGAAGGTGGGATCGGTTCCTCGGGACGGGGCCGGAAGTGACGCCGCGCCACCTCCTGAAGTTTATTCGCGATGTCGGCCGGCTTGCTCGAGATCGCCACATCGAAACGAAAGACGATACGCGCCCAGTCGTCCGGCAGCGAGCGTATGAGCCCCCCCGTTATTACGACCCCGTTGGGCACCCGGAACAATTGTCCGTCGTCCAGACGCAACTCGGAGTAAAAGAGATTGATGTCGCGCACCACGCCGCGATAGCCCTGTGCCCGCAATGGGTGCGGGTAGGTCTCAGGCATCATCGGGAATTGCCAGGCCACGATCTGGACATGGTCGCCGACGTCAAAGGGCTTGAAGAGCGCCACCGCAAGCCCGCCGAAGAAGTTCCCGAAGAACGACTGGCCCGCGACACCGATCACCACCGAGAGCATGGTACCGCCGACGAGGACACCGCTAAACGTCCCCCCGACGACCATGATGGTGAGAAGGACGAGACCCGCATAGAGCAAAAGCCGGGTGAGATAGATTCCGGTGACGGAATCCTGCCAGGACAACTCATAGCCGCGCGCGGAACGCGCCATCTGCTCGAGGCGCGCGGATCGGCGACGCGCCAAGGCGCGCTCGATGCCGCGAATGACACGCAGTCCGGCGAGTCCCACGACCAGGACCCGGAGAAGACTCACCTCCTCGGGTGGGACCTTATAATGTTGGGCGGCAAACCCGATGCCAAACAAGAGTCCTACCGCGAGCGCGATCCACGCCACGGTGGTCCACGGCAGCGCGCGCAACAAGCGACGCAGCCGCCCTTTCTCGGGGAAGTGTCCGTTAGCCATAGGGTGCCTAGTATACCGTACCGATGATCTCGATAAACTCCGACCGTCGGCGATCCCCTCACGGAATTGACGGTTCCCGGTCGTTGCAGTAGGGTGACAAACCACAGATGAGGATGACCTGTGACCGAAAACACACCCCTTCCCAACTTCGAAGCCGCGTTGGCCGAACTTGAGCAGATCGTGCATCAAATGGAAAACGGCCAACAATCGCTGGAAGACGCGCTCTCCACTTTCCAGCGTGGCATGGAACTCTCGCGACTGTGCGAGGCAGGCCTGAAGAACGCTGAACAACGCGTGGAGCGGCTCGTCTCCGAAAACGGGAGCTATCGCGTGGAACCCGTCAAGGCCGGCGAACAGAGCGAGTGAGCGCAGTGTCCCGAGATCAATTGAAACGCTACCGCGAGCGGGCGGAGGCCGTGTTGGCGCGTGTTCTGCCTTCGGCCCAGACCTTGCCTCCGGACCTCCATGAGGCCATGCGCTATGCCACCCTTGGGGGCGGCAAGAGGTTGCGCGCCTGCCTCGTCTACGCCACAGGCGCGGCCTTGGGCGCGAGCCTCGAGGCGCTGGATGCGGCGGCCGCCGCGGTCGAACTGATTCACGCCTACTCCCTTGTGCATGATGACTTGCCGTGCATGGATGACGACGACATGCGCCGTGGGCGCCCAAGCTGTCACAAGGCCTTCGGGGAGGCCACGGCCCTGCTGGCGGGGGATGCCTTGCAGACCCAGGCCTTTGCGGTCCTGGCAGGCGCGCAGGCCGTGTCAGCGCACGCCCGCATTCGCATGGTCGAGGAGCTGGCGCAGGCGTCCGGTTCGCTCGGAATGGCCGGCGGCCAGGCGCTTGACCTCAAGGCCGGTCCCGAGGCCACGGTTGAGATTCTGGAAGAGCGGCATAGCCGCAAAACCGGCGCCCTCATCCACGCCAGCGTGCGGCTCGGGGCGCTAGCCGCGAGTCCTGAGATCCCCAAAGACTTGGATAACTACGGTCGCGCGCTGGGGCTTGCCTTCCAGATTGCGGACGACCTGCTTGACGTGGAGGGCGTGGCGCTCGTGGTCGGCAAGACCGTCGGCGCCGACGCCGCGGCCGGCAAGGCGACCTTTGCCTCGGTCCTCGGTGTCGACGAGGCACGCCGACGCGCCCGCGCCCTCCATGACAACGCGCTCGCCAGCCTCCACTTTTTGGGAGATAATGGCGAGCTCCTTGCGACCATCGCGCAATACGCCGTCGAGCGAGATCACTGAGGCATGATGAAAACCGGGCAATCGCTGCTGCGCTCTATCGATTCCCCCGCAGACCTCAGACGGCTGCCCGAGGGTGTCCTCCCACAAGTGGCCGATGAGCTGCGCGAGTTTCTCATCACGAGCGTAAGCCGGACCGGCGGCCATCTCGCAGCCGGACTCGGGACCGTTGAACTCACGATCGCACTTCACTATGTATTCGATACGCCGGAAGACCGTCTCGTGTGGGATGTCGGCCATCAAACCTACCCTCACAAAATTTTGACCGGACGTCGCGACCAGATGGGAACGCTGCGCAAGGCGGGCGGCCTGGCTGGTTTTCCGAAACGAGCGGAAAGCCCCTACGACACCTTCGGTGTCGGACACTCGAGCACCTCGATCAGCGCCGCCCTTGGCATGGCGGTGGCCGCCAAAGAGACACAGAAGACGCGCCAGGTCGTCGCAGTCATCGGCGACGGCGCACTCACGGCGGGCATGGCCTTCGAGGCCTTGAACAATGCCGGCAGCATGGACGCCGACCTGCTCGTGGTCTTGAACGACAACGACATGTCCATATCGCCCAATGTGGGTGCGCTCTCGAGCTATCTCGCCCGCATCCTCTCGGGGCGCGCCTACACGAGCGTGCGCAGCGGCAGCAAGACGGTCTTGAGTACCGTGCGCCCGGTGTTCCAGTTCGCGAAGCGGATCGAGGAGCACATGAAGGGCATCATCATGCCCGGTACCTTGTTCGAAGAACTCGGCTTCAACTACATAGGCCCGATCGATGGGCATGACCTCTCGACCCTGATCCCGACACTACGAAACATGCGCGACCTGAAGGGACCGCGCTTCCTCCATGTCGTCACCCGCAAAGGCAAGGGCTACACGCCCGCGGAAGGTGATCCCTGCGTCTATCACGGGGTAACGCCCTTTGATCCACGCACAGGCAAGATGGAGATCAAGGCCTCGGGCAAGACCTACACGCAAATCTTCGGTGAATGGCTCTGCGACATGGCCGCCGAGGACCAGAAACTGATCGGCATCACGCCCGCCATGCGCGAAGGCTCGGGGCTGGTCGAGTTCTCCGAACGCTTTCCGGCTCGCTACTTCGACGTAGGCATCGCCGAACAGCACGCCCTGACGTTCGCCGCGGGCATGGCCTGCGAGGGCCTCAAGCCCGTGGTCGCCATCTACTCGACCTTCCTGCAACGCGGCTACGATCAGGTCATTCATGACATCAGTCTGCAAAACCTCCCGGTCATGCTGGCCGTGGACCGTGGAGGACTGGTCGGGGCCGACGGGCCGACCCATGCCGGCAGCTTCGATCTGAGCTTCATGCGCTGCCTACCGCACTTCGTCATCATGGCCCCCAGCGATGAAAACGAATGCCGACAAATGCTCTACACGGCCTATCGACACGACGGACCAACCGCGGTCCGCTACCCGCGGGGGACGGGGCCCGGGGCGACCGTGGAACGCGTCATGACCGCGCTCCCCATCGGCAAGGCGGAAATCCGTCGACAAGGGGCGCGCGTGGCGTTGCTCGCCTTCGGTTCAGTCCTGACTGCGGCCCTGGGCGCCGGCGAGACCCTGAACGCCACGGTGGTCAACATGCGTTTCGTGAAGCCGCTGGACGAGGCGCTGCTTGTGCGGCTCGCCCGCTCCCATGAGCTCTTCGTCACCATCGAGGAAAACGCGGTGGCGGGAGGGGCCGGGAGCGGCGTGGGCGAGCTTGTCGGGCAACTCCAGCTGCCGGTGCGGATCCTGAACCTCGGCCTGCCGGATTGCTATTTGGAACAGGGCGCACCCGCGCAGATGTTGGCCGATGTCGGACTTGACGCCTCCGGCATCACCCGCCAAGTCCGCGCTGTCCTACCCGAACTTGCCCGCACATCGGAATCAGCCTAGAATATCGATTCGTTGACTAAATTACTCAGGATTGACGTCCCGCTATGATCGCTGCGCCTCCCGGTGCGCGAGCCGACTGTATCGCCGATGTGCAAAACAGTGCCGACTCGCGTCAGATCGCCATAGACAAAGTCGGCATCAAGGACATCCGCCACCCCGTGCGTGTCAAAGACCGCAGCCAAGGGGAGCAGCACACGATTGCGCTCTTCAACATGTACGTCGAGCTGCCCCATAACTTCAAGGGCACGCACATGTCGCGGTTCGTCGAGATCCTGAACCGTTACGAGACCGAGATATCGGTCGAATCTTTCCAGGACATGCTCGTCGAAATGGCCCAGCGGCTCGAGGCCGATACCGGCCATATCGAGATGAGCTTCCCCTATTTCGTGATGAAGACCGCGCCGGTATCAGGCGTGCGCAGCCTCATGGATTATGAGGTGAGCTTCCTGGGCGAGATCCGCAGCGGGCGTAGCGTCACCACCATACGCGTGGTCGTGCCGGTGACGAGCCTCTGCCCCTGCTCGAAGGAGATCTCGGAGCGCGGGGCACACAACCAGCGCTCGCATGTCACCCTGACGGTCAGGACCAACCAGTTTGTCTGGGTCGAGGATCTGATTGATATCGTGGAAAAACAGGCGAGCTGCGAGCTCTACGGGCTCTTGAAGCGCCCGGATGAAAAATTCGTGACTGAACGCGCCTATGACAATCCGCGCTTCGTCGAGGACATGGTCCGCGAGGTCGCAAGCGTCTTGAACGCCGACCCCCGGATAGACGCCTACACGGTCGAGTCCGAGAACTTCGAGTCCATACACAATCATTCGGCCTACGCGCTCATCAAGAAGGACAAGACCCCTGCCACCTAGCCCTTAGGGCCCTTGCGCAGTGCCGGGTCCCTCTGTTAGCCTCCTAATAGTTAGGTTCAAAAGGAGCGGGCGATGGGGCTTCCTCTCGAATCGTTTGCAGGGACACTCCACGAAACCGCGCGGCTATGGCGGACCGAACTGGATCGCCGCCTGCGGCCGCTCGGTCTTAGTCAGGCCAAGTGGCGTATGCTACTCCACATCTCCTGTAGCGAAGACTGCACACAGGCCGAACTCGCGGCGCGCCTGGGTGTCGAAGCACCGACCGTGGTGGGTCTGCTGGACCGGCTGACCGCCGACGGCTTGGTAGAACGGCGGGAATCGCCGCACGACCGCCGCAGCAAGACTGTCCATCTCTGCGAGGGGGGGCGGGCACTCATGCGGCCCATAACCGAGGTGGCGGAGAGCCTGAGTCATGAACTCCTTGCCACCCTCACCGAAGAGGAAGTAGCGGTCAGCACAGCGGCTCTCAAAAAAATCCGCAGCCGCCTCCTTAGTCTCTAGCGTTCATACAGGCCCGACCCACACTATGTCCCGACTGTCACAGATGGCCCGCGCCCTTCTCCGTCAAAGGGCCTTACTGGCTTTCATTATCATCCTGCTGCTCTATGGAGCCTACGTGTATTGGCGCAGCCTCCAGAATTACGTCAGCACGGATGACGCTTATGTCGGCGGACACGTCGTGTCGATGGCCGCGCAGGTCTCGGGACCGGTCGCGCGACTCTTTGTTCATGACAATGACACTGTGCACGCCCATCAACGCCTATTCGAGATCGACCCGCATCCCTACAAGATCGCGGTCCGTGCGGCGCAAGCCTCGGTCGAGCAGCGCCAAGCCCTGCTCATCAATGCCGAAGCCATAAGCGGCCGTACGCGGCGCATGGCAGCGCACCGATTCCTGTCGTCGCAGGCCTCCGAGACCGCCCAGGCGACCGTCAAGGCCGATCAGGCCGCGCTGGCCGCCGCCCAAGCGGCGCTTGCCCGCGCCCAACTCAATCTCGCGCATTGCCTAGTGCGGGCCCCGACCACGGGCTCCCTGAGCAACATGCGGCTGCGTCCCGGTGCCTATATCCAGGCGGGTACACCCCTTTTTGCCCTCATCGCCAACCATACCTATTGGGTGACCGCCAATTTCAAAGAGACGGCCTTGAGTCATATCGCGGTGGGTGATCGGGCACACATCCACGTTGATATGTACCCAAACCACCTCTTCCGCGGTAAAGTAATCGGCATAAGCGGCGGCAGCGGCACAGCCTTCTCGCTACTGCCACCCGAAAACGCGACAGGCAACTGGGTCAAGGTCACGCAACGCGTCCCGGTACGCATTCTGATCCTGAACCCGAGCCCCCGCTGGCCGCTGCGCATTGCAACAAGCGCGAACGCGACGGTCTTTTTCCGCCGGGCGCATCACCATTGACGAGGGCCACTCATGGTCTTTCGCACCATGCTCCTTTGCTACGACGGCACGCGCGAGGGCCGAACGGCCCTGGCACAGGGGGCTGAACTGGCCGCCGCCTGCGGCGCCTTCGTGCATTTGCTGGCTGTCGTTCGCACAAGCGCCACGGCCATCGTCGGTGAGTCCTTATCCACCGACGCACCCTTCGCGCAACAGACCCGCCACATCGAAGAAATCTTGGCCGAGGGTGTCGCGAAATTGAGCGAGCGCGGCGTCAAGGCCCAAGGCCACCTGGCCCTGGGCGAACCCACAGACGAGATCGCGCGGGCGGCCAAGACCCTGCAGGTCGACCTCATCGTCCTCGGCCACCGCACGCAGTCAGGGTTCGCCCGATGGTGGCGCGGCTCGGTCGGAGTGACGCTCCTCGATCTGTCCACATGCAGCATCCTCATCTGTATCGCAAACCCGACCCCTGAACCTGGGCCGTGAGTCCGAGACAGCGACTCCTCATCACCATCGCGGTCATGGCGACGACCGTGATGCAGGTGCTGGACACCACCATCGTAAACGTGGCCCTGCCGCACATGGAAGGGCAGCTCGAGGCCACCCCCGACCAGATCACCTGGGTGCTCACAAGCTACCTCGTGGCCTCCGCGATCTTCATGCCGCTCACGGGATTCTTCATGGATCGACTGGGGCGCCGCCGTTACCTCCTCATCAGCATCTTCGGTTTCGTGGCCTTCTCCGCCCTCTGTGGCCTGGCGATGTCGCTCCGCCAGATCGTGGTCTTCCGGCTCCTGCAGGGCGCCTTCGGGGCCTCCCTCGTACCGCTCTCGCAGGCCATCCTGGTCAGCGTCTACCCGGTCGAAGAGCGTGGCCGGGCGATGGCGATTTGGGGCATCGGGGTGATGATAGGACCCATCCTCGGGCCCACGCTGGGGGGTTACCTAACAGAGGTCTTGAGCTGGCGCTGGACCTTTTTTATCAACCTGCCCGTCGGCATCCTCTCGTATGTATTGGCGCTGACGTCGGTGCCGGACACCCCACGCGAAAAGCGCGACATGGACTGGGAGGGTCTCATCTATCTGGGCTTATCCATAGGCGCCCTCCAGTTCCTCCTCGATCGCGGGAACGAGTACGGATGGTTGGGCTCCACGCGTATCCAGCTTGCCGCCATAGTCACGCTCGCCGGTCTCGGGGCCTTCACCGTCCATAGCCTCTCGCCGGGCGGCCGACGGCTCTTCGACTTACGCATCCTCGCCGACCGCAACTTTACTGTCGCGAGCCTCCTGCTGGCGATCTTCGGGCTCGGCATGTATGGATCGATGGTCATACAGCCACTCTTTCTCGAAGAGCTCCTGCATTATCCGACGCTCACGACCGGGCTTGTCATGGCGCCGCGCGGCATCGTCAGCGCGGTCAGTATGCTCATTGTAGGTCGCCTCATCACACGCATGAGTCCGCGCGTTCTGATCACGGCCGGCATCCTCCTGAGCGGTATCGGGACGTGGGGCATGACCCGCTACGACCTCCATATCAACGAATGGGACGTCGTGTGGCCAGTCCTCATCCAAGGACTCGGCTTGGGGATGATCTATGTGCCGCTCTCCACGGTCGCCTTTGCCACCCTGCCACGTGAGTCGGCCTCCGAGGCCGCCGGGATATTCAGTCTCATGCGCACCGTGGGCTCATCGATAGGCATCTCGCTCGTCACGGCCGTATACATTCGCCATGGCCAGATTGCCTGGAACGCGATCGGCGGCCACATCACCGCCTTTGGCACGGCGGTCGCCGCCTACCTGGCGCCGCTCCACCTCCTCCCCGGGGCACCGCAAAGCGCCGCAATACTGGCCAACACCCTGAGCCGGCAGTCGCAAATGGTCGCCTTTGATGCCGCCTTCTTGTTCATCGCGATGAGTTTCGCCACCATGCTGCCCTTTGTCCTGCTCGTCAGCCGACACAGACTCGGTGGGGAAACGGCACCCGCCGTCGCCGCCGACTAGGGGACAGGCCCCGCATGCCGTTATACTGAAGGCCTTGAGCGCGGCGCGTCTTTGAGACTGGTCGCGCGGACGGCGACACGGCCCGTGCGCCCCCCCAATCCATGGCCGAGATCTCTCCATCCATGAAGCCTCTTGCGATTTTCCGACACGCGCCTGGCGAGGGCCCCGGTTATCTGGCCGAGGTCCTGAACCGCCGGGACATCCCCTACGCCCTCATACGAGTCGATCAGGGCGATGCCATGCCCAAAAGCGCGAGCGACTATGCGGGCCTCGTCTTCATGGGCGGGCCCATGAGCGTAAACGACCCGCTCCCCTGGATCCCGCAGTCCTTGGCGCTCATTCGGGAGGCCCGTGAGGCGGACCTGCCGGTCCTGGGCCACTGCCTGGGAGGTCAGCTGATCAGCAAGGCGCTGGGTGGCACGGTGGGGCCCAACCCGGTGACGGAGATCGGCTGGGGCATGGTCGAGGCCGTCCCGGGGGCGGCCTCCCGGGATTGGCTGAAGGGGCTTCCTGACCGTTTCGAGGTCTTCCATTGGCATGGCGAGACCTTCACCATTCCCGACGGCGCCTCGCCCCTCCTGACCGGCCCTTTCTGCCGTCATCAGGGCTTCGTCATCGGCCAGACACTGGCCTTGCAATGTCACATCGAGATGACCGCCCGCATGATCGACTTATGGGCCGGCAGCCCGGCGGGCCGCGCCCTCCTTGCCTCGCCGTCAGTGCAGACCGCCGACAGCATGCGTGATGACGCAAGCCACAAACTGGCGGCCCTGCACCAAATTGCGGACATCCTCTATGCCCGCTGGCTGGCCGCGCTATGCGCATAGGGATCGATCTCGGCGGCACGAAGATCGAGGGCATCGTCATGGATGGGGGCGGCCGGGAGCTGGCCCGCAGCCGCGTGCCCACACCCGCCGCGGCCGGCTATGACGCCATCCTGGGGGCGATCGCAGACCTGGTGGCGGCGCTTGAGTCCGCGGTCTCGGAACCCTGTACCGTGGGCATAGGGAGCCCAGGGGCAATCTCTCACAAAACGGGCTTACTCAAGAACTCCAATACCGCCTGCCTGAACGGGCGGCCACTGCGTGAGGACCTTGCGGCGCGCCTCGGCCGCCCGATCCGCCTCGAGAACGATGCCAATTGCCTCGCCTTGAGCGAGGCCCGCGATGGGGCCGGCGAAGGCCTGCGGTGCGTGTTCGCGGTCATCCTCGGCACCGGTGTCGGCGGAGGACTCGTGATCGATGGCGCGCTCTG
>JAKAXK010000067.1 GCA_021827145.1 Pseudomonadota bacterium
TCCGATCTGTGCGCGTAGAGTGCGCCGATCTCGGCGCCTATGCTGCAGCCGGCGATTGCACGCACCGGCAAGCCATGCTCGGCCAATACTTCCAACACGCCGATGTGTGCCAGACCTCGCGCCCCTCCGGCACCCAAGGCCAGCACCAAACCCTCACCTGTCGGCTCCATCCTAGATCCTCCTAGGGTCATCTTAACCGAACCCAGCCCCTTTCTCCGAATACATGAGACCGCATGCGAAACCCTGAATATCTGATACAATACGCGAAAGGCTTTCCGTTACGCGTCCATCCGGCAAAAGACCTACAAGGAAGCTATGGATTCGAAGCCGCTCTTATCCGAATACTTTGCAAAACTCCCCAATTCCCCCGATGCGTTTCCATTCTTTTATCGGAAACTGGTTGGCCTGCGTTTTCCGATCGAGGTGGCCGAAATCCTGGAGATGCGCTACTTGTGCCACCAGGCCATAGATCAGAGCGGTCGCGACGATCGAGAATACGAATGGGATGAATTCGCAGCAAGCCGGATGGCGGACATGGAACATGTAGGCGTCCAGAAACCAACCCATCGCGAACGTCTCTTGCGACTGCTGCTCTTGCTGAAGGATTACTACGCCCTTCACAAAACGGGATCGGCTGTAGCGGAAGACGAACTGCGTCAAGGCTTGGCGGATAACCGCTTCGCCCAGGAACGCTCGCGGTCTTACGCGAAGGTCAGCGGCATTGCGGCACTCGTCGCGATCCTCGGTTCGATCCTGCTCAGTCCGCCGGCCGTCCTCATGCAGGGCATCGCAATCCTGTTTGCGTACCTATCCCTGGATTCCTTGTACAGTATCTCGGTGCTGCGCCGCGAAGAACGCCGCCTGACGGCACGGCTTTCCGAGATCCTGAGACGCCGGGTCCGCACTGTCAACTGGCGGGCGGTGGTGCGGCAAGCGGGCGCGATACTCGGCTATACCACACCCGTGGGTGGTGAGGCCTTCCGTCTCGAGCAAGAGCATGGGCTCCCCGATCTCGCCGAAGTCAACGACTCCTAGATCCGATGAACTCTCGTGCCGCTAAGCCGCTTTTGCATCCGTCACTTTGGTGTTGTAGGTGAACCGCTGACAGCCAATCCAGCGCAGCGAGATCTGCGCCTGCGCGGGGCTTGGATAACAGCGGAACCGGAAGCCAGGTCGGGTGCGCATGGCGCCATGATGCATTTGGCCACATAAAGGTCCAACGGGCTGCTTGATAGGCCCTGCGGCCGACAATGCCGCTCCTGGGCTACGGCCCAATCAGGGGAAGGGGAATACGTGGGCTAATGGTCAACCGCGCGGATGATGGCGGCTGTGCACGACCTTCAGCCGCTCGCGCGCGACATGCGTATAAATCTGTGTCGTTGACAGATCCGCGTGCCCAAGCAGCAGCTGAACTACCCGTAGATCCGCGCCGTGATTGATGAGATGGGTGGCGAAGGCGTGACGTATGGTGTGGGGCGATACTGGTGTTTTCACACAGGCCTTGGCCGCGTAACGTTTGATGTTATGCCAGAAGGCCTGCCGCGTCATGGGCGCCCCCCGCCGCGTCAAAAAAATCGCCGCCTGCGGGGCGCCGCCCTTCAAGAAGCAGGGACGGGTATCGACCAGATAGCGCATAAGCACTCCCTGCGCTTCCTCCCCCAAAGGCACGAGGCGCTCCCGGCCCCCCTTACCGACGACGCGCACGATCCCCGCCTGGCAATCCGCCTCCGTGAGCCGTAGGGCCACGAGTTCCGACACACGCAGACCGGTGGCGTAGAGAACCTCGAGCATTGCCCTATCTCGCTGCGCCTCGGGCGTCTCATCCCCGGGCGCAGCCAGCAAGCGCTCCACATCCTCTTCACTCAAGGACTTAGGGAGGTTCACTCCGAGGCGCGGGCCCTCGACGCCTTCGGTCGGGTCCTCGGACAACTCGCCCCGGGCGAGCAGGTGCTGATAAAACCGGCGCAGGGTCGACAAGCGTCGAGCACCAGTCCGCGGTCTTCGGCCCGCCAAGACTTCGGCGGCCAAGTATCCAGTAATGTCGGTGCGTACGGCGCGAGCGACGCCGCGTCCGCCCAGGTAGCGGGCGAACGCTTCCATGTCTCGTCTGTAGCTATCGAGGGTGTGAGGACGGAGGCGGGATTCCGTCAGCAGGCAATCGAGGAAATCCTCGATCAGCGGGGCGTCCGACGAGCTTGCAATCATCCCGTCATCTGCCCCACTCAAGGCCCATTACACGCGTTCGCGGATACGGGCGGCCTTGCCGGTCAATTCGCGGAGATAATACAGCTTCGCGCGGCGCACGACACCTCGGCGCTTCACTTCAATGTTGGCAATGTTGGGGCTGTGCAGGGGAAACACACGCTCCACACCTTCACCATAGGACATCTTGCGAACTGTGAACGACGAGTTGATGCCGCGGTTCTTGCGCGCGATAACCACGCCCTCGAAGGCCTGTAGACGCTCGCGCTCGCCCTCCACCACCTTGACTTGCACTGAAACCGTATCACCGGGACCGAACTGCGGGACATCCGTCTTCAGGAATCCACTTTCCAGTTCTTTGATAATATCACTCATAGCCTTAACCCCTATATTCCTGTTTGAATTCTTCTAACAGCCGTTGCTGCTCACCGTCCAACTCCTGCGTCTCCAGGAGATCCGGCCGTCGCAGCCATGTTCGCCCCAAAGACTCCCGCAAACGCCAAGCGCGAATCCGCGCATGATCACCCGACAACAGGGCCTCCGGCACGTGCTGCCCGCGCCAAACCTCGGGGCGCGTAAAATGCGGGGTATCAAGTAATCCCGCGACGAAGGAATCTTCCCGCGCCGAATCTTCATGCCCTAAGACGCCAGGCAACTGTCGAACGACGGCGTCGATCAGTACCGCCGCCGCGACTTCGCCGCCAGAGAGCACATAATCCCCGATCGACCATTCCTCGTCCACGACGTCGCGTATCACGCGCTCGTCGACACCCTCGTAGCGCCCCGCCAGCAGTATGAGACTCGGGCGCGCCGCAAGCGCCATGACGGCTGTATGGTCGAGTGGCCGGCCTGTCGGCGATAAATAGAGCACAGGCGCGGTGTCACGTGTGCCTTTGGCCGCCTCCACCGCCTCCGCGACGGGTTCGGCCATGAGGACCATGCCAGGGCCACCCCCATAAGGCCGGTCATCGACGGTTCGCCGCTTGTCGCGCGCGAAGTCCCGCAGATTCCAGAAACGCAGCGTGGCGATCCCCAACTGCTGCGCCCGCCCCACAATGCCGCAATCGCAGAAGCCGCGCACCGCCTCCGGAAACAGCCCTATGACGTCGATTTCCACCTGCTACCCTCCCCGGCCGGCCTAAACACCGGAGATTCCTGCGGCGCCACTCCGGCGTCACGCGGGACTGAAGCACTTCGATGGCTTGCTCCCGTTCGCGACCTTGGGGCAACCCCGAGCACCGAGGCCATGCGCTGTTCCAAACAGCACCCCACGATGCCGACACCCGAACCATGCCCTGCCGCGCGGCCCGATAGTATAAGATCCGCCTGCCAGCGCTGACAACAATGCGGTATTCAGCATGAGTGCCACCGTCGCCGCCAGACCCGCCGCGACTATCGATTCACGACCGCCCGTCCATCCCTACCCTGAGCGACGCCACAGGCCACACGAGGATCAGAAGTCTGGATCCCAATCGACGACGATGCGCCCTTGATTCTTGTCAATCTGGACAACCACCGCCGGAATATACGGAATAAGCCGCTCGCGGTCGGCACCACGGACGACCAGCACGTCGTTGGCGCCCGTCTCAAGCAGCTGATGGACCGCGCCCAAGGCGACGTCTCCGACCGTCCGGACCGTCATGCCGACCAACTCCCCCCAGTAATACTCTCCCGCCGGAAGCTCCGGCAAGGCCGACACAGGCACCTCAATGACCGCCCCGGCCCACTGCTCGGCATCATCCCGTCCTGCGCATTCAGCAGCCTCTACAATAAGGCCTTTGCCGTGGACCTGACTTACAGTCACCGTCAACGGCCCGACTGCGCCGGACTTGCGGCGCACGCGCCAAGGCTGGTATTCCAGCAGCGCCTCGGGCTGGGTCGTAAAAGGATGGATACGCAACCAACCCTTGATACCATACGCCCCCACCACGCGACCCACCTCGATCCAGTCTCGGGGCGCCTGATCAGGCATGGTGTCAGGAGGCGGTCTTCAGCAGCCCCGCGACCCGCTCGGAAGCCTGGGCGCCGCGCTCCAGCCAATACTGGACCCGCTCGCGATCAACGCGCAGCCGCTCCTCGGCGCCGCTCGCCACCGGGTTGAAAAACCCGACCCGTTCGATAAAGGCGCCGCTCGCCGCGCGACGCTTGTCCGCCACGACGATCGAATAGAAAGGTCGCTTGTTCGCGCCACGACGGGCCAAGCGTATCGTTACCATATTACCCCCAATGAAACGCCCGTTAGGGCGCAGAAAGCCGTGGAGTTTACCCGGATGAGACAAGAAAAGGAATCCTATGGCCCGCCGCGACGCGCTCGCATCAGCGCCCGCCGCTTTTGCCAAAACGCGTCTCGCACAAAGCTGTATTCATGGCCTCCGGAGGCAAGCCGCATCAGCAAGCCCTGATGAAGGTAGTGCGAACGCGTATCGACGAGTTGGGCCGCATAGCTGCCCCACAGCGCCGACGGGCTGCTCAGATAACTCGGAGGGTTCGTGAAGCTGTCGACACCAAGCCCAAGGGCATCACGTACATCGCTTGGCCCAAACAGTGGCAAAACGATATAAGGGCCACTCCGCAGACCCCACACTCCCAAGGTCTCACCGAAGCCCGCACTATAGCCCGGCAGGCCCATGGGGGTGGCCACGTCAATCAGACCCCCGATTCCGAAAATGGAATTCACGACGAAGCGTGCTGTCTCAAGAAATGCTGGTTTTACACGGCCTTGCAGAGACTCGTTAATAACGACCTTTAAGTCATCCAAGTTCGAAAAGAAGTCGCTTACGCCGCGCCGCAAGGGCAGTGGCGTCAGACCCGTGTAGGCCTCGGCGGTCGGCTTCAGTAAGACCCGGTCCAGGTGCTGGTTGAAAACGAAAATCTTTCTGTTCACGGGCTTGAAGGGGTCATCCGAACCATGCGTCGGTCGCGTCCCCGTGCTTGCACAACCCCCCAAAAAAGCGGCCCCCAGAAAGACTACCGTTGCCCATCTCCCCACCATTACCTCTCCTTATACGCGCTTGCGATCAAGCGAACGGGTCTTCCGACCTTGGCGCCCCAAAGACTGCCTTGCGGGACAGCATGCCCGCAAGAGGCAGGTGTCGCAAACGGGTTTCGTACGGCAGACCATCTTCGCATGCTGCACGATGAGCGCGTGATACTCATTATAGAGGGCCGCATCGGGCGGCAAGGCGCGCTCAAACCGTGCCCTCAAGTCTTCGTAGGTCTCCTGACCGCGCACAAAACCGAGCCGCGCGAAGAGTCGACGGGTATAGGCGTCGATAACGAAGACGGGGCGCCCGAACGCATAGAGAACGATATCGTCCGCAGTCTCCGGCCCCACGCCGTGTACACTCAAAAGCGCCGCGCGCAAGGCCCCCGTCTCCCGCTCCTGGAGCGCCTCCACCCCTCCTTGTTCGATCACCCACGCGCACAAGGCCCGAAGCCTGCGTTCCTTCACGTTATAGTAGCCGGCTGGACGCAGCGCGTCGGCCAAGACATTGACCGGCAAAGCGGCAATGGCCCGCGGCTCCAAAGCCGCCACCGCCCGCAAGCGATCAAGGGCACGCTCCACATTGGTCCACGCGGTATTCTGGGTCAGGACCGCGCCTATCATGACCTCGAAAGGGGTGTCGGCAGGCCACCAATGGCGCGACCCGTAATGGGCCAGGAGATCGTCATAGACCGCGATGAGATCGCGGGCCTTCACCGGGTCTTTTGCGGGGCCGACAAGCCTGCCGCGACGTACAACCCGGTCACCGCCGGCGCGGGAAGGGCCCGGCTACAGCCGGGCCGCAGGGTCCGAGGGAGGTCTACTGGCCCATAGGCGATGCGAATCAGGCGGCTTACCACCAGACCCACCGCCGCGAACAAACGCCGAACCTCGCGTTTACGCCCCTCCATGATGCTCACTTGATACCAGTGATTCGCACCATCGCCACCGGCGTCTTGCATATCGGTGAAGTGTGCGGGCCCATCTTCCAACACGACGCCGCGGGTGAGCTGATCAAGGGCATCGGGGTGAGCTCGACCCAGGACTCGCACCGCGTACCGTCGCACGATCTCGGAAGAAGGGTGCATGAGCCGCGCCGCAAGCTCCCCATCGGTCGTAAACAGCATAAGGCCCGACGAATTGACATCCAAGCGACCCACTGCCACCCATCGCCCCTGTCGGATAGGGGGAAGCTTGTCGAACACCAGTGGTCGCCCTTTGGGATCACTGCGCGTACACATCTCTCCGGCCATTTTGTGATACATGAGAACGCGGCTTGGGGGTGGCGGCTTATGCCCCAAACGCCAACCGTCAACGACGATGTCCTCGCCTGGATTGACACGCTCCCCCAGGGTCGCAACACGTCCGCCTACCCTCACGCGGCCGGCGAGAATGACACGCTCCATTTCACGTCGCGATCCAAGCCCTCGCTGCGCGAGAACCTTCTGCAGCTTTTCACTCACCGCGCGGCCCCCGAGCGGTCGCCCTCAGTCTCACTGGCCTCAGTCTCACTGGCCTCAGTCTCACTGGCCTCAGTCTCACTGGCCTCAGTCTCACTGGCCTCAGTCTCACTGGCCTCAGTCTCACTGGCCTCAGTCTCACTGGCCTCAGCGCCGACCTGTCCAGCCTGATCCACCGCCACGATGCGCAACTCACTCAAGGCGGGCAGATCTCCGAGGGACGTGAGGTTAAAGTGTTCCAGAAATGCCCGCGTCGTCCCATATAAAGCGGGCCTACCCGGGACCTCCTTGGTCCCCACTTGGCGAATCCATTCCCGTGAAAGCAATGTCTTTATGATCTCTGAACTTACTGCCACGCCCCGGATGGCCTCGATTTCCCCTCGGGTCGTCGGTTGTCGGTAAGCGATGATTGCGAGGGTCTCAAGAACCGCTCGCGAATACCGCGCAGGCCGTTCGGCAAACAGGCGATTGAGCCACGGCGCGTATTCCGCGCGCGTCTGCAGCCGATAGGCCCGATCGATACATTGCAGCTCCAAAGGCCCCTCGACACACGCAACGCGAATCTCCTCGAGGGCCCCCAGAAGCGCCGCGCGCTCCGGCTGAGTCTCGTCGGCGAATAGCGATCCTAAACGCTCCAAGGTGAGCGGCTCGCCTGCCACAAGCAACGCAGCCTGCACAATATCTCGAATACGAATGTCGCTCATGCGGCAGCCTTTAAATGAATCGGGGCGAATGGCTCGTTCTGGACCAGCATAACGAGCGACTCCCTCACAAGCTCCAGAATCGCGAGAAAGGTCACGACGACCCCACGCTTCCCCTCTCCTATCTCGAACAACCCCGAGAACTCCGTGAAACCGTCCGAGTGGATCTTTTCGAGGATGCGTGTCATGCGCTCTCTCACGGATAGTGGTTCACGCATGATGCGGTGATGGGCAAAGGCCTCTTCGCGCTGCAAAACCACGCGCAGGGCATTCAAGAGATCATCCAAGGACACGGTCGGGAGCGGCCGCTCCAGACTGCGGGCCTCCATAGGAATTTCGGGCAAAAAGAGCTCGCGGCCCACGCGTACCCTCTTATCGAGATTCTCGCACGCCGCTTGGTAGCGTTCGTATTCCAGAAGTCTGCGCACGAGTTCGGCGCGCGGATCGGCCTCTTCCTCGGGGCTGGACGCGGGCCGGGGCAGGAGCATGCGGGATTTAATCTCCGCCAACATCGCCGCCATGACGAGATAATCGGCGGCAAGCTCAAGCTTTATCGCTTTCATGATCTCCACATAGACCATGTATTGGCGCGTCACTTCCGCCATGGGAATGTCGAGTACATCGATATTGTCGCGGCGAATTAGGTAAAGAAGGAGGTCGAGCGGGCCCGCGAACTCCTCCAGTATCACCTCCAATGCATCGGGGGGGATATAAAGGTCGTCCGGAATCTTCGACCAGGCCTCGCCACGGACCAGTACCGCGCTCATTTTTTTCTCACTCCCACGCAAGTCCCATGGCACGCCGCACGTCCTCCAGCGTCTCGTCGGCCGCCTCGCGAGCCCGGCGGGCGCCTTCGGCCAGGACCGCGCGGACCTGGCCGGCGTCACGCTCGAGGTCGTGGGCCCGTTCCCTGATGGGCGCAAGCTCGGCCACCATGGCATCTATGACGGGTTGCTTGCACTGCAGGCAACCGATCCCGGCCGTAGTGCAGCCCTCCCGGACCCAGGCCCGCGTTTCCTCCGAGGAATAGACCTCGTGGAAGGGCCAGACCGGGCACAAGTCCGGATTTCCAATATCCGTCCGCCGCTTGCGCGCCGGGTCGGTGGGCATGGTTTTGATCTTCTTCGCGAGTACATCCGGGTCTTCGCGCAGCCCGATCACGTTTCCATAGGATTTTGACATCTTCTGCCCGTCGAGCCCGGGCATGCGCGATTGCGGTGTAAGCAAGGCTTGCGGCTCCATGAGGATCAAGCGGCCGTGACCCTCCAGATAGCCCAGAAGCCGTTCCTTGTCACCCATGGTCATATTGGCCTGGCGCTCGACAAGCGCGCGCGCCGTCTCCAGCGCCTCTTTATCCCCCCTCTCAAGGTAGGCTTCGCGCAACTCCTTATAGGCCTTGGCGGCCTTGCGGCCCATGATACGTAAGGCCTCCTCGGCCTTCTCAAGGAAACCCGACTCTCGTCCATAAAGATGATTGAACCGTCGCGCCACTTCTCGGCAGAGCTCGATATGGGACACCTGATCTTCACCTACGGGCACAAAGGCCGCCCGATATGCGAGAATGTCGGCGCTTTGCAAGAGTGGATAGCCAAGGAAGCCATAGGTCGCGAGATCCCGCTCGCGCAGCTTCTCTTGCTGGTCTTTGAAGGTGGGGACGCGCTCCAACCAGCCAAGCGGCGTAATCATCGATAAGAGCAAATGGAGCTCCGCATGCTGCGGGACATCGGACTGCACGAACAGCGTGGCATTCTGCGGGTTGACCCCCACCGCCAGCCAATCGATGACCATGTCGCGAACGCTCTGGGCAATGACCCCGGGATCCTCGTAATGGGTCGTCAGGGCGTGCCAATCCGCAACAAAGAAAAAACAATCGTACTCGTTCTGGAGCCGCACCCAATTCTTCAGGACGCCGTGATAATGTCCGAGATGTAGGCGACCGGTCGAACGCATACCGGACACGACGCGCGTAGCGGACGGGAAGACCGTGGACATCTAGCCTGCCTTACTAAGAGAGAACATGATTTTCTGGAGTAACGACACAGGGGGGGCCAGAATCCACCCAAGCGCGCCCGTGCCGACCAGCAGCAATAATATCCACAGGCCGTAGGGTTCGATGCGGCTGTAACGCCACGCAAGACGATCAGGCAAGAATCCCGTCACGACTCGGCTCCCATCGAGCGGGGGCAGAGGCAAGAGATTCAGGACCATGAGGATCACGTTTATCTCGATACCGGCCGCGCCCATGAGCGTAAGCGGCGTCGCCACCCATCCCCAGGGCATATAGGCAGCCGACCAACGCACCAGCGCCCATAGGGTCGCCATGAACAGGTTGGCGCCTGGCCCCGCCAGCGCCACGAACGCCATGTCCCGGCGCGGTTTGCGAAGGTTCGACCATGTGATGGGCACAGGCTTCGCCCAGCCAAATATGAAGCCGGTTCCCATCAAGATCAAGAGCCCTGGGATCAGTATGGTTCCGAGGGGATCTATGTGTTTGATCGGATTCAACGACAGGCGCCCGAGACGTTGCGCGGTGGGGTCGCCGAGACGCTTCGCCATCCAGCCGTGCGCCACCTCGTGCAGGGTCACGGCGAAGAGCACGGGCAGTGCCCAGATCGAAAACTCTTGCAAGGAGGTAAGCCCACTCATGGCCGGAGTATATCAGCCCCCTCCGTACGGCGCGAACATCGAGGTTTCGCCCATGCCGGAGCGGTGAACCCGAAAATCCCGACCCTCCCACACGACCACGCTGGTGGTATCGCCGGGACACGGCCCGCCATCGATCACCGCATCTATCGCATGCTCCAGCCGTTCCCGAATCTCGTGCGGATCCGCGAGTGGCCGCTCGTCGCCCGGGAGGATCAAGGTCACACTCATGAGCGGCGCCCCGATCTGCGCCAACAAGGCTTGCGTCACGACATGGTCCGGAACCCGCAAGCCGATCGTCCGGCGCTTCGGATCCAGAAGCCGCCGCGGCACCTCGCGCGTAGCGGGCAATACGAAGGTATAAGGCCCAGGGGTATGCGCGCGCAAGATGCGGTAGGCGCTATTCTCCACTTGCGCATAAACCGCAAGGTCGGACAGGTCCCGGCAGACGAGCGTAAACGGGTGCTTGGGATCCAGATCCCGTAGACGGCAGATCCGGTCCCGGCCTTCCTTGTTCTCGAGCGCACAGCCGAGCGCGTAGCACGAGTCAGTCGGATAAGCGATCACGCCCCCTTTCGCAATAATATCCGCCGCCGCGCGTAGCAGCCGGGACTGCGGGTTGCGAGGGTGGACGGCCAGATATTGGGCCATCAGCAAACCTCCTGCGCATACGACGGAAGCGACCACCGTTCCCAGATCGGACGACAGCCTTCCGGCAAATTCGGCAGCCCGCCCGGCAAGGAACGCCACGGAAGAACTTTATGGAAGTCCGAACCCACCGAGGCGTATAAATCGTAACGGTGCGCGAGGCGGGCAAGACGGCCCATTTCGCCCGCATCAAGCCCGGCGGTGACGACCTCCAAGGCCGTCCCGCCCGCCTCGGCAAAACCCTGCACAAGCTGTTGCAGGCGACCCCCACTCAATCGATAACGCGTCGGATGCGCAAGCACTGCGTCACCCCCAGCGCTCAGGATCCAAGCGACGGTCTCGCCCAGCTCCGCCCATTCGCCAGTGACGTAGCCCACGCCGCCACGTGTCAAAAAGCGCTTAAAGGCCGTCGCCCGGTTGCGGGCATGCCCTTCCGCCACGAGCCAGTCAGCGATATGGACACGGCTCACGATCCCCGCGCGCTCGAGGGTCGCGCGCGCATCGCCGAGGCCCGCCACTTCAAGGGCTTGCACGATCGCCTGTCCGCGTTGCAGGCGTTTCGATCGCAGCCCCAGTAGGGCCTGCTTTAGGTCAGCGTTAGCGACATCGACTCCGAGGCCAACGATATGCACGGTCAGTCCTTGCCACGTCACCGACAGCTCAACCCCTGGAACAAACTGCAGACCAAGCTCGTAGGCCGCGACCGCGGCCTCATGGACACCATCTGTCGTGTCGTGATCGGTAAGCGCTAGCACGCGAACTCCGGCGCGCGCGGCATGCGCCACCAGCGCCGAGGGTTCGAGTTCCCCATCAGACCAGACTGTATGCGTATGCAAATCGTAGTACACTTTTGTGTCACCTTCCGGTCGCGAGGTCCCATGATTCCGATACCCGCACTCCGCCGAGTTTCCGAGCGCCTTCCGAAGATCGAGAGCATACTCCTCGCCGCATGGCGCCCGCAGGGGCATGGCAGCCGGGAAAGCGACCCCGCCACACTCATCGCCGCACTGGAGAAATTCTTTACCATGCTGGCCGATTTGGACGACCGCTATGGAGAAGAAGCGCCTCTGCCTGACGATGATGCCACGCGCCTTGGAGATACGGGCCTGCTCGCCTTGGTGGAGCTGATTAACATGAGCCAACAACTCGGTCTCGGGAAGGCGAAAGCGGAACTCGAGCTTCTGGCCGTATCCATAAGCGATTGGATCATGCGCCACAAAGGCGAGGTCCGCACGCTGGAGCCCATTGTAAACGGCTTGGCGGTGCTGGCCAATGAGCTTCACGAACCCGCGAGCCTCGAGGGCATGACGTCCTTCATGGCCGACCTCATGCATGCGACCGCAGACACCATCGCGGCCGATACCGATAAGTCTGACGAGGGGCGCCCCTGGCGCATACTGCAGCTGAACCGGGCGATCGTGGCGACCCGCTCCTATAACACCGAACTCATGTCACGCGTTTTCGACGACCTCATCCAAGGTCTCCCCGGAGACGCGAGGAACTTTTTCCGCGAGGGCATGCGCCAGATGGAGGTGGTGAAATACCCGGCGCGGGTGCGCGCCGTCATGACCCACTACTTCCAGGCACTTGCCCAAAATACCCTCCATTGAGCCTGTCCGGGCCGGGCCATGATGGGTCGGCCCCCGCACCAAACTGGGTCGGTCCCGCTAAACAGCGCGCGTAACGCAAAAAGAATGGCGAAAAGTCCCCCAAAACCCTTTATTCGGGTCAATAGGGCGCATAGGATACGCGCTACGAGTGGACTTGGCCGTGCACGCCAAGTGGGGGGCGCGTTATGCTGTATATGATCGTGGGGACAATCGCGGCCGATAGCGGACCGCGGCGCGAGACGGCGCGAGCCGCCCACCTGGATCGCCTGCGCTCCCTGCTGAATGAGGGGCGCTTGGTACTGGCGGGCCCCTGTCCCGCGGTCGATAGCTCGGAGCCGGGGCCCGCCGGCTACAGCGCAAGCCTCATCGTTGCTGAATTCCCCTCACTTGTGGCCGCGCGCGATTGGGTGGGCGAGGATCCCTACGTGCGCGCGGCCGTCTACGAGGACGTGGTCGTGCGGCCCTTCCACCAGGTGCTCCCGTGAGCCTGAGGGACGCAATCGAGGCCCGACTCAAGGACGTTTTCGCGCCCGAAGAGCTCCTGGTGACTGACGACTCCCTACAGCATGTGGGCCACGCCGGGGCGGGCGATGGCGGCCACTACAGCGTCCTGATCGTGAGCGATCGGTTTCGCGAACAGGGGCTGCTGGAGCGACACCGTATGGTCTACGACGCCCTTGCCTCCCTTCGCAAAGAAATCCACGCCCTCTCGATTCGCGCGCTGATCCCTGGAGATATTTGAACGCCCATGCTGAAGTCCTCTCTTGCGAACTCCTGGCTTGCGCTCGCGGTCATCGGCGCCGCACTCCTCGGCGGCTGCCAGCGTCACGTCGCCATCGACAAGAGTGCGACGCTTGCTACCGTCAACGGCGAGCGCATCACTGAGCGCGATTACCGCGACTACGTCAGGGCACGCGAACTCCAGGAGCCCTCCCTGCCTGACAACCCGCAAGCGCGGAACATTGTTCTGAATGAACTCATAAACCGCGTTCTGCTTGCGCAGGCTGCGCGCAAGGCCGGGCTCGAGCGCACGGCGGCGGTGCACGTGGCCTTGAAGGAAGACCGCGAGAACATCCTCGCGCGTGCCCTACTGAAGCGCTTCCTGGCGACCCACCGGGCCCCCTTGAGCGCCATCAAGACCCTGTACCGGAAAAATGTTCTGACCACCCCGCACGAAGAATACGAGGCCCGCAACATCCTCGTTGCCACGCGCGCCGAGGCCTTGAGCG
>JAKAXK010000214.1 GCA_021827145.1 Pseudomonadota bacterium
GGTATTCAGCAAGGTGCCGTTCAATGGACTGGTGCGCTTCCTTGCGGGGCTTGGCGCCCGCGGGGTGGAGCCCGCGCACGTCGAGCTCACGCCCGCCGGCGTGGGGCTTGTGAGCGGGTCTGTGATTCTGGTCGTTCACTGACGATGCGCAAACTTCGCTATGCCCTGCTCGCGATCCTGGCCTACGCGGTTTTTCTGCTCGCGACCGCGCCCGCGCGGGTGGTGTTGCCCTATCTCACTCAAAGATTGCCTCCCATGGTGGCTGTCACGGCCGTGCACGGCACGATCTGGGGCGGACGCGTAGACCTCGTCTTGACCACGGCCACTGGGCGCGAGGCTTTGAGCCGCGTGCGATTTACCTTTATGGCCTCACCGCTCTTTCGGGGGCGCATCGGCTATGCCCTGCGGCTTACAGGACCCGTGCACGGCCATATGCAGACGGCCTTCGCGTCGCAGGTGCAGGAGTTCTCCGATGTGGCTTTGAGCGTGCCCGCCGGTGTGCTCGCGTCTCTGATCCCGGCCGCGCAAGACTTCGGGCCCGGCGGCAAGCTTACGCTGCATGCCCGCTCTCTCGTGTGGGGGCCGCACCCCGCGGGCCGGGGGACCTTAACCTGGCGCGACGCCGCGCTCGTGAGTGCGCCCGTCAATCCCCTGGGGACTTATGACGCCCGTTTCGTACTGGCCGCGCCGGGGGTGGTCTATCGCATCCAGACCCTGACCGGTGTGTTGGTCGTGCAGGGCCGTGGGCGCTATGGGTTTGCAGACGGCGCCCTTTCGTTCACGGGCGACGTGCGCGGCCATGGCCTGCGCCTAGGCGGTCTCGTGCAAAGCATCGGGGTCCCGGATGCTCATGGGGGACGTCGGGTCGATTTCCATATGACATTCTAGTCCCGGCGTACTCGTGCCCCGCCTTGGTCTCGCGTGGAGCGAACAGGGTGGATTTGGGGCTTGAAGCGCTGTCTTAGTCTACCAAAGCCCGCGCGATGGCCTCGGCGGTCTTGATGCCATCGACCGCCGCCGACAAGATGCCGCCCGCGTAGCCTGCGCCCTCGCCGGTGGGGTAGAGGCCGCGGGTGTTGCGGCTCTGTCGATCCTCATCGCGGGTGATGCGGATCGGCGCCGATGTACGGGTCTCAACCCCGGTCAAGACCGCATCCGGGAGCGTGAAGCCCACGATCTTGCGCGCGAACGCGGGCAGGGCCTCACGCAGGGCGTCGATGGTGTAGGCGGGCAGGGCCTCGCTCAGATCACCCCATCGCACGCCAGGCTGGTAGGAGGGAATGACCTCGCCGGGCCCGGCGCTTGCCCGTGCCGCCAGGAAATCCTCCAGGCGCTGCGCGGGCGCCTCGTAGCTACCACCGCCCAGCTCGAAGGCGCGTTCCTCCCAGTGGCGCTGAAAGGTGACCCCGGCCAAGACATCATCACTCGCAAAGTCCGTGGGTGTGACGCCGACTACGAGCGCACTATTGGCATTGCGCTCGTTGCGCGAGTACTGGCTCATGCCATTGGTGACGACCCGCCCCGGCTCCGAGGCGGCGGCCACGACCGTGCCGCCCGGGCACATGCAGAAGCTGTAGACCGAGCGGCCGTTAGTGGCGTGATGCGTGAGTTTGTAGTCGGCAGCGCCGAGCAGGGGGTGGCCCGCGTGGCGCCCGAAGCGACAGTGGTCGACGAGCGACTGCGGGTGTTCGATGCGCAGGCCGATCGAGAAGGACTTGGGTTCGAGGAATACCCCACGATCGCGCAACATGGTGAAGGTATCGCGCGCGCTATGGCCTATGGCGAGTACGACATGGCGGGCCTCCAGGGTGTGGCCGGAGGCGAGCGTGAGGCCCTGCATCACGCCGCCGGAACGGTCGATATCGACTACGCGACTCTCGAACCGCACACTCCCGCCGAGTTCCTCTATGGTGGCCCGCATGCGTTCGATGATGCCCACCAGGCGGAAGGTGCCGATATGGGGTTTGCTGATGGTGAGGATCTCGGGGGGTGCCCCGGCGCGGACGAACTCCTCCAGCACCTTGCGCCCGTAGTGACGGGGGTCGCTGATCTGGCTGTGCAGCTTGCCGTCCGAAAACGTGCCGGCGCCGCCCTCGCCGAACTGGACGTTGGACTCGGGATTCAGAATCTTGCGCCGCCAGAGGGCGAACGTATCCTGGGTGCGCTCGCGTACCGACTTGCCGCGCTCGAGGATGAGGGGCCGCAGGCCCATTTGCGCGAGCATGAGTCCCGCGAAAAGCCCGGCCGGCCCGAAGCCCACGACTACGGGCCTCAGATGCGGCGGATTCGTCGTGTGAAAGGGCGGTTCGTAGCGGCTGTCAGGGCGTCGGATGATATGTGGGTTCTTGTGATGGCGCGTGAGGAGTCGCTCGTCGTCACGCGTCGCCACGTCAAGCGTATAGATGAGCGCGATGCGGTCCGGGTGGCGCGCGTCATAACCGCGCCGTGCAACGGCGTACGACAGGAGTTCGGAGGCGGGGATGCGCAAGGCCCGGCAGATCGCATCGTGCAGAGCATCCTCGCTGTGATCCAGGGGGAGTCGGACTTCCAGGAGTCGTAACATGGGGGTATCGGTATCCGCAAGCGGGTGAGCGGGCGGCCTAGGAGCGCTTGCGCGCGGACCTGTCATCAGCCACAACCGCCCATGCTACCGATTCGGCGCAGGGATGTCTCGTGTGGCGCGATTGCCCCCTGTGTTTCCCCGTATGTTCTTGATCCACGAAACCGGAGTCGCTCGCAACCGGTCGGCGCCCGTTCTACCCCCAGGGCTCCGTCATTCACCTCCCCAAGTCCTTGATGAGGCAAAGGGCATCCGATCTGCTGGCTTTTGGGTTTGCGCTC
>JAKAXK010000215.1 GCA_021827145.1 Pseudomonadota bacterium
GGTCTTCTCGCTGTCACCACCGATGTTGTAGGTCTCGCCCGGGCGCCCATGGGCCAAGACCGTGCGGATCGCCTCGCAGTGGTCCCCCACATGGAGCCAGTCGCGCACATTGGCCCCATCCCCATACACGGGCAGCGGTTTGCCGTCGAGGGCGTTCAGGCACATCAAGGGGATGAGCTTTTCGGGGAACTGGTAGGGTCCGTAATTGTTCGAGCAGTTGGTCGTCAGGACCGGCAGCCCATAGGTGTGGTAATAGGCCCGCGCCAGGTGGTCGGAGGCCGCCTTGGACGCCGCATAGGGGCTATTGGGGGCATAGGGCGAGGATTCGGTGAACGGGGCATCATGCGGCCCCAGGGATCCATAGACCTCGTCGGTCGAGACATGCAGGAAGCGGAACGACTCCCTCTCGGACCCAGAAAGATCTGACCAATAGCCCCGCGCCGCCTCGAGCAGCCGAAAGGTGCCCGTGACATTCGTCGCCACGAAGTCCTCGGGGCCCAGGATGGACCGGTCCACATGGCTCTCGGCGGCGAAATGCACGATCGCCCGCGGTCGATGCCGCCGCAAAAGTTCCGCTACGAGCGCACTGTCCCCGATATCCCCCTGCACGAACACATGCCGCGGATCATCCGCCACACCCTCCAGGTTCTGGATATTGCCGGCATAGGTCAGCTTGTCGAGATTGACGACGGCGTGATCGGCCTCGGAAAGCCACTCCAACACGAAATTCGATCCGATGAATCCGGCCCCGCCGGTCACTAGGATGGTTCTCATGTGTCCCAATACACGGCTCCTGGTCGCGGGCGCAGGGCCCTCCGCGAGTCTGCCCTGATCCTTTTTCTATTTTGTCCATCCCTGGCGCGCACCTTGGCGGCGCACAGGACAATGCCTGGATATTCTATACCGATTAGTACGGCGGCCACGAGCCCATAAATGGCTTTTCGTCGAGCTTGCGCTCCAGCTCATCATCCGACCCCTCGAAGCCCGTCGTGCCCTTAAGGTAACGAAGCGCCTCATCCGGAAACCCGGAGGCCCATCAAAACTGGGTACATCATAGCCACATCCCGCCAGATGCCTAGGCCTCTACCCAAATCTGATGTGATCCTTAAAATTCCCGACAACCATCGATCACCGCGAACAGGCCGCCGTCCTCGCGCTATCCATAAGCCAGCTAACGGTTCGCCATTGCCTCCTGAGGGCGAGGCGCGCGCGGGCACCGCGGATGGCATTGCGCAACAACCGCCGCGGCGGCGGAGGGTCAAGACGCACCCCCTTCTTGCGCAGCAACCACCTGTTCGTGCGGCGCCACCTCAGGACACCACACAGCCCCAGCGGCGATGCGACATCAAGGGCGTGGACCTCTTGGCCCCGGTATGGGAGCTCGGCATCAATGATCGACCGCCTCCCCAAAGAAGCCCGCGACTCCGCGATCCCTTTTCGAGAGACCCATGCGTTATAGCGCCGCAAGGCCTGGATCTTGACATCCGGCAGCGCCTTATTAACCCAACCCGCGGCGCTCGCAAGACCAGCCTCGCTCGCGAGTGGGCGCCCCAGTATCTCCAGGAAGGTCTGCTGGACCGGACGCTCATACCGCCGGCAGTGCACGTGCGCCCCGCCAAACACCGCGCCAAACCCTGCAACGAGCCTCTCGTAGGAGAGACAATACCGCCATCTGTCATGCATCACGAAGCCACCGTGCCTGATCACGGCGTAGGTAAACACATCGTAGTTCATGTCGAGGCCATGCTTCAGCAACTCCTGATAGAGCGAACCAATCATCTCGGTCTGCTCCCGCAAAAACGCGAGCACCTCGACCTGATAGCCGCACGCCTCGAAGGCGCTCTTCAGGCCTTGCAAGGTAGGCTCATCGCAATAAAGGTACTCGAAGTCCTCGGAACTCACGATCGCCGCGGGATAGGAGCTCGCCTTCAGTTCCTCGCACAAGCCCTCCAGTGTCCCGAGCGCCGGCCGATAGCGGGCATCGTCGTTGAGCTGCCAAGCGATATTGTGATGGCCGCTCACCTCATCGACTCGGCCAGTCCGGGGCACAAAAAGGCCGCCCCGCGCAAACGCCGCGCTACGCGTGGCCAGCAGCCTTTGGATCGCTGTCGTCCCGGTCTTGTGCGTTCCGATATGAAGATACAAGGTCTTTAATGTGGTCATTCCTTCCCCTTTTTTTGCTGCCCACCCTCACCCTCGAGCGCCACCGCCACTGACCACCAAGGTCACCTTCCACTATGACCGGACATGCGCCCACCCTGCCATGCGCCATCGGCAAGCTTCATGTTGGACACCCAAGACCCCGGTAAAGTTACATGCCGAATGAACATTGCCAGCAGCAGGCCTCAAAACGGGCACCCTGGACCAAAACCCGCACTCGCGCCCCCGGATCCGATCCAGGGTGCGATCGTGTGATCTCGCCCGACAGCCGGCATTCGCGAAAGCGCCCGCACACAAAGGATCTTGATCTTGCGTGGCAGGGCGGTCCTTCATTTGATCGTAGAGACCCCTTTACCCCCGGGAAGCCAGGCAAAATCGGAGGCGAACCGGCCCTGATAGTAGGGAAAACCGGTCTTGGGTTCCCCGAACCGGACCCGCGAGGAGAGGATGCCGTTGTAGGTAAGCACCGCCTCCACGATCTCGATCGGGATCCCGAAATCCCGGGCGGCGAGATCGACGGCGGTGGGCGAGGTGTTGCCGTTCAGATAGCCCTTCAGGGCCTCTATGGGGCACAGGAACTCGGCGGCCAAGGCCCGCTGGTACTTCTGGCGCCAGGTC
>JAKAXK010000216.1 GCA_021827145.1 Pseudomonadota bacterium
GATTCGCCCCTATCGCTCCATCGACCGCCCCACATTCGTGACTGAATGGGGAGTACGCCTGGGCTGGTAATCGTTAACGCCGCCTAGTATCCCCAGTAGATCTTCAGGATATGGTCCTCGCCGCGGTATTCGGCGGGTTTGGCTACCACGAACCGTTGTAGTCCGATCGTTTTGAAGAGCGATGCCGGGGCGTTCAGGAGCGCCCGCCGCATCAGTACGCGTTGGGCTGCTGACCAGCCGGGGCCTACGGACAGGGCTACGTTGGGGATCGGGGGTGTCGTGACCACGACCGCGAGATCCGCGCCTCGTTTCATGGCCCGCGCGACAAGTGGAGTCGGGATCATGGCCGCATCGACTTTGTGCGCGGCGAGCAGCCGAAATTCGGCGGCGGCATCGTGGGCCGCCACGATCACGGGGCGCCGGGTGGGGTGCGGAAACATGCGGTTCAAGAGCGCTGCACCCATGCTCGGTATGCCGAGCGAGGCCACGGGCAGGCCCACGAGCGCGGAGGGCCCAAGCACCATCTCCGAGCCACGCACCACCAGAGAATACGAGACGGTTCCCGGCTCCTTGACGAGCAGATGGTAGCCTAAATGCTGCAGCCGGTAGTCCGTGAAGTGCGCCGCGTCCAGCACGAAGGTGGGGCCCGGTCGCCGAGCCATATCCTGCCAATAGGCAAGGAAATTGGGGCTTGTGATAACGTGGCATGGCTGTCCAAGCAGTTGCCCCAGGTAGTGCGCGAGCGGCGCGAAGGCCTTATGCGTCGCCCGCTGTCCCAAGACGGGCTGTATGGACAGCGACAGTTGGGCCGCGTGGAGGCTTGAGACCAGGGGCAACGCCCATAGCGCCGATTGCAGCGCAACGCGTGTTCGCGTCACCATACATCCCCCGAGCTTGTGCTCTGAGACTTATGTCTCGCCCCAAGTATAGACAGCGGTTGATCAAGGTGTGCCATAATGCAGACCCCACGGTGTGCCAGAATGCGTGAGGCGGTATGGTCAGCACAGAAACTCCGGTTTGCGATTTCGGGCGGCCCGCCCCCGATTTTGCGCTTCCCGCCACTGACGGCCGGGTCCTGACGCTGGCCGACGTACGCGGCGAGCGTGGTCTGCTTGTCATGTTCATTTGTAATCACTGCCCCTATGTGAAGGCTATCCGTGACCGCCTCATCCGTGATGTGGCGGCTTTGCGCGCCGAGGGGATCGGCAGCTGCGCCATTATGTCCAACGACCCCAAGGACTATCCGGAAGATTCGTTCGCCCATATGCAGCGCATTGCGCAGGAATATCGTTTCCCGTTTCCGTACCTGTACGACGAGACGCAGGAGGTTGCGCGTCGTTTCGGGGCCGTATGCACGCCTGATTTCTTCGGCTATGGGGCCGACCTGACCCTTCAGTATCGCGGCCGTCTCGATGCGAGCCGCAAGGAGCCCGCGCCGGATGCCAGGCGTGATCTGTTCGAAGCCATGGTCCAGGTAGCGCGTACCGGCGTAGGCCCGCACGACCAGATCCCCAGTATCGGCTGCTCGATCAAATGGAAGGAGGCGTGACCGTTTGATGGGCGATCAGGGCCTCGATCCTTGCAGCTATGCCGGACTCGAGGTCCTGGAAGGTCTTGTTCGGACCGTCGCCCATCGCGAGATCATGCCGCGCTTCGGCGCGGGTGGGTCGCGACTCAAGGAAGACGGGAGTCTTGTCACTGCGGCCGATACTGCGGTCCAGGCGTGGCTTACTGAGGAACTCCGGATACGCTGGCCCAATTTCGGCATGGTGGGCGAGGAGATGTCGGAGGCTGAGCAGTATGCCGCGCTTCAGTCCCCGCATGGTGTCTGGTGTCTCGATCCGCTCGATGGGACAACGAATTTCGTCAATGGGCTGCCTTTTTTCGCCGTGTCCCTGGCCCTTTTGCAAGAAGGTGAGCCGGTCCTCGGTCTGATCTATGATCCGGTACGCGCGGAGTGCTTCAAGGCGCTGCGCGGCCAGGGCGCTTGGCTGAATGCCCAGCGTCTGCCCGAGCCCGGGCGCCCCCCCGCCCTGCGCCGCTGCCTGGCGTTCGTGGATTTCAAGCGGTTGAAGCCCCGGCTCGCGGGACGCCTCGGCGTGGATCCGCCCTACGGATCGCAGCGCAACTGTGGATCATGCGCACTCGACTGGTGCTGGCTGGCCGCCGGGCGCGTCCACCTCTATCTGCATGGAGGCCAGAAACTGTGGGATTACGCGGCCGGCAGCCTGATTCTGAGAGAGGTCGGTGGCATTGCGACGACTCTTGAGGGCCATCGCCTGTCTTATGGTGAGTTGAAGCCCGCCTCCGCAGTAGCGGCGCGGTCCGCTGATCTGTACGAGGCTTGGCGGGCCTGGATTAGCCATAACGCCTGAGGCCGCATGCGCGCGGCTATTGCCGAACAGGGGCAGGTGAGGGAAAATACGCGGCTCTTGACCGCGGTTGGGTTCGTTGCGCCCGGCCAGGTGACGGGAGATCGCGTCCCTTTGGTGGGAGATTGAACCGCCAAGGGGATTTTTCTTGCCAGTAGACCGAAAGTTTGGGCGCGATTAAAGGCATGTTTCATCATGGGTGGGGCGGACGGTAGGGCAGGATCTGCCTGGGCCGTCTAGCCTGATCGAGGAGCAGTGAGATGCAAAAGAGACCGATCCTGTTGGGGATCGTCGGTGATTCGGCGGCCGGAAAGACGACAATTACGAGCGGCATCGCGAAGGTTATCGGGCAGG
>JAKAXK010000068.1 GCA_021827145.1 Pseudomonadota bacterium
GCAAGAACAACTACGAGGAATACTGAATATGGTGGCGAGACTATCCAAAAAGAAGGGGGTCGTTTTGGATCAGCCGACCGAAGAGTTGGCATCGCTGGGCGGCGGGCAGGGGGAGCAGTTTGTCGATGTGCAGCCGGCATCCGGGAAAAAGCGCGCCAAGGGCGAGCGAGGCAAGAAGGAGGGGCGATCCGGACGCAGTATGACAGGCGTGCCGGTGCTGCTCTTCCTCATGGTGATTTCGCTGGTCGGGGTGGTCCTCCTATTCGCTTCGGAGGCGCAGCAGGCTAACCGTGACTCCAAGTACATCGAGCAGTCGGACCAGTTGCTCATGTTATCGCAGCGAATCGCGAAGGACGCGGCCGCGGCGACCCTCGGTGAGGAAAGCGCGTTTAGCGACTTGAAGCGTTCGCGCATCGATTACCAGCGCATCATCGATACCCTGAAGAACGGTAACTCGACCCAGGGCATACCGCCAAGCCCGGCAGCGGTACGACCGGCGCTTTCGGCCCTCGACACCACCTGGCTCCGTGTGCGCCGTCACGTCGATGAGATCGTGAAGCAGGAAGAGCCGGCGCTCATGATGCATGACTATGTGGCAACCGTGAATCAGACCGCGCCCATGCTGCTTGCCTTATGGGACGAGATCGTCACTCGGGGCATACGCGCCCATATGTCGCCCCAGCTCATCTACCTCGGGGCCCGCCAAGGCATGCTGAGCCAACGTATCCCCATGGAGGTGAATCTGTTCGCCCAGGGCGGCAGCTCGGCGGCGGTGGCGGCCGCTGAGTTCGGCGAGGATACCAAGCTCTTCAAGGAGACCCAGGCACAGCTGGGGCCGCAGCTCCCAGCGTCGGTGCGCGCCAAATTCACGCGCGCCGTGCAGACGTTTACGGCCATGGATCAGAGCGTGCAGGGCATCCTCGCCAACGCCGCCCCGCTGTTCGTGGCCCAGCGATCGGGCGCGGTGATCCTCCATAGGAGTAACAAGCTGCTCTCGCAAAGCCGTGTCCTCGTGCATGGCTATGTGGCTCTCTCGCATGAACGTCGGTTCGAGAAGTTCGTGGGCTATGGTATGGCGGCACTGTCCCTCGTGTTCCTGCTCTTGCTGGGTCGCAAGCTGGTCGGTGACGAGCGTAGTCGTGCGCGGCAAAGCGCCAACCAGAACCGCGAGACGCAAGACGCCATCTTGAAGTTGCTCGATGAGATGGGCGACCTCGCGGACGGCGACCTGACCATTCAGCCGCAGGTCACGGAGCAGATCACGGGCGCGATCGCCGACTCGATCAATTATGCCGTGAAGGAGATGCGCAACGTCGTGTATCGAATCAACACCACGGCGCAGGAAGTGGCGAGCGCCTCGAATCGAAGCCGCCGCACCGCCGTGGAGCTGAACGAGGCGGCCACGCGCCAGGCCGCGCAGATTCTTGCGACGACCGAACGCGTACGGACCATGGCGAAATCGATGGACGAGATGTCGCAGAGCGCCGGAAAGTCGGTGGAGGTGGCGCAGGGCTCCGTGCTCACGGCTAAGCGCGGCGCGGAGGCCGTGCAGAACACGATCAAGGGTATGGACGAGATGCGCGAGCAGATCCAAGAAACCGCCAAGCGCATCAAGCGCCTCGGCGAGAGCTCGCAGCAGATCGGTGAGATCGTGGAGCTCATCAATGACATCGCTGAGCAGACCAACATCTTGTCCTTGAACGCGGCCATTCAGGCCGCCATGGCGGGCGACGCGGGCCGCGGTTTCGCGGTGGTCGCGGACGAAGTGCAGCGCCTTGCGGAACGGTCTGGTGGCGCCACCAAGCAGATCGCCGACCTCGTGAAGACCATTCAGGCCGATACCAACGAGGCCGTGAGCTCGATGGAGAAGGCGACGAATGGCGTGGTCGAGGGTACGCGCCTTGCCGATGCCGCAGGCCAGGCCCTAGGGCAGATTGAATCTGTCTCGGAGCAGCTGTCGTCGCTCATCGTGCGCATCGCCAAGGACGCACACACGCAATCCCAGACGGCGACCACGGTGTCGACCAGCATGACGGAAATTCAGGAGGCCACGGCGACGACATCCGCAGGGACGCAGCAAACCGCTGAGTCTATCGCCAAGTTGTCCGACCTCGTGGGCGAACTGCAGGCGTCGGTTGCCGGCTTCAAGCTGCCGGCCTAAGGGCTGGCGCGCCGGCCGGGGGTAAGATGGTCACCGAAAGCACTGTAGATCTTGGCACGCTGGGGTGGGTAAAAGACGAGATCGATGAGACCTTGAAGCAGGCGCGACTTGCCCTCGAGGCCTTCATCGAGCACCGGGGCGATGAGTCGAAGCTGCGGCTCTGCGCGACGTACTTGCATCAGGTGAGCGGGACCTTGAGGATGGTCGAGCTCGACGTGCTGGCGAATCTCGTCGCCGAGGCGGAGGCCGCAGTCCAAGCCTTGCTCGCGACGACGGAGGCGCCCCGCGAAGAGGCGCTCGAACCTCTGGCCCGGACCCTGCTTTTGCTCCCCGACATTCTCGATCGGGTCCAGGCCCAGGGTCTGGGAGATGGTTTGAGTCTGCTGGGGTTTGCAAACGAGCTGCGCGAAAGCCGGGGTGCGGAGCCATTGCCGCCGCAAGCCTTTTTTCAGGCGGATCTTTCAGTGCGTCCGCCCGGCTCGCTTGCCGGTGACGACAGGGGCTTCATCGAGGCTTTTCGCCAGCAGCGTCCCATCTTTCAGGCCGCCTTGCTGAAGTGGTTGAAGGGTGTGAGCAGTGATGTGAGCGGACCCTCCATGCCGGATCTCTTGCGTCTCTGGCGTCCGCGGGTGGCGTTCATGCCGATGGCTCAGTGCCTGTGGGTGGGGGAGGCCTTTCTTCGCTTTCTGGTCGATCAGGATGTCCCTCGCACCGAAGACAAAAAGCTGATTTCGCGTCTTGATCAGCTTCTGAAACGTTTCGTCGACGGACAAGACAAGGGCGGCATTCGTGGCGCCAGTGAGCGGCTGACGCGTGACATGCTCTTCGTCTTGCGGGATGCCCGCTCGGAAGACGTGACGGTCAATGCCGTACGGAACGCTTTTGGTCTGGAGGTGCCGCCCAAGGAGGGGCCGCGCGAGGCATCGATCGCCGCTTTGCGGTCGATTGCGAGCGCCCTGAGCCAGGAGATCGCGCAGGCACAGTCGCTACTGTCGCGCTGTTTCGATCCGCAGGAAGACGGGGCGCCCGCCAATGACGAACTCGTGCGACTGCTCGACAAGATGGCCAAGACCTTTGCGACTCTCGAGGTCGCGCCTTTGGGTCAGCTGGCCTCGGCGATCGCCCAGGCTTGCCGTGCGCTTGCCGACGGATCTCTCCAGAAATCGGGTGCCGTCGCCATGGCCTTGGCTCAGGGGCTCTTGCAGATCGAAGGGGCGGCGCGCGAAATCCCTTACGGATCATCCGGGTGGCGTCTGGGAGTGGACGAGCAGATCCGCGCGCTCACGAATCTCTCCTCGGTGCCGGATACGAGTGGCATGGAGGTTTCCGAGGCCCCGCTTTCGGCGCAGGATCGGCGCCAGTTGGTCGGCGCGGTTGCCGGGGAGATTCGCGCCAATCTTGTGCGTGTTGAAGAGGCTTTTTTGGCCTTTGTGGCCTCTCCGCGGGATCACGATGGGCTTGCGGGCATTCCGAACCTTGCCGCTCAGGTGGAGGCGGCGTTTCGTGTGCTGGATGAGGAAGCGGCCGCCGGGCTGGCCCGAAGTCTCTACGGCGTTTTGAGTCACCTTGCGCAGGGCGACTTCGCCCCGGAAGGTGCAGTGGCCGAGGCGGTGGCGGCGGGAGTTGCGGGCCTCGAGGCCCATGTCAATGGGCTGGAGCGCGGGCGTGCGCTGCGTCCTATCGAGCTTGCTGATCTCGCGCGGCCCTTGGACACGGCCTTGGACGGCCGTGGGCCGGTGGAGGCAAGGGGCGCAGAGGGTGAGCCCGCGCAGACAGCGGTCGCGGCGCCCTTGTCGATCGCGGATCTCGCTATCGATCCGGAGATCCTCCCGGTATTCTTGGAGGACGCGCATCAGGCCGTGGCGCAGCTCGAGGAATCGCTGCCGGTTTGGGCGGCCGATCTGTCCGATGAAGGCGCCGTGGGCGTGGCGCGCCGCGCTTTCCATACCTTGAAAGGCAGTGGGCGCATGGTGGATGCCGGAGAGATCGCCGAGCTTTCCTATGATGCCGAGAGCCTTCTCAATAAGATTCGTGCGCGCGACCGCGCCCCCGATGCCCAGGTCCTCGCGTGGATCATGCGGGCCCATGAAGCAGTGCGTGATTGGGTTCAGGCCGTCGAGCAAGGCCACAGCCTGCCGCAGATGGCGGCGGTCCGCGAGGCGCTCCAGGCCTTGGCCTCGGGCCGTGAACCCCGGCCGTTCGAGGCGCCGGCCCTCGGGATGGATGCGCAGCCCGGTTCGCCCGAGGATCTGGTATCGACCCCTGCGTTCGAGGACCATGGGGGCCAGGAGTCGCTTGCGGCGGTATCCCCCCCCGAGGATGCGATGGTCTTTCCGGAAGACGCTGCCCCCTCCCCGCAGGAATCGTTTGAGATTGCACCCCTTCCCGAGGCCCCGACCCCCTTGGTGGAGGATGTCGCCCCGGAGCTGCAAGTCGCCTCCTCCGAGATGGCTGCGAGCCCCTCGACCGCCATTCCCCTGGTGCTGGCGGACCCGCTGCTCCGCGATATCTTTGCCGCCGAGACGCGGGACCATCTGCGCGTTCTGCACGCGACCATCTCGGAAGGGCCCGATCGCCCGGTGTCCGCGCATCTACTAAGGGCCGCTCATACCATGCAGGGGAGCGCCCGTTCGGTGGCACTCGTGGCCATGGCCGAATGCAGTGCGGGTGTTGAACATTACCTGCAGGCACGCGAGATCGAGCAAAAGCCCTTGGGGACTGAGGGCGTGGATTTACTGACGGGCCTTGCTACTGCGACCGAAGGCCTGCTGGCGGCGCTCGATCGCGGGACGGACCCGGCAGCACCCTTTGTGGAGCTCGGTGTGAATTTGGCCGCCCTCGCTCGCGAGGACATGCCCGCTCCGGGACTCACTTGGTGGCAAAAGAATCTGGCCTTGGCCGAAGGGTCTCGCGAGGTCGCAGCGGATGCATCCGCGAGTGCGACGGAGGACACGACATCGGCCACGGATTCCGCAGGCTCGATCCCCGATGTGCGTGAGGAGCCTGTTGTCTCGGAGGGGGGCGGCGCACCTGCCGACGAGGCCATCGATCCGGAGCTGCGCGACATATTCCGCGATGAGGCGCGCGACCTCTTGGATGGTTTCGAGGGGGCGCTGGCGCTATGGCGCGTTCATCGCGAACGGTCCGACCAGCTCGACTCTCTGAAGCGGGTCTTGCATACACTGAAGGGTGGCGCGCGGATGTGCGGGGCGTCGCGCATGGGCGATCTGGCGCACGCGACCGAAGATCTCTTGCGGCGCGTGGAGGAGGGGAGTCATCCGCGCGACGAGGCCTTGTTTGCGCTTCTGGATTCCGCGGCCGAGCATTTGGGAGAGCTTTATAAGGCATTCCTTTCCGGTCGCGGCACCTTGGATGGATCGCGCGAGCGGGCCTTGCTTGCACAGCTCCAAGGCGAGGCGGTAGCACCGGAGACGACCGAGTTGGCGCAGGGGTCGGTTTCCGAAGTGGCCCCGGCACCGGCCTTCACGCCCCTGGCGACGACCACCGATACACTACCGGCCAATGACCCGGCCGAGGATCTCTTCAAGACCGAGACGGCAAGTCAGGTGCGGGTGCGGACCGCGCTCCTGGACCGGCTGGTGGCGTACGCGGGTGAGGTCAGTATCGCGCGTTCGCGCATGGAGCAGCAGGTCTTCAGTCTCAAGGACCATCTGGCGGAGCTCAGCGGAAACGTGAAGCGTTTTCGAGAACAGGTTCGGGAGCTCGAGATCCAGGCTGAATCGCAGATCGTGTCGCGCGCGCAGATCGACGAGGGCAATGTGGCCCAGGACTTCGATCCCTTGGAATTCGACCGCTTCTCGCGGCTTCAACAGCTGTCCCGCGGCCTCACCGAGAATTTGCACGACTTGGTCACACTTCACGGCACCCTTGATGCAGTGGCAAGTCAGGCGGAGGCCGTACTTCAACAACAGGCGCGCGTCAACACGGAGCTCCAGGAAGGGCTCATGCGTACGCGCATGGTGAGCTTCGCGACGCAGGCCCACAGGCTGCGTCAGATCGTCCGGCAGACGTCGCGGGAACTGAATAAGCGCGTGGAGCTGGTGCTGAGCGGTACCGACGTTGAACTCGATCGCCATCTGCTGGAAAGGATGGTCGGGCCCTTTGAGCACATGATCCGCAACGCCATGGACCACGGCATCGAGCCGGCTGCGGAGCGGGAGCGCCTTGGGAAGCGTGCGGTCGGCGCCATCACTATTCACGCCACGCAGGAAAGCGGCGAGATCGTGATCCGTGTGTCGGATGACGGCGCAGGGCTCAATATCGATCGCATACGCGCCAAGGCCATAGAGCGCAGGCTCGTTCCGACCGCGGCGCTCGTGAGTGACGAGCAGGTCATGCAGTTCATTCTGCTCCCGGGCTTCTCGACCGCCACGAAGATAACGCACCTGTCGGGCCGTGGCGTGGGCATGGATGTCGTGCACAGCGAAGTGAAGAAGCTGGGTGGCTCCATTAGTGTCGATACCCGCGTCGGTCACGGGACATCTTTCGTGATTCGATTGCCGCTCACTTTGTCGATTGCTCAGGCGCTTGTGGTCGGGTGCGGCGACCAGATGTTCGCGGTCCCGCTTGCCGCCATCGTCAATATCGTTGAGGCGCCGGCCGGGGCGGTGGCGGAGGCCTTGCGGGCCAGCCGTCCGACTCTGCGCTATGGCGGGAAGGATTATCCGTTCATGGATCTTGGCGCGCGTCTCGGTACCCCCCGCGGGGTCGCCTTGCCGCGCAAGCTCCCGGTTCTACTCATGCGCCTGGATGCCCGCGAGGTGGCGGTCGCCGTCGACACCCTTTCGGGTACCCGCGAAGTGGTGGTCAAGCCCCTGGGGCCCCAATTGACCGAAATACGGGGGCTCTTCGGGGCCACGATCCTGGGTGATGGACGCGTCCTGCTGATCCTCGACATCCCGGCGTTGTGGACCGAGGACGAGGGTTTGCGTGTCGCGCCCGCCGCCGTGGTCGAGGCGCCCGTGGCGGCGCGGCCCTATGTGCTGGTGGTTGACGATTCCTTGACCGTACGCAAGGTGACAAGTCGCTTCCTGCAAAAACAAGGATTTGACGCGGCCACCGCCAAGGATGGGGTGGAAGCTTTGGAGCAACTTCGCGAACGGGTTCCAGACGTGATGCTCGTGGATATCGAGATGCCGCGCATGGACGGTTACGAGCTGACCGCGCGTATACGCGATGACGTGCGACTGCGCCACATCCCTATCATTATGATCACGTCGCGGTCGGGCCATAAGCATCGCGATCGGGCGATGTCGCTCGGGGTCGATGTCTATCTCGGAAAGCCGTACCAAGAGGAAGATTTGCGCAAGGAGATCGAGGTCTTATTGCGACGAGGCCATGTATGACGGATTTGCAGCATTACCTGGAACTGCGTTTCGCGGGACAGACCTTCCTCATGCCCAACGGCTTGGATGTTTCGGTCGAGCCGCGCGAAAATATGCAGCTTGAACGCAGGGGCCGGGCCGCAGCCCTGCGCACGGTGCAAGGAGAGGCGTGGCTCGCCTATGCCCTGGACTCGGATTGGTTACCGCTTCCGGAGAGTCCCTGGACGCGGGTCGTGTTCCTGGGTATCGGGGCCTCGCAGCCCGTCGGGCTCTTGGTCGACGAGCTCAAGCTCATGCCGGTCGGTAGCCTGCGCATAGAACCTTTTACGCCTCTCGGACCTGCGCCCGTTCCCGGCCGACACCTGTTCCCGGCGGCGGCCGTGGACGGACGCGCGCCCATCCTGGTCATGGCCCCTGCGGGCCTCGCTGCCTATCTGCGCTCGTTAGGAGGTGATAATGGCCTTGGCGAATGATCGTATTCACGCCTTGTTGTTGCCGGTCTCTGATCGCTATCTCTTGGTCCCGAGCGCGCTCGTAGCCGAGATCGCGGTGGTCGCCGCGCTGACACCGGTGCCTTTGAGTCCGTCGTGGGTCCTTGGCGCCATGACGTGGCGCTCGCGGCCGCTTGCGGTCTGTGATCTGGGGCGTTTCTGGGGGCCGCCTGCGACCGTGGGACCAAAATCGCGCGCGGTGGTGTTTTATCCCTTGCCCGGCCGTTCGCCGACCGAGTTCTTTGCGATCCTGACGAACGCCGAGCCGCAGTCGCGGACCATCGAGACCCCGGCGGTCCTGCTGACTGACGAAGACGCGGTGCATCCCCATATTGCGGTGTCGCTCGATATCGACGGAAAACGCGCCGGCATTCCCGATATTGGGAGTCTGAAAGAGCTCTTTTACGACGCCGCCGCCGCCGTGGCTTGATCTATCGCCGCCGTCAATACCGCCACGACCGTGCGTATTTCGTTTTCCTGTATCACATAGGGCGGCATAAGGTAGAGGGTGTCGCCGAGTGGCCGTAACAGGGCCTCGTGCTCCAAGCCGTAGCGGTAAACGGCAAGCCCCCGGCGCTCGCTTGGGGGGTAGGCCTGGCCAGTCGTCTTGTCCGCCACGAGGTCGAGGGCCGCGATCATGCCGGTCTGTCGGATCGAGGCGACATGCGGGTGGTCGCGTAAGGTGCTCAGGGTCTCGCTGATGACGGCGGCCAGCGTCCGGTTCGAGGCCATCCAGTCGCCTTGCGCAAAGATATCGAGAGTGGCGAGGGCGGCCGCGCACGCCAAGGCGTTGCCCGTATAACTGTGCGAATGCAAGAAGGCCTTGCCCGCGCCGTAGTCGGCGAAAAACGCCTCGTAGACCGTATCCGTCGTCAGGCACACCGAGAGAGGTAAGTAGCCTCCGGTGAGCCCCTTTCCCAGCAGGAGAAAGTCCGGGCGGATGCCTGCCTGTTCGCAGGCGAACAGGGTCCCCGTGCGCCCGAAACCGACCGCGATCTCGTCGGCAATGAGATGTATGCCGAACTCGTCGCACAGCGCCCGCAGGCCCTTGATGTATGCGGGGTCGTGCATGCGCATCCCGCCCGCGCATTGCACGAGGGGCTCCACGATCACGGCGCACAGGGTCTGGCTATGACGTACGAGGATCTCTTTCATGCCCGCCAGGGCGCGCCGGGCGCTGTCCATGCCGGTCTCGTTTTGTCGGCCGTCCGGTGACGGGGCGACATGGGTCTTGAAGAGCAGTGGCTCGTAGGGCGCTTTGTAGAGCCCGACGTCGCTCACCGACAGGGCCCCGACCGTTTCCCCGTGGTAGGAGTGCGCGATGGTCACGAACTCGGTCCGCTGGGCTTGTCCGATGTTGCGCCAGTAATGGAGGCTCATCTTGAGGGCGATCTCGACGGCCGACGAACCGTTGTCCCCAAAGAAGCATCGGCTCAGGCCTGGGGGCGCGAGCGCGATCAGCTTTTCGGAGAGCGCTATGGCGGGCGCATGCGTAAAGCCAGCGAGCAGGACATGCTCAAGCTCGCTCAGTTGCTGCCGGATGGCCTCGTTGATGGCCGGGTGCGCATGACCGAACAAGTTCACCCACCACGAACTGATCGCGTCCAAATAACGCCGTCCCTCGAAGTCCTCGAGCCACACGCCATGGGCACGACGAATGGGGATCAAGGGGAGGGTCAGATGGTCGTACATCTGCGTGCATGGATGCCAGAGAACTTTCAGGTCACGTTCGACTAAAGGGCTATTGGGCATGGCGACAATCGGTCCTGAGGTGGGCACACAAGCCGGGCACGGGGTTGGGCTCCCCTGTTTCCCTTGCCGCCCCGCCGCAGCCGCATGGCGGGCATTGCCGGCCGCATGGCGGGCATTGCCGGCCGCATGGCCGGTGCGGTCTTTGTATCATAGCGTGAGCGCCGCTTGGCACCAAACCAGACCGCGCGGCGGCCGTGCGCGGGGGCGGCATCCCTCAGTAGCCCCAATAGCTCTTCAGGGTATGATCCTGGCCGCGGTATTCGGAGGGTTGCGCCACCACGAAGCGCTGTAGACCGATGGCCTTGAAGAGTGACGCGGGGGCGTGGACGAGGGCTTGCCTCATCCGCGCGCGCTGGTTTGCCGACCAGCCGGGGCCCACGGATAGGGCCACGTTGGGAATGGGGGGTGTCGTGGTGACCACCGAGACGTCCGCTCCTTGCGCCATGGCCCGCGCGACCAGCGGGGTCGGGATCATGGCCGCATCGACTTTGCGTGTGGCGAGCAGATGAAACTCGACCGCGGCATCGCGCGCGGCTACGACGATGGGGCGCCGGCTGGGGTGCGGAAACATGCGATTCAGGAGCGCCGCACCCATACTCGGTATGCCAAGCGAGGCCACAGGCAGGCCCACAAGCGCGGAGGGCCCAAGCACCATCTCCGAGCCACGCACCACCAGGGAATAAGAGACGGTGCCCGGCTCCTTGACGAGCACATGGTAGCCTAGGTGCTGCAGCCGGTAGTCAGTGAAGTGCGCTGCGTCCAGTACGAAGGTGGGGCCCGGCCGACGGCTCATGTCCTGCCAATAGACGATGAAGTTGGGGCTCGTGGCGATGTGGCAAGGATCCCCAAGCAGTCGCCCCAGGTAGTGTGCAAGCGGCGCGAAGGCCTTATGCGTTGCCCGCTGGCTCAAAACGGGCTGTACGGCTAGCGAGAGTGCTGTGGCGTGAAGGTTTGGGGCTAGGGTCAATACCGCTAGCGCCAATGGAAGTGCAATACGGGTCCACCCCACCATGCGCGCCTCCTCGAGCCTTGCCCTGCGACTTATGTCTCGTCTCAAGTATAGACAGCGGTCGATCAAGGTGTGCCATAATGCAGACCCCACGGTGTGCCAGATGCATGAGGCGGTATGGTCAGCACAGAAACTCCAGTTTGCGATTTCGGACGGCCCGCCCCCGATTTCGCGCTTCCCGCCACTGACGGTCGGGTCCTGACGCGGGCCGACGTGCGCGGCGAGCGAGGCTTGCTTGTCATGTTCATCTGTAATCATTGCCCCTACGTGCAAGCTATTCGCGACCGCCTCATCCGCGATGTGGCGGCCTTGCGCGCTGAGGGGATCGGCAGCTGCGCCATTATGTCCAACGATCCCAAGGATTATCCGGAGGATTCGTTCGCCCATATGCAGCGCATCGCGCAGGAATATCGTTTCCCGTTCCCTTACCTGTATGACGAGACGCAGGAGGTCGCGCGTCGTTTCGGGGCGGTATGCACGCCCGATTTCTTCGGTTATGGGGCTGACCTGACCCTTCAGTATCGCGGCCGCCTCGATGCGAGCCGCAAGGAGCCCGCCCCGGACGCCAGACGTGATCTCTTTGAAGCCATGGTCCAGGTGGCGCGGACCGGCGCAGGACCGCGTGACCAGATCCCGAGTATCGGCTGCTCGATCAAATGGAAGGAGGCGTGACGGCTTGATGGGCGATCAGGGCCTCGATCCTTGCAGTCATGCCGGACTCGAGGTCCTGGAGGGCCTCGTGCGGAGTGTCGCCCATCAAGAGATCATGCCGCGTTTTGGCGCGAGCGGGTCGCGGCTTAAGGAAGACGGGAGCCTCGTGACTGCGGCGGATACCGCGGTCCAGGCGTGGCTCGCCGAGGAACTCCGGATACGCTGGCCGCAATTCGGTATGGTGGGTGAGGAGATGTCGGAGGCCGAGCAGTATGCCTCGCTCCAGTCGCCACATGGCGTCTGGTGCCTCGATCCGCTCGATGGGACAACCAATTTCGTCAATGGCCTACCCTTCTTCGCCGTGTCCCTGGCCCTCTTGCAAGACGGGGAGGCGGTTCTCGGCCTCGTCTATGATCCGATACGCACGGAGTGTTTCAAGGCGCTGCGCGGCCAGGGCGCCTGGCTGAACGCACGGCGCCTGCCCGAACTCGGTCGCCCTCCCGCCCTGCGCCGCTGCGTGGCGTTTGTGGACTTCAAGCGATTGCAGCCCCGGCTCGCGGGACGCCTCGGCGTGGATCCCCCTTACGGGTCGCAGCGCAACTGCGGATCGTGCGCGCTTGACTGGTGCTGGCTGGCAGCCGGGCGTGCCCATCTCTATCTGCATGGGGGCCAGAAGCTGTGGGATTACGCGGCCGGCAGCCTGATTCTGAGGGAGGTGGGCGGCACGGCGATGACCCTTGAGGGTCATCATCTGTCCTATGACGCGCTCAAGCCCGCCTCTGCCGTGGCGGCGCGGTCCGCCGACCTGTATGAGGCCTGGCGGGCCTGGATTAGCCATAACGCCTGAGGCCGCTTATGCGCGGCTATTGCCGAACAGGGGCAGGTGAGGGAAAATACGCGGCTATTGACTGCGGTTGGGTTCGTTGCGCCCGACCCTGGGTGACGGTAGGTCGCGTCCCTTTGGTAGGAGATTGAACTACTGCCAAGGGGATTTTTGTTGCCAGTAGACCGAAAGTTTGGGCGCGATTAAAGGCATGTTTCATCATGGGTGGGGCGGGCGGTAGGGCAGGATCTGTCTGGGCCGTCTAGCCTGATCGAGGAGCAGTGAGATGCAAAAGAGACCGATCCTGTTGGGGATCGTCGGTGATTCGGCGGCCGGAAAGACGACAATTACGAGCGGCATCGCGAAGGTTATCGGGCAGG
>JAKAXK010000069.1 GCA_021827145.1 Pseudomonadota bacterium
ATACGGAACTGAAGATCTTGGCCATAGCGGGCAAGAGCGAACAGTCGGCGCAGGCGTAAGGAGCGGTCATGGCACATAAAAAGGCAGGCGGTAGTTCCCGCAACGGTCGCGACTCCGAATCGAAGCGCCTGGGTATCAAGTGCTTCGGGGGCGAGAAGGTCAACCCCGGCAATATCATCGTTCGTCAGCGCGGTACGCGCTTCTATCCTGGCCGCAACGTCCGTATCGGCAAGGACGACACCTTGTTCGCCTGTGCCGAGGGGCATGTGGTGTTCGAGGTCAAGGGGCCGCAGCGTCGCAAGACGGTCAGCGTCGACTCGGCTTCTTAAGGACTTCACCGCCGCGGCCCCGGCGTCTTCGGGGAGGGATACATGAAGTTCGTCGATGAGGCCACCATCCACGTCCATGCGGGCGATGGGGGCAACGGGGCCTTGAGCTTCCGTCGCGAGAAGTTCGTGCCGCGCGGAGGACCCGATGGTGGGGATGGGGGGGCCGGCGGCAGCATCTTTTTCGAGGCCCGTAGCGGCCTCAATACCTTGGCGGATTTCCGTTACACCCGGCAGTTTCGTGCCCGCAACGGCGAGGGCGGGGCCGGGCGGCAGCGTTCGGGCCGCAACGGCGCCGATCTCGTGGTCGCAGTCCCCGTCGGCACGCTCGTGCGCGATACCGAGACCGGCGAGCTCCTTGGTGATCTAACCCGCGACGGCACGCGACTCTGCGTCGCCAAAGGCGGTCGCGGCGGGGTCGGTAACACGCGCTTCAAAAGCAGCACCAATCGCGCCCCGCGCCGAACCATCCCCGGTGCCCCGGGGCAGGCGCGCGAACTGTTTCTGGAACTCCAAGTGCTGGCCGACGTAGGCCTTGTGGGTCTGCCGAACGCCGGCAAGTCGACCTTTCTGCGCGCCGTCTCCGAGGCGCGGCCCAAGGTCGCCGATTACCCGTTCACCACCCTGCACCCCGAGCTCGGCGTCGTGACCGTTGAACGCCAGCGGAGCTTCGTGATCGCGGATATCCCGGGACTCATCGCAGGGGCCCACGAGGGCGCGGGGCTCGGCACGCAGTTTTTGCGGCATCTGTCACGCACGCGACTCCTTTTGCATCTCATCGATGTGGTGCCTCTCGATCCCGACGCCGATGTGGCCGCGGACGTGCGTGTCATCGAGGAGGAGTTGCGGCTCTTCCGTGACGATCTCGGGGACAAGGAGCGCTGGCTCATCTTCAATAAGGTCGATTTGTGGCCGGCGGCTGAGCGCGACGCGCGCGTCGAGGACTTGCGCTCGGCGCTTGGTTGGGAGGGTCCATACGCCGCGGTATCGGCCATCAAGGGACTCGGGTGTTCCGCGCTCATGGGTCGCCTCATGCAGCGTATCGAGGCCCTGGGGCCCGCGGACGATGAGGCCGCGGCGGCGGTGGAATCCGAAGATGCGTAGCGACCTGAAGCCTGCCCGGCGGGTGGTGGTGAAGGTCGGCAGCAGTTTGCTCGCAAACCACGGCGCGGGACTCGATCGGGTGGCCCTCGAGGGCTGGGTGGCCCAGTTGGCCCGGCTACGCGCTCAAGGGCGTGACGTGGTGCTGGTGTCATCGGGGGCGGTGGCCTGCGGTATGCAGCGCCTAGGAGTCAAGAAGCGCCCGCGCGCACTTCACGAGCTGCAGGCCCTGGCGGCGCTCGGTCAGATGGGGCTTATCGAGGCCTACGAGACGGCGTTTTCACGCCACGGCCAGCACGCGGCCCAGGTCCTGCTGACCCATGATGACCTGGCTGACCGCAAGCGCTATCTGAATGCCCGCAGCGCCTTGCGCGCGTTGTTGTCTCTGGGCGTGGTGCCGATCATCAACGAAAACGACACGGTCGCGACCGAAGAGATCCGTTTCGGCGACAACGACACGCTGGCGGCGCTGGTGGCCAATCTGATCGAGGCGGATGTGCTCATCATCCTCACCGACCAATCGGGTCTCTACGAGGAGGATCCGCGGGTCAATCCCGCCGCGCGCCTGGTGTCCGTGGCCCCGGCCGGCGATCCGGCCTATCTGGCCATGGCCGGCAATCCCGGAGAGCTGGGCCGCGGCGGCATGCGCACCAAGCTCACCGCCGCGCAGAAGGCGGCGCGCTCGGGGGCGGCGACGGTGATCGTGGCCGGACGTGAGCCTAATGTGCTCTCCAGGGTGCTGGAGGGTGAGCCCATCGGGACCTATCTGTATCCGGCCACCACGCGGCTGGCGGCGCGCAAGCGCTGGCTGGCGGCGCGCCTGTCGGTGTGCGGGCGTTTAATAGTGGATGAGGGGGCGGCGCGCGTCGTGCGTGATGGTGGCAAGAGCCTGCTGCCGGTCGGGGTACGGGGTGTCGAGGGGGTCTTTGCGCGCGGCGAGATGGTGGCGTGCGTGGGGCCGGATGGTCGTGAGGTGGCGCGCGGGCTGGTCAATTACGCGGCGGCGGAACTGCGCCTCATCATGGGACGACCGAGCGAGGAGATCGAGCAGGTGTTGGGCTACCAGGGCGAGCCCGAGGTCATCCATCGCGATAACCTCGTGATCGTCTGAACCGGCCCGCGAACCGGGCCGGGTCGCCTTTCTTAGCCGACGCTGGCGCGGTGTAGGCGGGCGTTAAGGCGGCTCTTGTAGCGAGCGGCGGTATTGCGATGCACGAGGCCGCGCGAGATGCCGCGATCGATCACCGAGCTTGCCTCGCGAAACGCGACCTGGCCACCCGCGGTATCCTTATCCTGCGCCGCCTTCAGGACCTTCTTGATGGCAGTGCGCATCTGCGAGCGGAACGCGACGTTACGCTGCCTGTGGATCTCGGCCTGTCGTGCCCGTTTCTTTGCCTGAACTGTGTTCGCCAAAAGCCTGCTCCTGGGAAGAGGGGTCTGAAAAGCGGCACACTATGCCGCGCCACCAGGGGCTTGTCAATGCGGCCGCCGCGGAGATAGGGGAGGCGAGACGCGTTTTCGCGTTCCGCGCCGCGTGCGATGGTGTCCTGGGGCCGTCGGTATCCCGGGTTGTACGGCTTGTGGGAGCGGCGCAGGGCGTTATACTCGCGGGCTTTGCGCTCGCGCGTCGCGGATTTCTTGGAGGGGAAAACGGGTGGCCAACCGCCTCGTTCGTTCGCTTTTCGCCACGGGAGGCATGACGCTCGTATCGCGCGTCACGGGCTTCGTGCGCGATATTCTGCTGGCACGCCTCCTCGGGACCACGGCCTTGGCCGATGCCTTCTTCGTGGCCTTCCGCATACCGAGTTTTTTGCGCCGGGTGTTCGGCGAGGGGGCGTTCTCGCAGGCCTTCGTGCCGGTATTCGCCGCCCATCTCACCCAGGACGGCGAGGCACGGGACACCGAGGCACGCGACTTTATCAATCACATGGCCGGAAGTTTCGCCTTGGTGCTCATGGGGGTGACGGCGATCGGGGTGCTGGCGGCACCCATCATCATCTGGGTGCTGGCCCCGGGCTTCCTGGCCGAGCCTGCCAAATACCATTTGGCGGTGCGGCTGCTGCGCATCACCTTCCCCTACCTCTTTTTTATCTCGCTCGTGGCCATGGCCGCCGGCATTTTGAATACCCGGGGGCGCTTCGCGGCCGCCGCCTTCACCCCCGTGATCCTGAACCTGAGCCTGATCGTCGCCGCCGGCGTCATCGCGCCCGGTACACCAAGCCCCGCGGTCACGGTCGCTTGGGGGGTCTTCATGGGCGGTGTCTTGCAGCTTCTTTTTCAGATCCCCTTCCTGCGCCGCGCGGGCTTCCTGCCGCGATTTCGCTTTTCGTTCCTGCATCCGGGCGTGCGTCGCGTCTTTGCGCTCATGGTGCCGGGCATCTTCGGTTCCTCCATCGCCCAGATCAATCTCGTCGTCGACACCATGCTCGCCTCGTTTCTCGTGACCGGCAGTGTCTCCTGGCTCTACTACGCCAATCGTCTGCTCGAGTTCCCCTTGGGGATATTTGGCGTGGCTCTGGGCACGGTGATCCTTCCGCATCTCTCCGCCAAGCACGCCCAGGCCTCGGGGGAGGACTTCGGGCATACCCTGGACTGGGCCTTGCGCTGGGTGGTCGTGATCGCGGTGCCGGCGGCGGTGGCCCTCGTTGTGCTTGGCACGCCGATGATCTTGACCTTGTATCGCTACGGCGCGTTCAATGCCTTCGACGCGGCCATGACGGACCGCGCGCTCGTGGCCTTCGCCATCGGATTGCCGGCCTTCGTTCTCATCAAGGTCCTGGCGCCGGGATATTACGCCAGACAGGATACCCGCACGCCGGTCAAGATCGGCAGCATCGCGCTGGTCGCCAACATGGGTTTCAATCTGATCCTGATCTGGCCCTTGAAGCACGCCGGGCTTGCGCTCGCGACGTCTTTGTCGGGCCTCTTGAATGCCTGGTTCCTCTATCGTGGCTTGCGCCGCGCTGATATCTATCGCCCCGCACCCGGCTGGGCGCGGCTGTGGGTTCAGGTCGGTGGGGCGAGCGCCGTCATGGGGCTTGTGTTGGGTCTTGCCAATCGTAGCCCGCAAGTCTATGAGGCGGCCTCGGGCGCCATGCGGGCGGCGATGTTGGGTGTGTCGGTTGCGGCGGGATTGGCCGTTTATGCTACAGTGATGTGGCTTTTGGGGGTTCGTCCCAAAGCGTTACGGTTGCAGTCGATAGGTGCGGACGACGTATGACAGCGGCGATTTGGCAGATTGGGTCACCCGAGGATTCGCGCGTCTTTACGCTTGCGGAGGCCGAGGAGCTTTTTCCTTTGGTGCGGCGTATCACCTACGGCACCTACCGGGAGCTCGAGCCTCTGCGCCGCTTGTTGTCGACGCTCCCTCCGGGGAGTGGTGCGCTCTATGAAGTGGAGGAGGATTACGCGTGCGTCGTGAAGCGCTGGGTGGGCAAGATGACCCGCCTAGGGGCGGTCGTGAAGGGGCTGTGGCTCGTGGATTTCGATACCGGCGACGGTTATCTCTGCTGGCGTTTCCCGGAATTGCGTCTCGCCTATTACCACAGCTATCGCGAGGATTACGCCACGCGCCGCCCCTTGCACGAGGTGATCGAGGAGTTGGACCCAGATTGGGCTTGTTGAGCCGCCGCCTCGGCGAGTGGGCGTGACCTCCGTCTGCGGGCAGGCGATGCGCTCGCGCGGGGCCGCTAGCGGGCCGCTAGAGCATGGTCTGTCTGGACCCCTTCGTCGCCATACGTTAAGCTTTTTCGCTTTCGGTTAGCGTCGGCATGGAGTGTATTCGGGGGCTATACAACGTCCATCCCCGTCATCGCGGGGCGGTCGTCACCATTGGGAATTTCGACGGTTTCCATCAGGGTCACCGGCAGCTGGTCGAGCTCCTGAAAGCACGCGCCCGGGCGTGTGGCGCGCCCTCGCTCCTCATGTTGTTCGAGCCGCAGCCGCAGGAGTATTTCGCGCGCACTGCGGTGCGTCCGCGACTCATGCGCCTGGCGGCGAAGCTGCGGGCGTTTCGGGATGCAGGCGTCGATCTGGTGATGGTGCTGCGTTTCGATGAGCTGCTTGCGGACCTCTCGGCGATCGATTTCGTGGACAATGTCGTGGTGGGGGCCCTGGGCGCGCGCGGGCTTGTCATCGGCGATGATTTTCGCTTCGGGACCGGTCGCGCGGGAGATTTCGCGCTTCTGACGGATGCGGGTCGGCGTCACGGCTTCTTCGTCGAGTCGACGGCCACCTTTACCGAAACCGGGCAGAGGGTGAGCAGCACGCGCGTGCGGGAGGCGCTTGCGCGCGGTGACATGCGCGAGGCCGAGCGGCTGATTGGGGAACCCTATGGATGGCAGGGGCGGGTGGTGGCCGGCGACGCGCGGGGACGACTGCTCGGTTTCCCCACCGCCAATATCCTCATGCCCGAGCCCTCGCCTGTGAGTGGGGTGTTCGCAGTCGTGGCCCGCACCGATGATGGGCGGGAATACGCGGGTGTCGCCAACGCCGGGCGCCGGCCGACGGTGGGCGGGGGACGGGTATTGCTCGAGGTCCATCTGCTTGATTTCGTGGGCGATCTCTATGGACGGCGCCTGGACGTGCGCTTCCTCGAGCGGCTGCGCGAAGAGCGCAAGTTCCCGTCACTGGCCGCGCTCGCGGCGCAGATCGATCAGGACCGGATATCAGCGCACAGCTTTTTTGCCAAACGGGGAATACAGGGATCATGACGGCGGACTACAAGAACACGCTCAATCTGCCGCATACGGACTTTCCGATGCGCGGCGGACTGCCTGCGCGCGAGCCTGAACAGGTGAAGGCCTGGGAGCGGCTTGGTCTCTATGAGCGGCTGCGCGCCTTCCATGCCGGTCACCCGCGCTACATCCTGCACGACGGCCCCCCGTATGCGAACGGCAGCATCCATCTCGGGCATGCGGTGAATAAGGTCCTGAAGGACATCATCGTCAAGGCCAAGGGCTTGGCCGGTTTCGATGCCCCCTACGTCCCGGGTTGGGATTGCCATGGGCTGCCGATCGAACTGGCCGTGGAGAAGACGGTCGGGCGCTGCGGTCGCGATGTCGATGCACGCGCCTTTCGTAAGGCCTGCCGCGACTATGCGGCGCGCCAGGTCGCGGCGCAAAGGGACGATTTCATACGGTTGGGCGTGCTCGGGGATTTTGCCCATCCCTATCTCACTATGGATTATGCCATCGAGGCGGGCATCGTGCGCGAACTGGCTCGCATCCGGGCACGCGGGCATGTCTATCGGAGCGAAAAGCCCGTGCATTGGTGTATCGACTGCCGGTCGGCCCTGGCCGAGGCCGAGGTTGATTATGCCGATCACCGCTCACTGGCCGTCGACGTGCCATTTGCCGTGATCGATGGCGCGGATTTCTGGCGTCGCCTGGGGGTGGCGGCGCGTCCGGGCGCTGTGTCGCTGCCGATCTGGACGACCACGCCTTGGACGCTGCCCGCGAACCGCGCGGTCGCCGTGCACGACGACATCGTGTATCGGCTGATGCGCAGAGATGGCGGCCATTGGCTGGTGGCCGATGATCTGGCGGCGACGGTCGCGGCGCGTTACGGACTTCAGGATGCCGCCACCGATGTCACGGTGCGCGGCGCGGCGCTTGCGGGTCTCAAGCTTTCCCACCCCTTCCTGGAGCGCGTGGTGCCTGTGATCGCGGGCGCGCACGTCACCACCGAGGCCGGCACCGGGCTTGTGCATATAGCACCGGCGCATGGCGAGGAGGATTACCAAGCGGCCCGCGCCTATGCGCGCGTAAGTGGCGAGAGCCTGCCGATCGAAGGGCCGGTCGGCGGCGACGGGCGTTTCCTGCCGGGCACGCCCTTCGTGGAGGGCCTGTCGGTCAGCGAGGGCGCGCGGCGCGTGGTCGATGTGCTGCGCGAGCGCGCGGCGCTGTGGGCCAAGGAGACCATCAGCCACAGCTACCCACACTGCTGGCGCCACAAGACCCCGATCATCTTCCGGGCCACCGCCCAGTGGTTCATATCGCTCGACGCGGCGGGTCTGCGGTCCGACGCCTTGGCGGCGATAGCGCAAGTACGTTGGCTGCCCTCCTGGGGCGAGCAGCGAATCGCGCAGATGGTGGCCGGACGGCCCGACTGGTGCATCTCGCGCCAGCGTGTCTGGGGCGTGCCCATCCCGTTCTTTCTGCACAAGACGACGGGCGAACTGCACCCACGCACCGATGCCCTTATGGAGGAGGTGGCGCGCGTCATCGAAGTCGAGGGCGTGGATGGCTGGTTCGAGCGATCGGTCGCGGATTGGTTGGGGCCCGAGGCCCAAGACTACGAGGCCTTGCGCGACGTGCTCGACGTTTGGTTCGACTCGGGCTCGACGCACGCCTGTGTGCTGGCGGTACGCCCCGAACTCGGCCACCCGGCGGATCTCTACCTCGAAGGCTCTGACCAGCATCGCGGATGGTTCCAGTCGTCGCTTCTGACCTCGGTCGCCGACTCCGGCCGGGGCCCCTACAAGGTGGTCCTCACCCACGGCTTTACGGTCGACGCCCAAGGCCAGAAGATGGCGAAGTCCAAGGGCAACGGCATAGAGCCCCAGGAGATCACCCGGTCCCTGGGCGCCGATGTCCTGCGGCTTTGGATTGCCGCGACCGACACCCGTGCCGAAATGTCGCTTTCGCCCGAGATCCTCAAGCGCATCACCGAGGCCTATCGCAGGCTCAGGAACACCGCGCGCTATCTGCTCGCCAATCTCGCCGGCTTCAATCCCGATACCGATGCCGTGGGTCTCGATGAACTGCTGGTGCTCGATCGGGCGGCGCTGGCGCGGGCCGCGGAATTCGACCGTTCGGTGCGCGAGGCCTACGAAGACTTCCAGTTCCATATCGTTTACCAGAGGCTGCACCATTTCTGTGTCGTCGATCTCGGCGCCTTCTATCTCGATGTACTAAAGGACAGGCTCTACACTTCGCCCGCGGGGAGTCGCGAACGCCGCTCGGCGCAGACCGTGCTCTGGCGCATGCTCGAGGTCTTTGTCCGCCACATGGCGCCGGTCTTGAGTTTCACGGCCGAAGAGGTCTGGCAGTATATGCCGGGCACGCGCACCGAAAGTGTTTTCTTGAGCACCTGGCACGACTTCGAGGTCCCGACCACGGCCGCCGAGGATCTGGCCTTCTGGTCCCTACTGCTCGATCTGCGTCAGGCCGTGGGGCCGGAGCTCGAGCGGCTGCGGGTGAGTGGTGCCGTGGGCTCCTCGCTCGACGCCGCGCTCGATCTCTATGTCGGGCCCGAGCTGCACGCGCGGCTCGCCGTGTTTGCCGATGAACTGCGTTATGTCTTTATCACCTCGGAGGCGCGGCTGCACGCGCTCGATACGCGTCCGCCGGGGGCGGTTGCGACTGAACGGGACGATCTCTTCGTCGTCGTTCAGCCTGCGACGCACGCCAAGTGCGCGCGCTGTTGGCATCATAGGCCGGAGGTCGGGAGCCTGGCCGATCACCCCGAGCTCTGTGGGCGCTGTCACAATACCCTGACCGGTGTCGGCCAACCCCGGAGGTACGCGTAGGTGTTCGGCTATCTACTGATTGCAGCGGCCGTGTTCGCGCTCGATCAATGGAGCAAGGTCTGGGCGGTACACGCGCTGGCGCAGGCCCCCGTGCATCTCACCGGCTTTCTGAATCTGGCGCTGGTCTACAACCACGGGGCCGCGTTCGGTTTTCTGAGTAACGCCGATGGCTGGCAAAATGCCTTTTTCATCGCCGTGGCCGTGGCGATAGTGGGCGCCATCATCGCCTTCCTGATCCGTGATGGTCGTCGCGACCGGCTGACTGCGATGGCGCTGATGCTGATCCTGGGGGGTGCGCTCGGTAATCTGACCGATCGCGTGCGTCTGGGTGAGGTCGTGGATTTCATCGATTTCCATATCGGCGCCTGGCACTGGTACACCTTCAACCTAGCCGATAGCGCAATCACGATCGGTGCCCTGCTGCTCGGTGTCGACGCATGGCGTGGGTGGCGCAATACGGCGGGCAAGGGTTAGAGGCCTATGTCACGGATCGTCCCAGGATCACGCGTGACGCTGCGATTTCAGTTGGCGCTGGCCGACGGAACCCGTGTCGAGGGCACGGATCCAGATGAGGCGCCGTGGGAAGTGGTCATCGGGCACGGCGATCTGCCGGAGGGCCTCGAGCGCTGCCTGCTGGGGCTTGGCGCGGGTGAGCGCGGGCGCTTCTTGGTAGCGGCCGCGGACGCTTATGGAGAGAAAGAGGGCAACGCCCGCGAGATCCTGCCGCGTGGGGATTTTCCGGCGGACGTTGATCTTATCCCGGGCATGGCGTTTAGCTTTACACTGCCTGATGGCCAGGAGGTCATGGGTCAGGTGGTGGCGGTGGCGGAGACCGGTGTCGAGGTTGACTTCAGTCATCCGCTGGCCGGCCACGATCTGGTATTCGATGTCGATGTCGTAGCAGTCGGGGGCGATTGAGCGTCCGAGGGGCGAGTATGAGGATTTATGTCGCAAACCCACGGGGCTTCTGCGCGGGTGTGGAACGGGCCATAGCGACGGTCGAGCGCGCGTTGGAGGAGTTTGGGGCGCCGGTCTATGTCCGGCACGAGGTGGTCCACAACAAGACTGTCGTCGAGAATCTGCGCGCGCAAGGTGCTGTGTTCGTCGAAGATTTGGCGGATGTGCCCGCACGCGCACCCGTGGTGTTCAGTGCCCACGGCGTGGCGCGTGCCGTGACCGAGGAGGCGCGCGAGCGCGCCCTCACCGTTTTCGATGCCACCTGCCCCCTGGTCTCCAAGGTTCACAAGGAGGTGGTCCTCTGGCGGCAGGCCGGTTACCAATGTCTTCTGATTGGGCACACCGGACATCCGGAGGTCGAAGGGACCTTGGGGCAGGTTAGTGATGGCGTCTACTTGATCGAGACCGAGGATGATCTTAACACTGTGCCAGTGCAGGATCCGGCGCGTGTCGCCTATGTTACCCAGACCACTTTATCTGTCGAGGATACCGCGCGCCTCATAGAGGCGCTGCGCGCACGCTTCCCGCAGGCCCGCGGCCCACGCACCGACGATATATGTTACGCGACCCAGAATCGTCAGGATGCCGTGCGTACGTTGGCGGGCCACTGCGATGTCGTGGTGGTGGTGGGTTCCGCGCACAGCTCCAACGCCAACCGGCTGCGCGAACTCGCCGCCGGCATGGGCGTCCCGGCCTATCTCGTGGAGGGGGCCGAGAGACTCGAGCGCGCGTGGTTTACGCAAAACGCCGCAGTGGGCATCACGGCCGGTGCCTCAACCCCCGAACATGCCGTGCAGGCGGTCATTTGCCGGCTCAGGGAGTGGGGCGCGTACTTGGTCGAGGAAGAGAAGGGGCCCGTGGAGACGGTGGTCTTCTCGCTGCCCAAGGCCCTGAAGCGGGTCGCTGAGCGTCGTTCGTAAGATTAAGATTGGGGACCTTAAGGTCCGAAGCCCCGTCCCCCCGAGGATTTCTGGCGGGGGGCTGACATGTGAGAGTGATCCGTGCGAACCCATCCTGTTGTGGTCGTGGGAGGCGGCGTCATAGGCCTCTTGACCGCCCGTGAATTGGCCCTGGCGGGTCGCGAAGTCCGGCTGTTCGATCAGAGGCATCTCGGGCGCGAGGCCTCGTGGGCGGCGGGTGGCATATTGTCACCCCTGCATCCGTGGCGTTACCCGGATCCCGTCACGCACCTGGCGAAGGCCAGCATGGAGGCCTATCCGGCCCTCTGCGAGTCGCTGGCGCGCGCCACGGGCATCGACCCGGAATGGACGCCTTCGGGCCTCATGCGCCTGGGCGAGGACGAGAGGACCGAGGCGCAGCACTGGGCCGAGCGCTTCGCGGTGCCGCTCGAGTCCCGCCATCTCGCCGATGTATGCCCCGATCGCGCCATCGAGGGCGCGGGCCTGTGGATGCCCGCGGTCGCCCATGTGCGCAGCCCGCGCCTCCTGCGCGCCCTGGCGGCGGAGCTTCGGCAGCTCCAGGTCGCGATCCATGAAGAGGCCGAGGTCACGGGTATTACACGCACGCACGCACGCCTCACGGGCGTTGTGGTCAACGGCGAGACGGTCGCCGCTTCCCAGGTCGTGGTGTGCGCCGGGGCGTGGACGCGCGCCCTCCTGGAGCGTTACGGGCTGGCTTTGCCCGTGCGCCCCATGCGGGGTCAGATGATCGTCATCCAGACGCCGGTGGGCTTTCTGAAGCCCATGATCCTGAAGGCGACCCGTTATCTCGTGCCACGGCGCGATGGGGCGGTTCTCGTCGGCAGCACCATGGAGAGTGCGGGCTTCGTGAAGGAGACGACCGAGGCGGCGCGTGAGGACTTGATCGCCGCCGCGTATGGCATCTGTCCGGAGCTTGCCGCTTACCCGGTCACCCACCAGTGGGCGGGCCTGCGCCCCTCATCCCCCCAAGGCGTCCCCTTCATCGGGGAACACCCGGAGATCCGGGGGCTCATCGTGAATACCGGGCACTTCCGTAACGGTATCGTGCTTGCGCCGGCCTCGGCGCGGCTGGCCGCTGATCTCGTCCTTGAACGCGACGGAACCCTGGATCCAGCCCCCTACGGGCTCGACCGGCCGTTGGAAGGCGCGCAGGACGCCCCTGTGCTAAAATAATTTTGTGAAAGCCTTTCAGGACCACACGAGTCAGGAGCTGGCCGACCTTTTGCGGGACCGTGGGATCAACCCCACGGCGCAGCGCGTCGATATTGCACGGCTCCTCTTGTATCGGCGCATACACATGGCGGCCGAGGAAGTGTTTCGTCTGGTAAACCGCGACGGGTCGCATGTCTCCAAGGCCACGGTCTACAATACGCTCGGTGTGTTTGCCGAAAAGGGTCTCATCCGTGAGGTCGTGATCGACCCGGCCCGGGTGGTCTACGACTCCAATACGGCGCCCCACCACCACTTCTACAACGTCGAGACCGGCGAGCTCTTCGATATCGAAGAGCATACGATGTCGGTCGATGGCCTCCCGCCCTTACCTCAGGGGACGGAGGTGGAGGGGGTGGAGGTGATCGTAAGGTTACGCCCCGCAGCCGAGACGGCGGCCTGAAGCCTTCATTTTCGGCGGGCCAACGGTTATAGTAGCGGGCCACCACGCCGGTGTAGCTCAGTCGGTAGAGCAACTGATTCGTAATCAGTAGGTCGGGCGTTCGATTCGTCTCACCGGCACCATAAAATCAAGTACTTAGGT
>JAKAXK010000070.1 GCA_021827145.1 Pseudomonadota bacterium
CTGGGCCGTCTAGCCTGATCGAGGAGCAGTGAGATGCAAAAGAGACCGATCCTGTTGGGGATCGTCGGTGATTCGGCGGCCGGAAAGACGACAATTACGAGCGGCATCGCGAAGGTTATCGGGCAGGATAGGTGCACGATTATCTGCACCGACGACTATCATAAGTATAATCGCGCACAGCGCGCCGAGAAGGGGCTCACGGCCCTGCATCCGGACTGCAACTACATGGACATCATTGAGCAACATTTGCATCTGCTCAAGAATGGCCAGCCGATCCTTAAGCCCCATTATAACCACTCCACGGGGGATTTTGACCCGCCGACCTACGTCGACGCCAAGGATTTCATTATTGTCGAGGGCCTGCTCGGGTTCTCGACCAAGGCAATGCGAGACGCGTATGATGTCAAACTCTATCTCGCGCCACCCGAAGAGCTACGCTTCCTTTGGAAGATGCGACGCGACACGCAAAAGCGCGGACACACGGCCGAGGCCGTCGCCAAGGAGATGAAGCTGCGTGAGCCGGATTCCGAGGCCTTCATCCGGCCGCAGCGGAAATGGGCGGACATGGTCATCTGTTTCTGGCCGCCCGAGACCGACAAGGAGGAGACGGGCAGCCGTCTGAATGCCTCCCTGGTCTTGCGCCCGACCTTGCCGCATCCGGACCTGTCGGATGTTCTGGAGCAAGGCGGCAACGGCATCCACATGGAGTTGGACCGCGATATGGGTCTGCCGGTCGACCGACTCGAGATCGACGGCAATATTTCGGACAAGAAGGCTAAATGCCTGGAGGATCTGTTGTGGCGCCATATTCCGGGCGAACACCACCACCTCCGGCACGATGGCATAGGCGACATCACCGGGACAACGGGCGAAAAACTCCGCTCGCATCCGCTGGCGCTGACGCAGTTGCTGGTCGCCTACCACCTGTTGAAGGCCGCATCCGGCCATTACCAGTAAAGATCACTGTTCTTTTCGAGGATCGATCATGTCTGTGAAACCCGAAAGCCGCTCGAGTGCGGAGGGTCGGTTCGACCCCCGTCGCCGCGAACTTGCGAATGCCGTGCGCGCGCTCAGTATGGATGCCGTGCAAAAAGCCAATTCCGGCCACCCGGGCGCGCCCATGGGTATGGCAGATATCGCCGAGGTGCTCTGGAATGATTACCTGAGACACAACCCCGCCAATCCGACGTGGGCTGATCGTGACCGCTTCGTCTTGTCGAACGGCCATGGCTCCATGTTGCTCTACAGCCTGTTGCATCTCACGGGCTACGCCCTGCCGATGGATGAGCTGAAGCGCTTCCGTCAGATGGGGTCCATGACCCCGGGACATCCCGAGTATGGATACGCGCCCGGCGTCGAGACGACCACGGGCCCCCTCGGCCAGGGCCTCGCCAATGCGGTGGGGATGGCAATCGCCGAGCGGGCGCTTGCGGGCCAATTCAACAAGCCCGGCCATGATATCGTTGATCACCATACCTATGTCTTCATGGGCGACGGCTGCTTGATGGAGGGGATCTCCCACGAGGCCTGCTCGCTCGCGGGGCACCTCGGTCTTGGAAAATTGATCGGATTCTATGACGACAATGGGATCTCGATCGATGGCGAGGTCCATGGCTGGTTCACCGATGACACCCCGAAGCGTTTCGAGGCCTACGGGTGGCATGTGATTCCGCGGGTCGACGGCCATGACGCCACGGCTGTGAAGGCGGCGATAGAGGCTGCGCGCAAGGTCACTGACAAGCCCTCACTCATTTGCTGCCAGACCGTGATCGGGTTTGGGTCGCCGAACAAGGAGGGTAAGGAAGAGTGCCATGGGGCGGCCTTGGGTGAAAAGGAGATCGCGGCGACCCGTGAGCGGCTGGGTTGGACCCACGGGCCGTTCGAAATTCCGGAAGCTGTCTATCGCGGATGGGATGCCAAGGACCGCGGTGCGAAGGCCGAGGCTGAATGGCTACAGCGCTTCGAGAAATACGCCAAGGCGCATCCCGAACTCGCGGCCGAATTCTCGCGGCGTATGCGCGGTGAACTCCCCGCGGACTTTGCTGCACAGGCGGACGCTTTCATAGCCGAGACCAATGCCAAGGGCGCAAGTATCGCTTCGCGCAATGCCTCGCAGAACACGCTGAACGCCTTGGGGCCGAAATTGCCCGAGATCATGGGTGGGTCGGCCGATCTGGCGGGCTCGAACCTCACGCTTTGGTCGGGGTGCCGAGGGGTATCGGCGGAGAATCCCGGCGGCAACTACATTTATTACGGCGTGCGCGAATTCGGCATGTCGGCCATCATGAACGGCATCGCATTGCACAAGGGTTTTGTCCCCTACGGCGCCACCTTCCTGATGTTCTCTGAGTACGCCCGCAATGCCTTACGCATGGCCGCCCTCATGAAGCAGCGGGTGGTCTTTGTCTACACGCATGACTCCATCGGCCTGGGCGAGGACGGCCCGACGCATCAGCCGGTGGAGCAACTGGCCACCTTACGCCTGATTCCGAACATGTCGGTCTGGCGCCCGTCGGATGCGGTTGAATCCGCAGTGGCCTGGAAGGAGGCCCTGTATCGGGCCGATGGCCCGAGCTGCCTCGTGTTTTCGCGGCAGAAGTTGGCGCACCAGCCACGTTCCGAGGGGACCCTGAAGCAAATTCGGCGCGGGGGCTATGTGTTGGCCGACGCGCAGGGCGGCGCGCCCGAGGCCTTGATCATTGCCACGGGCTCCGAGGTCGGTATCGCCATGGAGGCCTATAAGGCGCTTACCGAGAAGGGGCGGCGCGTGCGTCTGGTGTCCATGCCGAACGCCGAGGTGTTCGATGCGCAGGACGAGGCCTACCGCGAATCCGTTTTGCCCAAGGCCGTCGCCAAGCGCGTGGCGGTCGAGGCTGGCGTTACGAGCTATTGGCGCAAGTACGTGGGGCTCGATGGGGCCGTGGTCGGGATCGACCGGTTCGGCGAATCCGCGCCGGCCGAGGCCTTGTTCGCACATTTCGGCTTTACAGCGGCCCATGTGACCGAGACCGTCTTGTCGCTTCTGAAATAGTTCCAGGGCGGGGCCGCGAGCCAAAGGCCGCGCGCGCCCGCGCCCTTTTCGATTTTCATTCTATGGGAGATGGTGGTATGGCAATCAGAGTCGCGATCAACGGCTATGGGCGTATCGGACGCAATGTGTTGCGGGCGCTTTATGAGTCGGGACGGAACAAGGAGATCGAGATCGTCGCGATCAATGATCTTGGGAATGCCGAGACCAACGCGCATCTCACGCAGTACGACACCGTCCACGGCCGCTTTCAGGGCACGGTGTCGGTCGATGGCGACTACATGATCGTCAACGGCGACAAGATTCGCGTGGTATCCAACCGCGATCCGGCGCAGCTCCCCTGGAAGGATCTTGGGATTGATGTCGTGCATGAATGCACGGGCTTTTTTACGACCAAGGAGAAGGCCTTGGCGCATCTGAAGGCTGGCGCGAAGAAGGTCATTATCTCGGCCCCCGGCGGCAAGGACGTGGACGCAACTATCGTCTACGGCGTGAACCACGGCGTGCTGAAGGCCTCCGATACCGTGATTTCCAACGCCTCGTGCACCACGAACTGCTTGGCGCCGCTCGTGAAGCCTCTGCACGAGAAGATCGGCATCAAACATGGTCTCATGACGACCGTGCATTCCTATACGAACGACCAGGTCCTGACCGACGTTTATCATAGCGACTTGCGTCGGGCGCGCTCGGCGACGCAGTCCATGATTCCGACGAAGACCGGCGCCGCGGCTGCGGTGGGCCTTGTCTTGCCGGACCTGAACGGCAAGCTCGATGGCTTCGCGGTGCGCGTGCCGACCATCAACGTCTCGCTCGTCGATCTCACCTTCACCGCCGCGCGCAGCACGACCAAAGAAGAGATTCACGCCATCATGAAGGCGGCCTCCGAGGGTGAGCTGAAGGGGATCTTGAACTACAACGCCAAGCCGTTGGTATCGATGGACTTCAACCACGATCCCGCTTCGTCGACATACGAAGAGAGTCTCACCAAGGTCATGGAGGGGGATCTCGTCAAAGTCCTCGCGTGGTACGACAACGAGTGGGGCTTCTCTAACCGGATGCTGGACACGACCGTCGCCTTGATGAAGGCGCGCTAAAGGCATCGGGGGAACAATATGACGATACGGAAGATGGTCGATCTCGACCTCGCCGGGAAACGGGTCTTGATCCGAGAGGATTTGAACGTCCCGTTGAAGGATGGTGGAGTGGGCGACGATACGCGTATCCGCGCGAGCCTCCCGACGATCACGGAGGCAAGCCGCAAGGGTGGGCGCGTCATGCTGATGTCGCATCTGGGCCGTCCGGAGGAGGGCGTGCCCGACGAGAAGTACTCGCTGGCGCCGGTGGCCCACCATCTGGGCAAGTTGCTCGGCAAGCCCGTGCGACTCGTTGCCGATTGGCTGGACGGCGTGGCTGGCATGAAGGACGGGGACGTGGTTCTCTGCGAAAACGTCCGTTTCAATAAAGGCGAGAAGAAGAACGACGACGGCTTGGCGCGTAAGATGGCGGCCCTCTGCGACGTATTCGTCATGGATGCCTTTGGCACCGCCCATCGGGCTCAGGCGTCGACGCATGGGGTAGCAAAATACGCGCCTATCGCCTGCGCCGGTCCCTTGTTGGCCGCGGAACTCGACGCTCTGGGGCGCGCCCTCCATAACCCCAAGCGGCCCATGGTAGCGATCGTGGGCGGCTCTAAGGTGTCGACCAAGCTCGTGGTTCTGGAGAGTCTGTCGAAGCGCGTCGACCAGTTGATCGTGGGCGGCGGCATCGCCAATACCTTCATGGCGGCCGCGGGCTTGCCGATCGGCAAGTCGCTGTCCGAGCCGGATCTGATCGATACGGCCAAGCGACTCATTCGCGAGACCAATGCCCGCGGGGCGTCGATCCCGATTCCCGTGGACGCGGTATGCGGCAAGGAGTTCGCGCCCGATGCCGAGGCCACCCTGAAGGACGCCAAGGACGTGGTGGCGGACGACATGATCTTCGATGTCGGCCCCAAGACGGTAGCGCTTTTCGCCGAGACCTTGAGGAAGGCGGGCACTATAGTCTGGAACGGGCCGGTCGGTGTCTTCGAGTTCGATCAGTTTGGGGACGGCACGCGCGCCTTGGCTCAGGCCATAGCGGAGAGCGAGGCATTTTCCATTGCTGGCGGCGGCGACACACTGGCGGCGGTCGCTAAATACGAGGTTGCCGACAAGATTAGTTATATATCGACGGGCGGCGGCGCGTTTCTCGAGTTCCTCGAGGGTAAGGTGTTGCCCGCTGTCGCGATACTGGAAGAGCGAGGCGCCGGTTCTTGAGGCGGAATCCTGGGTGTGACACGGTCTGCGATAGGCAGGGGAGTAAGACAGGGGTGATGAAGGGCAAGTGTTTTGGGGCGGCGACGGCGAACAACGTCGCTGCGTCTTGAGTCATGCAGCGCAGAACGAAAATTGTGGCAACACTGGGTCCTGCCACTGACGATCCCAAGGTTCTCGATAAACTGATCGAGGCCGGCGTGGATGTCGTGCGTCTCAATTTTTCACACGACCTCCCGGAGGTCCATAGGCGACGCGCCGAGTTCGTCCGCGATCGCGCGCAGGCCCATGGGCGTCAGATCGGGATCATTGCCGACATGCAGGGCCCGAAGATCCGCATTGGGCGCTTCAAGGGCAAGCGGGTGCATCTCGAGGAAGGGCAGCGCTTTGTGATCGATGCCGACATGCCCTTGGACGCGGGCGATGCGACCCGCGTGGGGCTCACCTACAAGGCGCTCCCCAAAGATGTCTCCCGGGGAGCGACGCTGCTTCTGGACGATGGGCGCATCGTCCTGTGGGTCGATGAGGTGAGTGGCGCCGAGATCGTTTGCCGTGTCGTGGTCGGGGGGGAGCTGTCGGACAACAAGGGTGTCAATCGCCAAGGCGGTGGGCTATCGGCCCACGCACTGACCGACAAGGATCGGGAGGACATCAAGTGGGCGGCGCAGATCCAGGCCGACTATGTCGCGATCTCTTTTCCGCGCAACGCCAAGGATATTGAAGAGGCTCGTACGCTGCTGCGCGCCGCGGGCGGAATGGGCGGGGTCGTCGCCAAGATCGAGCGCGCGGAGGCCGTCGAGGCCGTCGAGGAGATCATCCGCGTGTCGGATGCTGTCATGATTGCGCGCGGCGACCTCGGCGTCGAGATCGGCGATGCGGCCTTGCCGCCCGTTCAGAAGCGCATCATCCGTCTGGCCCGCAAGATGAATCGGGTGGTCATAACGGCGACCCAGATGATGGAATCGATGATTGAAAACGCGATTCCGACCCGTGCTGAGGTCTCGGACGTCGCCAATGCCGTCCTGGATGGAACCGACGCGGTCATGCTGTCGGCCGAAACCGCGACAGGGAAGCATCCGGTAGCCGCCGTCGCCGCCATGGACCGCGTCTGTCGGGAGGCCGAGAAGGAGGATGAGGCGGTGTTTTCCATGCACCGCATGTCCAGCCATTTCGAGCGGGTCGACGAGGCGATTGCGATGGCTGTCATGTACAGCGCAAACCACCTGCCGGTGCGCGCCATCGCCGCCCTCACCGAGTCCGGATCCACGCCTCTTTGGATGTCGCGCATCAGTTCGGCCGTGCCCATATACGCCATGACCCCGCATGTGGAAACGCGGAGAAAGGTAACGCTCTACCGTGGCGTCTATCCCGTGGGATTTTCCCTGACCTCCACGGATCCGGCGCGCGTCATGGCCGAAGCCATCGACGAATTGCGTCGGCGTGGCGCGATCCGGGACGGGGATCTCGTCATTCTGAGCATTGGCGAACCACTTGCCAAACCCGGCGGTACAAATACTCTGAAGATCGTCCGTGCGGGCGATTTCGGGCCCATCGATTGAACTCGTTACACTAGGAATCTTAAGGAGAAGACTATGTCCCTGGTATCTCTGCGCCAACTACTGGATCACGCGGCGGAGCACGGCTACGGCGTTCCCGCCTTCAACGTCAACAATATGGAGCAAATTCAGTCCATCATGCAGGCCGCGTACGAGGTTGACAGCCCCGTGATCGTGCAGGCCTCGGCGGGGGCACGCAGCTATGCTGGCGAGCCTTTCTTGCGCCACCTCATTTTGGCGGCGATCGAGCAATATCCGCATATTCCCATCGTGATGCACCAGGACCATGGCGCGAGCCCGGCCATTTGCCAGCGCTCCATACGTTCGGGCTTTAGCTCGGTCATGATGGATGGGTCGCTGAAGGAGGACATGAAAACCCCCTCCAGCTATGAATACAATGTCGAGGTGACGAGCCGGGTCGTCGATATGGCGCACGCGGTGGGCGTGTCCGTCGAAGGTGAGCTCGGTTGCCTCGGGTCGCTCGAGTCCGGGATGGCCGGCGAGGAAGATGGCTCCGGGGCGGAGGGCAAGTTGTCGCACGACCAGCTGCTGACCGATCCCGAGCAGGCCGCGGATTTTGTGAAGAAGACCAAGGTGGATGCGCTTGCGATCGCCATCGGCACAAGCCACGGGGCGTACAAGTTCTCGCGGCCGCCGACAGGCGACATCCTCGCGATCGAGCGCGTCAAAGAGATCCATAAGCGGATCCCCGACACGCACCTCGTCATGCACGGTTCTTCGTCGGTCCCCCAGGAATGGCTGAAGATCATCCATGAGTTCGGTGGCGATATCGGAGAGACCTATGGCGTGCCAGTGAAGGAGATTCAGGAAGGCATCAAGCACGGCGTGCGCAAGGTCAATATCGACACCGATCTTCGGCTTGCCATAACGGGCGCAATCCGTCGGAATTTGGCGAAGAACCCCAAGAACTTCGATCCTCGGAAGTTTATGAAGGACTCCGTTCAGGCCGGCAAGGACATCTGTAAGGCGCGTTACGAGGCGTTTGGCTCGGCCGGTCAGGCGTCCAAGATCCGCGTCATCGACCTCGAAGATATGACCCAGCGATACATGAAGGGTGAGTTGAACCCACGCGTGAATTAGAACTCGAATAGATCGAGTTTAAGCAAGGCCTCGTCGGTCATGGGACCGGCGGGGCCTTTTTCTTGGGCCGCGAAGGCGTCGCAGCCCAGGGGCGGCCCTGTCGCGCGGGCATTCTTTCGTGGCATACTGAGTGCCTCTCAGGTCAGCTGAGGAGGCGCCATGGCCTTCGATCCTCGAGCACGCGTCCCGATTCGGACCCTGCCAAAGACGATAGATGCGGCTTGTTATAACCGGGTGTCTCTGGCGCTGGCTCGTCTCGGCGAGCCCCTGGATGTGGAGATCATGTCCTTGCGAATCGCGGTTCGCGTGGAACGCAAGATGTGGGCCGCATGGTCCCTTGTCAACGACATCCCCCTCATGGCGTGGGTGGACTTTCATGTGGGCGAGCGCGGGCTGCACGAGCCTGTTCCTTGCCAAGTCTGCCTTTATCATTTTCATGCCGGTCTATTGATGGGGCATGCCCCGCAGCTGCTTGCCCATGCCCTCGATGAACGCCTCGCGCGCCAGCATCGTGGCCAGCCGCGGGCCGTTACGTCGCTCGTGAGGCGCGAGGGGCCGAGTCCGCGCTGACGGGCGCGAATGGAAACAACAGGCGATATCACGACAGGAGAAGTGCGCATGGTAGAAGAAGGGCAGGTGGCTTACGGGTTTGATGTGGAAGTGGCCGGATCTTTCGAGGCGGTCCGTGGACGCGTCGTCGAGGCGCTCAAGGAGCAAGGCTTTGGGGTCCTGACGGAAATCGACGTAAGCGCGACCCTCAAGGCCAAGATCGGCAAGGATATGCCGCGCTACAACATCCTTGGGGCCTGTAACCCTGTACTTGCGGAAAAGGCCATATCGGCGGAACCCGATATCGGCCTCCTGCTGCCCTGCAATGTGGTCGTAAGCGAGACGCCCAAGGGCGCGATCAAGGTGGCTTTCATGGATCCGGTGTCGGTCTTGGCGCTCGTGAACAACGCCCGTGTCACCGAGGTCGGCTGGCAGGTGCGGGCCAAGCTCGAGGCCGTGCGCGATTCGCTGACGACACCAGCCTCTTGATCGCCGCGGGTCCAGGCTAGGGCCTGTGGCTCACTCGGCCGTTCTTGAGCGCGGCACCTCTCACTCGGTCCTTGCGCAAGGCATCACCGCGATGGAAACGGGTGGGGGGCGGATCATGGGGACGGCGTAAGCGAAGCCCGGGTGTGCGGGCCCCCGTTCAAAGTCGGAGGGACGCGGGCGAACAGGTCGTGGGCGTCGCCCGAGACGATCTCGCAGTCCACGAAATCGCCAGGGCGCGCATCGCCCCCGGAGACATGGACCAGCCCATCGATGTCGGGTGCCTCTGCGTAGCTGCGTCCCACGCTGCCCGTTGCCGTTGTCTCGTCGATCAAGACTCGATAGGTCCGGCCGATGCGGGCCCGCAGGCGTTCTTCGCTTACGCGCGCCTGGAGCGTCATGAGTCGTTCCAAGCGCTCCTTCTTGATGGGCTCCGGCACCGGATCCGCAAGCGCGTTGGCTGTCGCGCCCTCGACGGGCGAATACGCGAAGGCGCCGAGGCGGTCGATGCCGGCCTCTTCGACAAACGCGAGCAGGGTCTCGAATTCGGCATCGGTCTCGCCTGGGAACCCGACAATAAAGGTGCTGCGCAAGACGAGGTCCGGTCGCGCCGCCCGCCACGTCTTGACGCAGGCGCTCGGGTGGGCGCGCCCCGCCGGTCTGCGCATGGCGGTCAGGATACGCGGGTGGGCGTGTTGAAAGGGGACGTCGAGATAGGGGAGGACGCCTTCGATGTCGAGGAGCGGAAGGACCTCTTCCACGCTCTTGTAGGGATAGACGTAGTGTAGCCGCACCCAGACCCCGAGGCGGGCCAGTTCCGTGACAAGCCCCGGAAACGACATCTTGACGGGGCGACCACCCACGAACGCCACCTGATGCTTTTGGTCAGACCCGAAGGCGCTCGTGTCCTGCGAGACGATGAGTAACTCCTTCACGCCGGCGCGCACCAGGCGTTCCGCCTCGCCCATGACGTCCCCGAGTGGGCGACTCACGAGGCGGCCACGCAGCGAGGGAATGATGCAGAATCTGCAGCTATGGTTGCAGCCCTCGGAAATCTTGAGGTAGGCATAGTGCCGGGGTGTGAGTTTGATGCCTTGGGGCGGGACCAGATCCAGAAACGGGTCGTGGGGTCGCGGGAGGTGGGTGTGGACCGCCGCCATCACCGCCGCGTCGTCGTGCGGCCCGGTCACCGCCAACACCTCTGGGTAGTGGGCCCGGATGACATCCGCCTTCGCGCCCAGGCAGCCCGTCACGATCACGCGGCCGTTATCCTTCATCGCCTCGCCTATGGCGTCGAGCGACTCTTCCACCGCGGCGTCTATGAAGCCGCAGGTGTTGATGATGACGAGATCGGCCTCCTGGTAGGAGGCCGCCGTATCGTAGCCCTCGCTGCGCAGCCTCGTCAGGATCTGCTCGGAGTCGACCAGCGCCTTGGGGCAGCCTAGGCTCACAAAGCCGATCTGAGGGTTCGTGGGTGACGGACGCGGCATGGAATAGTCCCGAGAAAAACGGATAAGGCTAACAGAACCGGGGCGCGCTCAATTGGCCCCGGCCAGGGCCACGAAGATGGTGATGAGCCCGAGCGCCATGTTGATCGCCACCAGTTGCCGGATCTGCGCGAGCGCGTGGCCGGCCTTGACGAAATCACCGTTCTCGACCCCGCGCCGCAGCCGCCGGTAGGGGGCGAAGAAGACATGGAGGTAGAGCAGGACCATGAGGATCCCGAGCCCCTGCATGATGTTGACGTACATGGGCAGGGCCGCCATGGCCCCGAAACGCACGATCGCCACGTAATAACCGGTCAGAGGCACTATGAGGACGGCGCCCCACACCCAGGGGAAAAAGCCCCCGAAGGTGCGTGCCCATAGGGAGAGCCGCTGTGGGGTCTCGAGGGTTTGAGCGGCGGGCCGCAAGATCATGTACGCGAAGAACATGCCTCCGACCCAGATAACGGCGAGCAGCCCGTGGAGCGCAATCAGGTAAGACATTATAGGAGACCGCCTCAGGTTAAACCCCCTTCTCATACGCAAGTCGGCCGTCCCTGTCAATTGGCGCCCTGCTCAGGCTGCCGTCCTTGATGGGTCGCCGGCTGGCATCCGCCTCGCCAAGCACCCCGCGCGTGGGGTGGGCGAGGCCGGGGCGGTATCACCGCCCCGGCCGCCTTTGTCACCATACCGTCACGGTTGCGCCAAACGCAGGTCATACGCCAGTTCCATCCTAGGCGCTCTACGGAGGGCTGACGATGACTACGCAATACCTGATTCACCTCGCTAACTACTCGGACGGCGTACTCTATCTCATGGTCATCATCCTCACGGTGGCCTTGGCCGTTATCATCGATCGATCTTGGTATCTGCGGCGCACCCTGCTCGAGGGCAATGGTCTCGTGGAGACGCTTGGGGCCTGCAAAGAGACGACGCGCGCCCAGCTGGCGGCCCTTGCCGCTCAGGCCCCCGGCCTTCCGGAGTCGGTTCTCCTGGATGTCGCGGCGCGTCATTGGGGCGTGACGAATGGGACCCAGTTGGCGAATCGCCTGGACGAGGCCACCTTGCGCCTTGCTCCGGCCCTGGACAAGCGACTCTGGATGCTCGATACCATCGTGACTCTGGCCCCGCTGCTCGGTCTTTTCGGGACCATCGTGGGAATGTTCCATGCGTTCTCGGTGCTGTCGCAGCCTGGCCATCCGCCGGCCGCCGTGACCGGTGGCATTGCCGATGCCTTGGTCGCCACGGCGTCCGGTCTATTTGTGGCCATGACCGGCCTGCTCGCCTTCAATGGCCTGAACAACAAGGTCCGTGTCGTCCTGCATCAACTCGATATCGTGAAGACCATGCTCTTGAATCGCATGGATGGTGCCCCGGTTCTGATCGTGGCGGATGATGGGTCGGTCGCGGGCCGTGGCGCCCCGCGTCAGGCGGTGGCCAAATCGCTATGAAAATGAGTTATTTCGAGACCAAGAAGGGGCGCATCGAACTGATCCCCATGATCGACGTCATGTTCTTCTTGTTGATCTTTTTCATGATCCTGACGTTGCGCATGATCCCGGACCAGGGATTGGGGCTTGCCTTGCCGCAGGCAAGCCGCGCGAAGACCCTGCCCCGGCCACAGGTCTTGATCAGCTTGACGGCCAATGGCGCCATCCACGTCCAAGGGCGTGTGGTGTCTCGCGCGGCGCTTACGCAATTGCTGGCGCGGCAGGCCGGCGGCCGGCGTCCCGATGTCACCATAGCGGCGTCCAAGGCCCTGCCCTTTCAGGACTTTGTGGCGGTCATGAATATCGCCCGCAAGGCCGGTGTGGCGAATATCGGCATAGCCGCGCACAGGTCTTGAGGGTCACGAGGACGATTTCATGAAGGCTTCCCTGCTGTGGTCCGTCCAGGGAGACGCCCTGCCCCGGTCTTCTTTCGGGCGCGCGGCCTTGGCGGCGATAGCTCTTGAAGTTCTGGCGCTGGGTGCTTGGCTGGTCGTGCTGCCGACACACAAGCCCAAGACCCTGGGACTGCACCGCAAGCTTCGGCCAGTTTCTGC
>JAKAXK010000217.1 GCA_021827145.1 Pseudomonadota bacterium
TCCGATCGGCATTGCGCATGATTTCAACAACATCCTGACCGCTGTAATCGGCAATATCGCGCTTGCCAAGATGCAGGCACCCGGCGGTGATCGCGTCGAGCATGCCCTGAGTGAGGCCGAAAAGGCCGCATGGCGGGCGCGCGGACTGACCCAGCAGCTTTTGACCTTCGCGCGCGGCGGTGCGCCCATGAAGCGCACGGCCTCGCTACAGGATCTGTTGCGCGAGGCCGTGCCCTTTGCACTTGCGGGCTCGAAAGCGAAGTTCAGCATGGCGGTCGCCGACGATCTCTGGGGTCTGGCCTTCGACCCGGCACAGTTGGGTCAGGCGCTTACCAATCTCGTGCAAAACGCCGCGCAGGCCATGCCCTCGGGTGGCCTCGTCTCGATCGACGCGGGCAACGCGTGGGTGGCGTCCGAGGATCTGCCGGCGGTGCGCCCGGGACGCTATGTGCGCATTGTCATAGCCGATGCCGGCGTCGGCATTCCAGAGTCGCATCTCGACAAGATCTTCGATCCCTATTTCACGACCAAGGAGGGGCGCAGCGGCTTGGGCTTGGCGACGACGTATTCCATCATTCGGCGCCACGACGGTGTCATCCGGGTGGAGTCTGAAGAGGGATGTGGCACGCGATTCGAGATCTATTTGCCGGCCGATGAGGCGACGCAGCCTTCCCGGCCGCGCGTGGTGGGGAAGGCGCGTCGGGGGCGGATACTGGTGATGGACGACGATAAGGCGCTTTTGCGTTTGCTGGCCACGCTCCTCGACCATTTGGGCTACGAGGCCTCGACCGTGCGCGATGGCGCGCGGGCCGTGGAGGTCTATGTCGAGGCGATGCGTGAAGGTGATCCGTTCGCGGCCGTGATCCTGGGCCTCGCGCTGGCCCCCGACGCCGGGGCCGAGGCGTGTCTGCGGCAATTGCGTATCGTCGACCCGGGGGTGCGGGCGATCGCCTCCGGCGGGGATGCTCATGACCCGATCAGGGCGGATTTCGCCCGCTTTGGCTTTTGTGGGGCCATCGCCAAGCCCTATCAGCTGCGGGAACTGGAAGAGGTGATCGGCGCCGTACTTGTGGAAAACGGGGAGCGTTTGCGCTAGCGTACACGCATGTCTCTAGTCCCTTTCGTCGAGTTGGGCCGCGACGGGCGCGCCCGCGCGGGCCGTTTGTCGCTTGGCCACGGTGTGGTCGCGACTCCGTCTTTCATGCCGGTCGGGACCTATGGGGCCGTGAAGGGTATGAGCCCCGCCGAGGTGGCGGCCACCGGTGCTTCCGTGGTCCTCGGCAACACCTTCCATCTCATGGAAAGACCCGGTCTGGCGGTCATCGAGGCCCATGGCGGCCTGCACCGCTTCATGGATTGGCAGGGGCCCATTCTCACCGATTCAGGGGGGTTTCAGGTCTTCAGCCTCGCGGCCCTGCGACGCGTGAGCGAGCAAGGGGTTGCCTTTCGTTCGCCGCGTGACGGCCGTCCCTTGATGCTCACCCCGGAGCTTGCGATGCAGGCGCAAGCCACTTTGCGCTCGGATGTGGCGATGGTGTTCGATGAGTGTACGCCCCATCCAGCGACCGTGAGCGAGGCGCGCGCAAGCATGGAGCTGTCCCTGCGCTGGGCCGAGCGCAGTCGCGCGGCCTATACGGGTCCGGGCGCGCTCTTTGGTATCGTCCAGGGTGGCCTCTACGAGGATCTCCGTGGGGCGTCGGCCGAGGGGCTCGCGGCCATCGGATTCGATGGCTATGCCTTGGGCGGCCTCTCGGTGGGTGAGTCGAAGGCCGACATGTACCGACTCGTCACGCACTGTGCGCCACTGCTGCCGGCCGACAGGCCCCGTTACCTCATGGGCGTGGGGACGCCCGAGGATATCGTGACCGCAGTGAGCGCGGGCATCGACCTCTTCGATTGCGTGCTGCCGACGCGCAATGCCCGCAACGGCTGGCTTTTCACCCGTGACGGGGTCGTGAAGATCCGCAACAGCGGCTACGCGCGTGATTTGGGCCCGATCGACCCCGCATGTCACTGCTATACCTGTACCCATACGACGCGTAGCTATCTCCACCACCTCCAACGCTCGGGCGAGATGCTGGGGGCGCGGCTCGCCACGCTCCATAATCTGACCTATTACGGGGACCTGATGGCGGGGTTGCGCACGGCCATTTTGGGGGAAAAGCTGGAGGAATTCGTCGATTCGTTCTATCGTACGCGCCATAAGCGCCCGCCGCGCACCCTTGGGGAGCTCCCTGAGGATGACATGGCGGACTCCATAACCATCGTCTAAAGGGAAACCATGGTACACATTATCAGCAATGCGTGGGCCGCCGCGCCGGCCGCCGGCGCGCCTCCGGAGGGGTCGGCCCTGGTGCAGATTCTGCCCTTCCTGCTAATCGCGGTCTTGATGTATGTCCTGATTCTGCGGCCGCAAAGCAAGCGTGCCCGCGAGCAGCGCGCCATGCTCGCGGCCCTGGCCCCCGGCGACGAGGTGGTCGCGGCCGGCGGTCTGCTGGGGCGGCTGACCGCGGTCGGCCCCCAATATTCGATGATCGAAATCGCCTCCGGGGTCGTGGTGCAGATCCAAACCTCGAGTGTGCAACTGGTGCTGCCCAAGGATACGATCGGGAAGGCGCGCTAGCTCGATGAA
>JAKAXK010000218.1 GCA_021827145.1 Pseudomonadota bacterium
GATCTCCACGCGGCCGCTCATAGGGGCTGGTGTGAGTTATCGCCTCACACGCCACGTCAATCTTCGCGCCGAGTATGATCTGATCATCGATCCGCGCACGGCCTACGGGCCGCGTCAGAATGCGGACGAACTCCTGGGAGGTGTCTCCTACCAGTTTGGGGAGGCGCGCTAAGGGCTTTGCGGTACGGGGGCGCTAGGGCGCCCTCGTACGTCCTCCGCCTACAGTGCGCCGACGCACTATATCTATATAAGGTACTTGATACCGACCGCGGCCAAGAGCGCGAGGGTTGCGCGCAGGAAGAGCCGTTGGCTTATGCGCATATGGAGGTGATTGCCGAGATAGAGTCCGAGCGCGGCGGCGGGCGCCATGGTCGCAAAGACCAAGGCCAGCGGCCAGGTGAGCAGACCAAAGGTGATGTAAAGCCCACCCCGTATGACGTTATCGGTCAACGCTATGGCCTGAAACGTGGCTCGAAAGGCGCGTTTATCGAGGTGTCGCATCTGCAGATACGCCACGAGCGGCGGTCCTCCACCCCCGTAGAGGCTGCCGATGAGGCCACCGAACACGCCCAGGGGAAGCGCCCAGGGCCGGCCGATGCGTGGCATACGTTCGGGTTTGGCCGCGAGTGCATAGACTACATAGGCGAGAATGAAGATACCGAGAAAGCGCGTCAGGTTCTGCGCGTCGGTATGGATGAGGATCAGTGTTCCGACGGCGAGTCCGCCAAGTGAGCCCGGAATCAACCAGGACAGCTCCCGCCACTGCATCTCCCGGAAGTCGTAGGCCCCCAGCAAGACCGAGCCCAGCAAGTCCAGCAATAGCACTACGGGGACTACTTCCTTGACGGGAAAACTCCAAGACAGCAAGGCCACGGCGATGAGGCCGGATCCGAAGCCTATGGTGGCGCGGACGTAGAAGGCCGCGAATACCACGACCTCGAGAAAGGCGTAGAGCTCCGGTCGCTGCCCAAGTTGCGCAAATGTCAGATGGCTTATCACGGCTTACGCACGGCTCCGGGGCCCGAGGGCCGATAAAGAAGTGCAACGGTCCGGTCACGCCGTTTTGTCTCTCGCTGTTGCGAACGCGACGGCGGAATCGGGCGGTGCGGATGGCCGCGCGCCCTTGGCCTCCCGGCGGTGGCCCTCGAAAGGGGTCCTGGTGCGCACGTGGGGCGCTTCCCAATAAGGGCGCGACGCGTGCGAGGGTGTCGCTGCTCGCGCGGCATGGTAGTGCATATTTGGAATGCGAATCAATAGAAGGGGATCACGCCCTACCGCACCGAATGGGCGGGCATTCGCCCAAGCTCGGCTATACTTCAAGAAAACAAGCGGGGATGGGGGGCGAGTGAAGGGCCTGATGGGTGTTTCGGAAACCACTGGGTCCTCTCGCGACTGTGTGGATTGGGGCATGAGGTCGGTATCGGCAGCTTGTGTGGGCGCGTCAGGGTCGGTGAGGACCTGGGACGCTGCTTATCCTCGCGCCTTGTTCGCTTGGGGATGGCCGCGGCATCAGGCGGTCCGCATTGATGCCATGCCGGAACCGATGGACCCTTGGCCGTCGACTGGCTCCAGTTTCTACTTACTGATCGCCCGTCCGATGCAGCCAGGGTTCGGCGGGTCCGGACCCGCGGGACATCGGGGCGCCATCCCTCCTTATGAGTGATAGGGGCGTTCGGCGACCGGGACGATCGATCGTCATGGCGTTTGGCGGGCTCGCGCTCGTCTCGATTTTCGCAGTGGTCCTCTATGTCGCCACCTTGTGGGGCGATATGCGGCGCGAGGCCTGGAACGGGCTCTCGGGGGCGGCGCGCTTCATGGCGATGACCACCGAGCTACGCCTTGACGGTGACAAGTCCGCCCTGCTCTTGTTGGGTCGCGATATCGGCCGCTTGCCGGGCCTGGGTACCGGCCAAGACGGTGCGGCGATCGATCGTCTCGGTCGGCGCTTCAGTCGCCGCCATCCCGAGATCGCGGGTCTCGCCCTGCTGGGACCGCACGGATCGCTCTGGTGGCGGGAAGGGCTCGCGCCCCGCAGTGTCGGGCCTTGGGTCAGCGCAAGGACCGTGGTGCAGCCCGACGATTTCGAGATCGGGTCGGCCGACCGATCGCATGCACATGTCTCGGTGCTACCTCTTTGGTCTAGGATGCGGGTACAAGGCCGAGTGCGATTTCGGATCTGTGCGCTATTGTCCCTGTCCCAGCGAAAAGGGTTATGGCCGGGTCGTGGGATGGCGCCCGGGACCGCGATCGGTCTTTCCGGGGTCGGTGGGCGTGTTGAGGCCGTGTGGCCCGCCTCTCTCAGCGCTCCGGCCATCCAGGCGGCCGCGGCCATGGGCCCGGCGGGCGAAGGTCGTTTTGTTGCCCACCTGAAAGGGCGCGAGGGGACGTGGCTTGGGGTCGCGTGGCGCGTGCCACGATATCCTGTCAGGGTCTTTGCGCTCCGATCCGTGCGCGCCGTGGACGCACAGTGGTGGCACATCACCCGCCAGGCCTTGCTCTTGCTGGGCTTAGTTCTCGCTATCATCGCCTTTTTATATAGGCGCACAGTGCATGGCCAGGCGCGCTCGGCCGAGGAACAGGCCCTTGCCGAGGCGCAATTGTCCGCCGCCAAGGCGTATTTCGAG
>JAKAXK010000219.1 GCA_021827145.1 Pseudomonadota bacterium
CCGATCTCGCCAGGATTCCGGGATATCGACGCTCATGAATCGATCGTAGGTTTTGAGTCGCCGGAAGAACGCCGCCATAGCATGGGGGTTAAAGCCGGCCCGCACCATGGTGCGCAGCCCAAAATGATCCGCTTCCGATTCGTAGCCACGCTCGTGCTTCAGAGTCTCGTCGGCAAGTCCCGCGGAACTTAGGGACATCGCGGCCGCCCCGCCCTCGAATTGCGAGGTGCCCATGAGCAGTGCGCCGGCCAGGATACCGGCGAGCGCCGCCCAGGAAAGTTTGTGAGACATGGCGATCAGCCGCGGGATGTGGCGCTGAGTGTCGTGCGAGATCTCGTGCGATATGACGGCCGCGAGCTCGTCCTCGTTGCGGGCAGCCATGATGGCCCCGCTATTGATGAAGACATATCCCCCGGGAACCGAGAACGCGTTTACGACCGGGTTCTTGATAATGTAGAAATGGAAATCGATCTGCGGATCGAAGCTCGCCGCAACCAGCCGCCGGCCCAGGGTTCGAACGAAAGCCAGGGCATCCTGGTCCTTGACGAACCGAAAGGTCTTGCGGGCATGCAGAAGGAAGGCGCGTCCGAAGGCCGCCTGTTGGGCGCGCGACATCACGACTGCAGACGGGTGCCCAAGATTCGGCAGACGGCCGAGGTCGGCCGCCGCCGGGTTTGAGGAGATCAGGGCAAGCAGCGCAAACCCGAGCCGTTTGCCCATCAGAGTCCGCCCGTCTACTTCCCCAGCGCCGGCGAGCTGGAGTAGCGCTCCATAACAGTGCGATCCGTCCAAGAAGATTCCTTCAAGACGGCGTCCGGTATCCGGAACTGCAACTCTTTACTGACCGCGACTTCTTTGACGATCTTCAGGATCTGGTCGTAGCCGATTTTGTACAGGAATCCGCTGTGGTCGGTCTTGCGAGCGATCATGCAGTTCTCGTAAAGCCGGTATACATAGAGGTTGGCCGGCCGAATCTTTCCCTCATAGTCCCGCCATGCGACTGTATAGCGGGTGTCGGGCTTGAAATCATCTTTTTTCAAGGTCTTATGCCTCCGGTTCAGGGCGTGCGCGGGACTCTAGCACGGGCCCTTGGGTCGAGCAACGCCGAAACCGCCTCCGCGAGGCTTGCATACCGCGTCAAAACGGTGCAAGCTGCCGGGCTACATCAGTATTTCACGACTTTGTTACATAAGAGAGGTTTCGTCTGTATATGGTCGCATTTCAGGACCTGGATCCCATGGACCTTCAGAGGCTCTTACAGGACGGCGACGACAAGCTCGTCCTCGTCGATGTCCGGACCCCCGCCGAAGTGGCGCGCGGGACCATTCCGGGCGCGCGATCCATCCCGCTTCATCTTCTACCCGTGAGCGCCGGCACGCTTGACAAAGAGCAAGCGGTGGTCTTTTATTGCCAATCCGGTGGAAGGTCGTCGCAGGCGTGTCACTATTTGCGGCAACAAGGCCACGACAAGCTTTACAACCTGCGCGGCGGCATCATGGCGTGGGTGCGAAGCGGCTTGCCGATCGTCTCCCCAAGCTAACAGATCTTAAATAGGGGTGGCAGGAAGGGCGCACACGGCCGGCCGCGCGGACCGAAAGTCCGTAGCAGGGGCGGCGCGTCTACGATAGGGAGTAGGGGTCATGGATGGGTGCGGACCGCGGGACGGCATCGTCCGGGTCGTCGCGAAACCGAGATTATTCATGTATGAAATGTGGAGGAAATCATGGCGACTTTCGATAAAGAATTGGATGCCCGCGGCCTGAACTGCCCACTACCCATTTTGCGCACCAAGAAGGCGCTGAATGACCTGACGGGCGGCCAGACTCTGAGGGTGGTAGCAACCGACCCGGGCGCTATCAAAGATTTCCAGGCCTTTGCCAAACAGACTGGAAATGAGCTTGTCGAATCGGGTGAGGCAAACGGCGAATTTACGTTTGTACTCCGCAAAAAGGCATAGTTGACGACGGTCAACAGGAGGAGCCCCCAATGACCACGAAGAAACTCGCCATTATCGCTACGAAGGGCACGTTGGATTGGGGCTACCCGCCCTTCATCCTGGCGTCTACAGCCGCCGCCCTCGGTTACGAAGTTCAGATATTTTTCACCTTCTACGGCTTGCAACTCCTCCGCAAGAGCCTTGATCACCTAAAGGTTACCTCGCTCGGCAATCCAGGCATGCCCATGCCCATGCCCATGCCGGTGCTTCTGCAAGCCCTGCCGGGTATGCAGAGCATGATGACGATCATGATGAAGCAAAAGATGAAGTCCAAGGGCGTGGCGAGTCTCGAGGATCTGCGGAACCTCTGTGCTGAGGCCGATGTCAAGATGATAGGCTGCCAGATGACGGTGGATCTCTTTGGGTTCAGCCCCAGCGATTTTATTCCGGGCATCGAGATGGGTGGGGCCGCCACGTTCTTTGAGTTTGCGGGCGAGTCGGACATCTGTCTTTTCATGTAGGTCTTGATCGGATATCCGATCACTGGTCTTCCGGAGTAGACTTCGGTGGGCTTGTCGAGTAAATTATTAGTAATTACTAATATTCCGAAGCGTCGAAGGAGCAAGTAATGGCGACTTACGCGGAGATGCGA
>JAKAXK010000071.1 GCA_021827145.1 Pseudomonadota bacterium
GCAGGCTCAACCCGTAGCCGTCCTGTCTGTCGGAGGGCGACGGGCGAAACCGTAGACAGACTACGCATGTAGAACTGACTGGCTGAGGATTTGCGGACGCGGGTTCGATTCCCGCCGTCTCCACCATTACAGCTTCCAGAGGTATCCGGCAACATCCATCAAGCTCGCGCAAGCGAGCTTTTTTATTGCCTTTTTCGTCCATATGGGGGCAACAGTGTCCATTGACATCCAAGGCCAAGCGGGGGCAACATTGGGGGCAACCCACTTGCCTCCACAGGAAGTTGCCCCCATGGCTCTGACTGACACCGCAATCCGCAACGCCAAGCCCGGTGAGAAGACCGTAAAGATGTTCGACGAACGCGGCCTTTATCTGGAAGTCTCCACCTCCGGCGGGAAGTGGTGGCGGCTCAAATACCGCTTCGACGGCAAAGAAAAGCGGCTATCCCTGGGTGTCTATCCTGACGTAAGCCTCAAGGACGCCCGCGAGCGGCGGGACACGGCGCGTAAGCTGCTGGCCGACGGCACCGACCCGAGCGAGAACCGCAAGGCACAGAAATCCGCACGGGCCGACCGGGCGGCCAACAGCTTCGAGGTGGTGGCACGCGAATGGTTTGCCAAGTACTCCGCCACCTGGGCCAAAGACCACGGCAACCGCATCATCCGACGGTTGGAGCGCGATATTTTCCCGTGGATCGGCGGACGCCCCGTTGCCGAAATCGCCGCGCCCGAATTGCTCACCGTCGTGCGTCGGATCGAAGACCGGGGCGCATTGGAGACCGCGCACCGCGCCTTGGGTAACTGCGGACAGGTATTCCGTTATGCTGTCGCCACCGGACGCGCCGAGCGCGACCCTTCTGGCGATTTGCGCGGCGCCATACCGCCGGTGAAGGGCGAACATTTCGCCGCGACCACCGAACCGAAACGGGTTGGCGAAATCCTGCGGGCGCTGGACGGCTACCAAGGCACCCTCACCGTGCGCTGCGCCCTGCGCCTCGCCCCGCTCGTCTTTGTGCGCCCCGGCGAATTACGCAAAGCCGAATGGGGAGACATCGACCTCGGCGCGCAAGAATGGCGCTATACCGTCACCAAGACCAACACGCCGCACATCGTCCCCCTCTCCCGGCAAGCCGTGGATATCCTGCGCGAACTGCAACCGCTCACTGGACGCGGGCGCTTCGTCTTTCCTGGTGCACGCAGCAATGGGCGGCCTATGAGCGATAACGCCATTCTCGCCGCCATGCGGCGCTTAGGGATCACCAAAGAGGAAATGAGCGGCCACGGCTTCCGCGCCGTGGCGCGCACCATCCTAGACGAAGTACTGGGGGTGCGGCCGGATTATATCGAACATCAACTTGCGCACGCAGTGCGTGATCCCAACGGACGTGCCTATAACCGCACCGCCCACCTACCGGAACGACGCAAGATGATGCAGGAATGGGCAGATTACCTCGACAAGCTAAAAGCCGGGGCCGAAGTCATCCCGCTGCCGCAACGCGCTTAATGTTAAGGACGGCTCAGCTGGGCCGAGTGCTTAGTGTGAACTGGGACCTACCTGTCAACAATTGAATCTATGGTTATAGCTCAAGCGGTTCAGCCCCTTCCTTTTCAACTTGCGTCTGGTGAACCCACACTGGCACCAGTTTCCAGGCATCCCGCATCCGGCCATGCAACAGGTCGGTTTGCGGCTCAAACTGGCGCAGGTGGCTCCAGAAACGGCTCGTGTGATTGCGCTCCAGAGTATGGCACAGCTCGTGCGTTAAGACATAGCGCACCAGCTTCGGGGGCAGAAACAGCAGCTTGGCGTTGAGGCTGATCACCCCGTCGGCCGAGCAGCTGCCCCAGCGGGTGCGTTGGTTCTTGATGACGACCCGGCTGAAACGCATGCCGCTTTCGGCCGCCTTGGATTCCAGCCAAGAGATCAGTATTTCCTTGGCGCGTCTGGCAAGCCAGCGGCGCAGGGCAGCCTTGCAGCGTTCATCGTCGGTTACCGCGCCATAGACCAGGACGCGGCCCTGTTGGTCGGTGCGCGCCCCAACGGTTTTGCCCTTGGTGGTCCGGTATTCCACCTGCCAGGTTTCCGCCAGCATAGGCAGGTCGAAGGCCTCCGGCCGGGCCGACATCTTATCGACCAGCAGATGCCGCACCTCCTCGAACTGGTCGAGTTTCGCCGCAATCCAATCCCGCTTGCGGGTCACAAGCTCAACCACCTGCCGCTCGTCGAGCCCCTTGGGCGCGATCACCGTCAGCCCCTCCCGCGCCGTCATCTTCAGGCGCAGACTGCGGGCCTTGGCGGAGGGACGGATCTCGTAGTTGAGTTGCCGCCCGTCAGGCAGATCGATATGGGCGTGTCGGCTCACTTACGCGTCCTTGCTCCCCGGCTTATAATGCTTGCGCTTGAGCACCTGTACCAGTTGGCCGATGAGCTCCATAGCCTCGCCCGCCAGCAGCCCCAGCGCGGAGAAGCGTTGCGCGAGCAGCAGGAGCAGGGCCTTGGAAAGTTCCGGGTCCACCGAAGTGGAGTTCCACCAGCCGAGGAAGCAGTGCTTGTCCGCCTCGTCGAGGATGGCGGCGGCCACCTCGGCGGCCTGAGCCTCGGTCAGGGCGACGTTGCGGACCTTGATCTTGAGCGCCAGTTGCTGGGCGATAGGCCGTTTGGATTCTTCAACAGCGGAGCGCACCGCCTCGGTGAGGGACTCAAGCTCCTCGATCAGGGCGATACCGGCCAAGGTTCCGGCCCGCTTTTCGTCGATGATGCGTTGCAGCTTTTCCGACAGCGGCTGGAAGGTTTCATCCTGATCTAGCCTGATGCGTAGCTCGGCGGTAAGCATCGCCTCGATATCCAGGGCCTTGGCGTCGGGCTTCTTGTCCTTGAGCTTGGTCAGAAAATGCTCGTCCAGAACATACGTGGGGAACTCCTTTTCCAGCTCCTCCACGTCGATATGCTGGCGGATTAATTCCTTGGTACGGGCGGCGTCCTCTTCCGTCGCCTCTAGGGCCGCATCGGGGTAGAACTTCTTGCGGTAGAGCATGTAAAGCTTGGTCAGCCAGGCGTAAGGGCGCACAAAATCGCGCAGCTGTTCGTCCGGTTGCAGCGCCTCGTAGAGCACGCGCAGGTTGCGGTAGCCGGCATCGAAGGTCTTTTCCGCACCTTCCTCATCGCGCAGGATTTTCATGGCGGCGATGAATGCCGAATGTGACCCGTCACGCGGGACCGTCTCCTCGGGGAAGAGCGTCCACAGGGTGTCGAACTGGCGGCGGAAATGCTCGCGGATACGTTCGAAGGGGAAGGCGATGTCGCCCAGTTCTTCCGGCCGGTAGTTAAGCGCCTCGTTCAGGTGGTCGAAGATGCCGTAGTAGTCGAGCACCAAACCATGCCCTTTCATCTCGTTGTAGGGCCGGTTCACCCGGGCGATAGTCTGTAGCAGACCGTGGTCGCGCAAGCTCTTATCCAGATAGAGCGCCTGCAGGATGGGGGCGTCGAAGCCGGTCAGCAGCATGTCACACACCACCAGCATCTCCACCTTGCGCAGCTCCTTGTCCTGGTGTTCCGGCAGTTCCGACTGGGCCGGAATCAGGAACTCATTGAGCAGCTTCTTGCGCCTAGCCTCGCCGAGATAGAGCGCCTTCACCGCGTCAGGATCATCCTTGGGCGCTTCGGAGATCACCACCATCACCGCCTCATCCCCCAACCGCGCCCGCAGCGCCTCGACGTAGAGCCGCACCGTCTCCTTGTCCTTGCAGACCAGCATCGCCTTGAAGCCGTTGGGCCGCACATGCTCGTTGAAATGGGCCACCGCGTCGTCGGCGATCTGCTCGATGCGCTTGGGCAGTTTCAGCAGGACATCCAGGGTGGAGGACTGGCTCACCAGCTTGCTCTGCTCCGCCTCGGGCAGGTGGCCGAATTCCCTCTTGAAGGCGAGATCGAGCTTGGCCCCGTAGAGCTGCCAATCGGTCTTGCGCGGCTGCCAGTGAATCGGCTTGACCACGCCGTCCCTGAGCGCATCTGTCACGGTATAGGGGCGGCCCATGTAGCGCTCGATGGTCCCGTCGTCCTTCAACTGGCCCCACGCCACCGGGGTGTTGTGGTCGTCCTTCTCGATGGGGGTGCCGGTAAAGCCGAACAGCGAGGCCCCGTCCACCGCCGCCCGCATGTAGGTGCCCAGTTCCCGCTCCTGGGTGCGGTGCGCCTCGTCGGCCATGACGATGACGTTTTGGCGCTGTTTGGTGATGTGCTTGGGCATCCCCTCGAACAGATGCACGGTGGTGAGGATCACGCCGCGATAGTCGCCCGCGAGCTTCGCCTCCAGGTCGCGCTTGCTGGCCGCCACATGCACGTTCTCAGTGCCGGCAGCCATCAGCTCGCGGTCCATCTGATCGCCGAGCTGCTCCCGATCCACCAGCAGGATCACCGTGGGCTGGTTCAGCTTAGGGTCTTCCCACAGGCTGCGGGCTGCATAGATCATGGTCAGCGTCTTGCCTGAGCCCTGAGTGTGCCAGATTAGCCCGCGCCGTTTTTCGGGCGGCAGGGTCAGGTCGGTGGCGCGGCCAAGGATGTCCCGCACCGCAAGATACTGCTGGTAGCGCACCACCACCTTGTCGGTCTTGCCGTCCTTGGTGACAAAAACAATGAAGTGGCGGACGAAGTCGAGCATGTTGGCCCGGTCGAACAGGCCGTAGAGCGAGACCTTCATCTCGTCAAGCTCGTCGATGCTGTGCGGCCAGGGATCGCGCCATTGCAGCCAGAACTGCAGGCGCCGCCCCGGCACGCCGTACATCATGCGCGTCTCGTTCACTCCCACACCGTAAGCATTAGTATAAAAGAGCTGGTCGATCTCTTCCGAATACATGCCAAGCTGCTTGGCCCCCTCGCGCCAATCGGGCTTGTTGCGGCTGGCAGTCTTGGCCTCTATCACCACTACCGGGATGCCATTGATTAAGAGCACCATGTCCGGCCGCCGGGGAGAGTTGCCCGCCACCGGAAACTGGTTGGTCACCCACCACTCATTTTCATCGATGTTGTCGAAGTCAATCAGGCGCACATCCTTGGCCTTCTCGGAGGCGTCGAACCGGTAATTGACGCCGTTCTGCAGCCAGTCCAACCATTGCTGGTTGTCTCGGCAACCGCGCAGCTTGGTGGTAATGGCGTCCACCCTCGCTTCGTCGGTGAGGATGGTGGGGTTGAGCGCTTTAAGCTTCTCCCGCAGCAGCGGCAGCAACAGCACCTCTCGCTCGTCCGGGCGCAGCTCAGCCACCTGCTCGCGGGAGCGGTAAATCCAGCCCAGCGCGGGTGCCTGCAGATGCTCGATGATCTCGCGCTCGACCGTGGTCTCCTCATTGAACAGGCGCGCCACCGTGGGGGCGGCACTGGTGTACGCAGGCGAAGCGTCTCTGATCTCATCCATAAATGGCACCGTTGTAAGATTGTTCTTCAGCCGGTATGCGGATCTTTCCGGTGATCAGATTTTGTAGTAGCGATTTTTTGATCTGTTGGAGAGCTTCGACCTTTTCCGACACGGCCACTTCCTGATTCTCGGCAGTCTGCAACGCCTCAATCATCTTTTCCTGTTCTGGCTTTGGCGGTATTGGAACCGGCCAGTTCTTCAGCTCCCGCGAATTGATGGTGCAAAGATTGCTCGTTTGCTTGGCGTGAGCATAGAAATAGTTTTTGGCCTGATAGGTCTGAATTAGAAAATGAAACAGCTCCGGCTTGTATTCGTCGGCATCCAAACGAACCCGAAAGATATGGTTTTGATAGCTACACGGCTCGATTTCGGCTCGCCACATGCCGCCACGACCCAGCTTGTCGCGGTCACCGCCTTCTGTCATCAAGATGTCGCCATACTGGAGAAGGTCGGTATTCAATTCCTCCTTTTTGATCTCTATGGAGCTGATGTTGCTCAGTTCAAATCGACCATCCTGAACATTCACAACCGTCACATACGGTACGTTTACAGTTTCGTGACGTGATAAGTCGCGCCCCATGGTGAAACCCGAAATAACTTTTGAAAAGTGCCTCAAAGGCTTGATCGTCCAGTTGGCGGGACAGGTAATCCATTTGGAGCGATGACGACCTCGCGGTTGGGAAAGGCCCTCAGCGAACAAGGAGCGGAGCAGCGATCGCTTCAACTCCCGCGTCGCCTCCAGCTCGACCTTGGCCTTGGCGATAGCCTCATCGGCCAGCTTCAGCACGGCCGCAATGCGGCGTTGTTCGTCGGGGCTGGGCCACGGCAGCAGCAGTCGTTGATAGTCGCGCCAGTTGAGATTGCGCATCTGGGTCGATTGCTGCTGTACCCGTTCTATAATTCCCGTGCGCTGCAATTCATAGAGAGCCCAGCCGAGAAACTCGGGATCGACTTTTTCTGGATCGGGGCGCAACACCTGAACAAAATTCGATACCGTGCCACCCGGTATGTCTTCCGTAATGAAGCCGATGCGCCCGACGGGCTGGTCAGGGCCGCCACCGGAACGCTCAACAAGCAGATCCCCTTTTTTAAGCCCGAAAGTTTCGGCTTTGTCCTGACTGAAGTAGCGTGTTGCCACGTCGCTGAAATCGAGCGCACCACTGCTGACGAAATTGGTCGAACGCAGTACCGAAACAGCCCGCTCGCCTTCGTCGGAACCCCAGTCACCAGAAAACTGCTTTTCCAGCAACCAGCGTAAAGGTCTTGGCTGCCAATCGTCTGGTATGTCACCGATGATGGTGCCATGGTGGTGGGTCAGCACCAGTTGACCTCCGCTGTGTGTGGCGTCATGGCGACAAGTATCTTCTGCAAGGCAGCTTGCGCCTCGCTAGCCGCCTTGGATGCATCGCCGAGGTTTCTCATGGCCGCATCGAGCGGCACCATCACGTCTGGCTCGAAGGTATCCACATAGCGCGGCAGGTTGAGGTTGAATTCGTTCTCCTTGATCTCGGCCTGGTCCACCAGGGCGAAGTAGCGCCGCGCCTCGTCCGGATCGTTGCAGATGCGGCGCAGGTCGTCGGCCGCCTCGTTAAGGTGGGCGATCTCGCGCTCGGCGGCAAGGCGAATCTCCTGTTCGCGGCTGTCGCGCTCCTCCTGCAGTTTGTTCAGTTCCTTGATAGCCTTGCTCAACTGCTTCAGGTGCGCCTTGATGGCGGCGATGAGCTGCTTGCGGGCGTCGTCGAGGGCCTTCTTGGGCTTGGCGAGCGCGGCCTTGATTGCCGCCTCCTGGCCACGCCCAACGGCCTCAATTTCGGCCTGCACCCTTTCCACCTCGGCCTTGAGCGGGGCGAGCGGACCGAACCATTTGTGTTCGGGGGCGATGGCGTCATTGACGGCAGCGATCTTCAGGTTGAGCGCGTCGAGTTCGGCCTGTTCGGCCATCAGTCTTGCCAACGGCGCGAGCACCGGGCCGAAGGCGTCCTCGATGTCGGCTAGGCGCTGGTCGCGGTTCGCCACCACCTCGCGGATCAGTTGCGCGGCGTGGCTATCCACAAGGACCTTGGCCTGTTCCAGGTCGCCGAAGGCGCGCCAGGGAACCAGGATGCGCATCAGGTCCGAGGGGCGCAGCAGGTTCTGCGGGTTGGCCTTCTGAAAGTGGCGCGAGTTCCAGATCATCAGGGTCTTGCCCTTGCGCGCTTCCGGCTTGTTTTTATTGAGTAACAGTAGACAGGCGGGCACACCGTTGCCATAGAAGAGCTTGGAGGGCAGCACCACGACGCACTCGATCAGGTCCGCCTCCACGAAGCCGCGGCGGATCACGTATTCGGCATCGGCCTTCTGGTTCTGGCCGTCCTCTTCCTCGGTCTGTTCCGGCTGACCGCGAAATAGCACGCCCTGCGACATGACCACCATCCCCTTGCCGGACTCGCCGGTCTCCGGATCAAGGTCTTTGAGCGACTTGGCGATCTGCTGCAGCCAGGCCCAGTCCCCATTCGAGGGAGGTGGCATACCGAAGGAGAGGCGGCCGAATTTGTCACCGCTCACCACAGTGTCGTGCCCCCAATCCTCCAGCGAGAAGGGAGGATTCATGATGATGCGATCGAACTGCTTGAGGCGGTTGGCGGAAGTCAGGTGGCGAGGATCGCGCAGGGAATCGCCATGCTTGTGCTCCCATACTGGCACGCCGTGCAGAATCATGTTTATGCGTGAGATGTTGTAGGTGACGACATTGGATTCCTGGCCGTGCAGAAAAAGTTGGCGCACGTCGCCGCCGTTCTTCTTCACATAGCGGATGCACTGGAGCAACAAGCCGCCGGAGCCACTTGCCCAGTCGCAGATGCTCATGCCCGCTTTGGGCTCCAGCATTTCGGACATAAGAAAACCGACCTCTGCCGGGGTGTAGAACTCTCCGCTGGATTTGCCCGCCTTGCTGGCGAAGTTGCGGATGAGGTACTCGTAAGCGTTGCCGAATAGGTCATCGGAGACGTGGGCATGATCGAAGGCCTGGCTGCCGAAGTGGTTGATCAGGTTGACCAGCTTGTCGCGGGGCAGCTCATCCTGCTTGTTAAAATCGATCTTGCCGGTGAGGATGCCGTCGAAATTGTTCTGCCGGTGAGCGTTGGCCCGCTCAATGGCGAGCATGGCGTCATTTAGTGCCTGGCCGAGCTGGCCCTTGGCGGTGCGGGCGACCTTGGCCCAGTCCGCCGCCTCGGGGACAATGAAATGGTGGTTCTGCGGATCGCGGGCCAGTTGCAGCGCCTGCTCCTGGGGTACGCCCGCCTTGATCAGGGTATCAGCCTGGGTGCGGACCCTTTCCTCGTAGCAGTCGTTGATGCGCTTGTAGAACAGCAGGGCGAACACATAGCCGCGAAACTCGGAATGGTCGGCATTGCCGCGCAGAATGTCGGCGGCCTTGTCGAGATAGTTCTCCAGCTCGCCCTGGGTCATGCGCCGGGTGGGGCGCACCACAATGGGCGCTTCGAGCGTAGTGAGAAATTCGGTCAGATTCATGAGTCGTTTCTCTAAGCTTTTCTGCCGCCAACTGACGGCTTGTGAACGTTGCCGTATTGATTGTCCTTCTGAGGAATTGCGATCCGACTCCGCCCGCAGTAGTCCCGAATCAATACCTCCACCATATTGGCTATGGAGCGGTGTTCCTGCTGTGCCGCCGTGCGCAGCGCCTCCTTTAGGCCGGGCTCGATGCGAAAGGTCAGCGTGGTGATCTTGGCGGTGCCATTGCTCCCCTCTCAGTGGACGTGCTCGGAATGTGCTGCAATATACAGTGGAGTCCGGCATAATCCTATAGGAAATCATAACCCATCCACCAGCAGGGGCCCCGTGACCCGGCACTATTCCACCAAGGATTTCTTCCGGCAGATTCCTAACGCCCTGCTCGCCCGTTACTTTCAGGGCCGTGAGGTGTTCGGGGAACTGGACTTCGTGGCCATGAAAGAAGGCAGGCCGGATGCGCTGTTTGATGCGTGGCTGGCCCTGCCGGACGGTCCGCGTAACGAGATGGACGCGGAGTTGCGGGACATCTTTGCCCTGTGCTGCGAGAAGGGGTTTCTGGCGATCCTGGACGAGGCCCGTTGGCAGTTGCGCAATGACCCGGAGGCGACCACCCAACTGGTGGAGAAGCTTTCCGCGCTACCCAACCACTTCGAGCGGGCAATGATCGCCTTTCTGGACCACAAGGATTTCTGGAGGGGGGCGACCCATTTCTACCGCGCGGATACCCTGAGCTACTGGCGCAAGCGTAAGAACCTGCCCCACCGGCCGGCGGCGGTGGACGACGTGAGCATGCGACAGCTTGCGGACCTGATCCGCAATTACTTCCACCACACGGAGGGCCGGGGCAGGAACTGTGTGGTGGAGCCCTACCGGCGCGGGGATCGGGACTACTTCTTCTGCTACCCCGAAGACCATTCTCAGCACAGCATCGAGTGGGTGGACGGCAAATTCGACCCGCGCCCACACAATCCCGCCTTCGAGGTTATTTACGTCTACTCGCAAAGGGAAGGCACGTTGGACCTGAACTTTCGCGGCGCCCGCAAGGCAGTGGAGGCACTGCAAAGCATGTTCGCCACGGCGATCCTCAAGCTGGACGAACTGCCACCCGACCCGAAAGACGAGCGCGTCTATGACCTGAACCCGCTGAGCCAAAAGAGTTTCGATTTCACCTACGCTGTAGGCAGTGGCATCGAGAACGTGGCGGTGAAGAAGCTGCGCCTCTCCTCCCGCGTGAATAAGGGCGACCGCATCACCCTGGAGGCGAACGTCTCGCAAGACCCGGACGCCGTCTATACGCTACTAGACACAATCGGCAAGGCGGTTCCGCTGCACCTGTACAACGTCACCCAGGTGGAGCTTGCCGCCTCGGTGGTGGTGGACCCCGACAAGCCCGCCAAGTCGATCACTATCCGTATCGGTCACCCCAATTCCTGCTCGCTCAAATATGACGAGGTGGATCTGAAACTGCGCGACATGCTGGAAGCATCCGGCATCGAGCCCAAGGAACCGGAGACGGAACCCGAAACGACTGAAGTAGCAGAGACACTTGTGCCCGGTGGGGTATGACGCCGGAAGCCGTTCTGGTTGAATTGCTCGACCGCATCGGCGCGCATCCTGACGCGACCATCGTTATCAGCGCCCATGAACTGAGCACATGGCCCGGCGCTGCCGTTAGGGCAATGAAGTCACAAGGCTTGCTGACGAAGGCGCGTCCGGCCACGAACACAGTATGTCTCGAATGTGAGCGCGAATGTATCATGCCCGTGCATGTGCTGCCCGACAAGGCGCGGGAACCGGAAGCGTTCGTCGTTTGCGACAAGCGCAGCGATATAAACCGCATATCCGTGCCGGTCGCTCGTCTGGAACAGTGGCGGGCTTCCGCCGATTCGGTCACCTCGCTGCTCGCCGGTTTGCTGGGTCTGCACCGTTCGGGGGGCGGCACTGACGCCGCCCGCTGGGAAGTCGGCATGCTTAAGGGCACGAAGCATTCCAGCCACCTCGTACTGATTGCCGATGGCAGGCTCACCCTTTCCCTGGCGGGGCATTCCATCGCGCTGGCCGACGTGCTGACGTTTGAGGGCAATGCGTTCAAAGTAGACCGGCGGACGCTGACCCGGCTGGCGGATCAACCTGTCGCCGGTGCCGGAGACGTGGAATCGGCGGAGCAACGCCGTGAACGGCTCAAAAAGCGCGTGCAGGCGGTGAAGGCCAAGGGAACCAAGGGGTTCTTGAAGGCCGTCGCCAAAGAGGAAGGCATTTCCGATTCGCGCCTGAAACAGCTCCTGAAAGACAACACCAAACCCACCAAGCCCGGTTCTCGCTGGTAACTCCGGCAGAAGGGCCTACCCCGCCCAAATCCGAAACCAAGCGGTGACGCGGCTTGGCACGCGGTTCTTCGAGACAGCTTGCAAGCCAGTCCCCTATCTCGTTCTCAATCCGTAACCGTGTTCAACAACGCCTATGGAGGCGCAAACATGGTTACCACAATTCTGAGACTTCCGACGGTCAAGGGTCGCACCGGGCTTTCCCGGAGCACCATCTGTCTGCGCGTCGCTGAAGGCAACTTTCCCGCGCCGGTTTCGCTCGGCGGCCGTGCCGTCGGGTGGATCGAGGCCGAGGTAAACGATTGGCTGGCGAAACGTATCGAAGCGAGCCGCAAGGCGGCGCGGTGAACGGGAGGCGGCCATCATGACCAGAAAAATAAAGGGCCGCGCTGGCGGGCACCAGGCGACCCCAAAGTCTACTTGCAGACGCCATTCTACCGGCATCGTTTCCCGCGTGAAAGCGGCCATCGT
>JAKAXK010000003.1 GCA_021827145.1 Pseudomonadota bacterium
AGCCTGTCCGCGACCGCGGCCCCCCGGTTTCGTGAAGCGTCCGGGCGTTACCCCGGCCTCGACGGGCGCCCTTGTTGGGGCGCTCGCCTGTTGGGGGCCACTAATCCGCGGCAAACCCTTCGCGCTTGGCGTCTTGCTTCAGGTAGCGGTGGATGCCGGACGCATAGACCGTGCCCCATTGCGCAGCCAAGCCTGTATCGACGTTCTGATATTGGCTGGTGTGGCCGGCAACCAGGGGCTGGCCGTGTGCGAACCGCTTGCGCAGGCGCGCCATGGCTTGTTCCCCGGCCGGACTCAAGAGGGCGCGCACGATGGCCGCGCGGACGTTTTTGGGGAGCTTGGCGCTGATCGAAAATCCCTGGTTGGGGAAGTGGCGACTGCGTCGCAGGACCGTCACTTTCTCATGCTGGGGGTCCAGGTAATGGAGGCTAAGTTTCGGACCTATGCCGAGCATGCATTGGTGGTCAGCCACGGCCTTGAAAATCCGCTTCCATCCATGCATGTTATGGATATAGGGCTGGCGGGCGGGGTTCGGGAAAAGACCCGTCACCCAGAGCGTTCCAAAGTTGGGCACGGGCGGGGCGCACAGCACGGCGCCGGTGGCCGCTTCCTTGAGACTTTTGACCGGCGAGCCCTTCCATGTATAGAGACGCCAGTCCTGCGGTTGCGGTACGCGTGGTCCAAGCGTCTGGTGGAGGTAGTGCAGGCGCCACGAGATGAACTGCGGGCCGTCGAAGTAGATGTCGCCGCGATCCTTCCATATCCAGAGCTCGTAGGTGAGCCAGCCGTCCGGATGCCTGTAGACCACTGGATGATGCAGGGCCTTGGTAAGGAAGGCGGCCACCGGCCCGTAGTCGCGTTGTCCCCGCGCCGCGGTTTCGCGCGGCGCCGCCACCAGCACATAAGGCTTGTCCGCCGCCACCCGGGCGCTGGCCGGAGAGGCCGCCGCCGATGCCACGGCCGCCATCAGCGCCGCCAGGATCCCCTGCAATTTCTTGTGTTTCATCAACTCTTTGCTCCTATGCTGCCTTGATCGTCTTCAGGCGCCGAGTGGCCCAAATTGCTAACCTTAGCAGCTTTCGGCCGAAGAGCCAGGGCTGCCCCAGGGCTGCCCCAGGGCCGCATCACGCTTGCGGGCCGCGACTCTCGCGCCTCCAGAAAGCGGCCGCGCCCTCGCGCGTGTCCGGGGTCTTCGGAGGCCGTCCTCTGCTCTTGGACGCGCTACGGTACGGGCGGCCCGTAACCGTTTGTCTGGCGTAGCGTCCAGCCCACAAAAAAGGCGCACGCGCCGAGGGAAACTCGGCTCGTGCGCCCAAGCAGGATGGCGGCGCCGTCCTGCTTCCTAGAACCTCTTACGGACGGCGCAACCCGTCCTGGTTGAGGATGCGCGTGAAGATCGGAGACTCCAGGGTCTTGATGAAGTCCCGGCGTGCCGCACGCTGGCGGGCCGTGAAGTGCCCCTTGATCCGGATCAGGTACGTGGTATCGACCTCGTTGCCTGGAAGCGGCCGCGGATTGGACACGGTGCCTCCGAGCGGAACCAGCGTAAAGACGTGCGGGAACACGTTCTCCGTGTACTTGCCAAGCTGGTACATGATGACCGCCACATCGGCCTTGCCGTAGGCCACCGACCATGGCTCATCGCGGTGGTGGATACGCGCGCCGATCAGCCATTTGTCCTTCACGCGGCTGTTGAAGATCGCGTTGAACAGGCGGTTCGCGGTCCAGCCCTTCGGCGGATGCGGATCGTGTTTGGCGATTTCATAGATCGTCGTCGCGTAGTTCAGGAAGGCGCCTGGCTCGTTGTAGGGGTTGGGGGTCACGAGATGGACGTTCGGCCGGCCCAGATCCCACACGCTGTGGATATGCAGAGGGTTGCCATGCTTCACGAGCAGGACGTTGCCGCGGCTCTTCATGATCGCCATCGGTTTGCCAACCGTGAACCCGTGGACCTCGAGCTTATGGATGAGTCTTGGCGCCGCGATGGCGACCTCGGGGGCACAATGCAGATAGAAGTTGCCGAAGCTCAGTTTATCGCGATGCATGAGCTGAGGGAACGCGACCGGCGGACTGGTCGTGTAATACCAACTGCGGATCGTCCTTCCATAGCGCGGCAGCAGCACCTTGTGCCAGAGGGTATTGAGCGCCATATGGTAGTTGCCCTCGGTGGACACCACCAAATCAACCTTGCGGCAGGCGCCCTTTTCGATGCTGCCATGCAGATCAAAAAGCAGGTCCGCGGTCGGATCGGTCAGGTCGGCTGCTGCGGGTCGGCTGTTACGCGGCCACATCAGCATCTTGGGCGCGTCGACCACGGGACGTCCGTGAATGGCGGGTGCCCCGGGGATATGCGGTATGCTCTTCGCAAAAGCACAAGTCGTTGCGGTGGTGAGAAGCACCCCTCCCAAGAGGGCTTTCCATTGGTTTGTTTTCATGCTCCGTCCTTATTATTAGTTTCCGTGTGTCAGGGAGCAACCTTTTGATCGGTCACGAACCCTTCGCGTTTAGCGTCTTGTTTGAGGTAACGACCGATGCCGGAGGCATAGATCGTTCCCCATTGCGCATCAAGACTCTGATCCACGTTTCGGTATTGGCGGACATGCCCGGCGACCAGGCTACGACCATGCGCGAAACGTTTGCGCAATCGCATCATGGCCTGTTCTCCAGCCGGACTCAAGAGCGCATCGACGATGGCGCTGCGGGCGGCCTTCGGAAGTTTCCGACTGATGGTGAAGGCCTGGTTCGGGTAGTGGGGGCTACGCTTTAGGATGATCACCTTCTTGTTGTTCGGATCCAGGTAATGAACGCTGAGGCGCGGGCCCACGCCGAGCGTGCATTGATGATCGGCCACCTCCTTGAAGATGCGCTTCCAGCCATGCACATTGCGAATATAGGGTTGGCGCGCGGGATTTGGGAAAAGGCTCGTCACCCAAAGAGTTGCGAAATTGGGCACGGGTGGGGCGCAAAGCACGGCGCCGGCGGCCGCGTCCTTGAGGGTTTTCACCGGCGACCCCTTCCAGGTATAGAGCCGCCAATCCTGCGGCTGGGGAATCCGTGGCCCTAGAGTCTGGTGCAGATGGTGGAGGCGCCAGGCGCCAAATTGCGGGCCATCGAAATAAATATCGCCATGATCCTTCCATATCCAAAGCTCATAGGTAAGCCAGCCGTCCGGATGCTTGTAGACCACCTGATGATGAAGGACTTTGGTGAGAAAGGCGGCGATGGGCCCATAGTCCCGCTGGCCGCGTGCGGTGGTCTCGCGCGGCGCCGCAACCAAAAGGTAAGGCTTGTTCGAAACGACTGATGCCTGCGCGTTTGAGAACGCCGCGGGTATCACCCCGACTGCTCCGACGAGGGCGCACAGTGCTACCCACGATTTTCCGTGCTTCATGTTGCCATCTCCCTATATCTCAACATTGTGTGCGGCAAAATCCTTGTCGAGTAACTTTAGCAGGTCCTCGCCGAAGGGCCAGCCCGGTTTACCTGCGGTGCGTTGCCCCCTTTGGTACGCTTGGAACACTTTGATTGACAATGACCCGAACATGCATTGCGAGACCCGCGGCTTATGGTGGGATGGCGTGGAATACCAAGGATTTACCAGATGTTTGTCCCGCTTCTCGTAGCTTAGCGCGGGCCTCGCCGTTTCTCTCCGGCGCGATGGAGTGGACGGCGGGCAAGCGCCCATATTTTGAGGCCGTTCCAGATATTCCCGTATTCCAAGGATGGGTATTGGCCGGTCGCTTTGCCATCGCCGACCCAAATCCCGATCAGGAAGTACCGGCCCCTGATGCGACGGAGTGGTCGGTATCCATGACGCGGCCTTTCCGGAGCGGGCGTCGATGCGGGTTCACGAATGCGCCTGACGGGGCGCCGCGACGCACGGGACCCAACGCTTGATGTGCGGGTCGCGGGCCCGGCATCCAGGGGACGAACCGGCTGGGTGTCGGATCCGCCGGAAGGGCCGCCGGCCATGCGACGCGTGGTCGTGGCGTCGGCCCATTTCGCTCATGTCATAGGCGGGGGCTGCGTCGGTTGCCTGTCGAGTGGGTTGGGGCACCTCGGTGGGCGATGCGGGTGGCCCAACCCCAGCCCGTGCCGGGGCGCCCCCGCCGTGTCCAGTCCTTTACCGTGTATGGACCGACCGCTATACTCGCTCCCAGGCTTCGCCAATTTTTGAAGTATTGGACGATCGCCGTTTGGGACCTCAGAGTACGAGCGCAGCGCAGGTTGCGGGACATCATCGATTATGGCACCGTCGCAGGCCGCAAAACGCGTACTTGTCGTCTATTACTCGCAAACAGGCCAGTTGACGCGGGCCGTTCAGTCCTTTGTCGCCCCCCTGCGGGACTGCCCGGATATCGAGGTTGTGGATGCGGTTATCGCCCCGCGCGCGCCCTATAGGTTTCCGTGGAGATTTCTAGATTTTTTGGATGTTTTTCCGGAATCGGTCTATTTGGATCCACCGGAGATTGCGCCGGTCAGCTTCGATCCGGACGAGCCCTTCGATCTGATTATTCTGGCCTACCAGGTCTGGTTTCTGTCACCCTCCCTGCCGATTACGGGTTTTTTGCATTCGGACGCCGCCCGTGTGCTTACGGGGCGGCCGGTCATCACCCTCGTCGCCTGCCGGAATATGTGGCTCACCGCCGGGGCGAAGGTGCTTGCGCTGCTCGAACGACACGGCGCACGGCTCATCGATAATGTGGTGCTGGTCGACCGAGGCGCACCCTGGACTACCTTTGTCACGACCCCGCGCTGGCTTCTGACCGGGCGCAAAGACGCGTTTTGGAAGATCTTTCCCGCCGCTGGCGTGAGTGCCGCCGACATCAAGGGGGCGGCGCGATTTGGACGCGCCTTGCGCGCTGCGCTCCCATCCCTGCAGGGGGCGCCTACGCATAGTCTGCTGCGCGGCCTAGGTGCTGTGCGTGTCGACCCTCGCTACATCGCGAGTGAACGCGTAGGTCACCGGAGCTTTCTGCTTTGGGGCCGACTCCTGCGGCGCATCGGCCCCCCGGGTTCGCGTCCACGGCGGGCGGTTTTGGTGTTTTACGCCATTTTTCTCGCGACCATGATTCTGACCGTGTTACCTGTGACCCTGACGGCGGCATGGCTACTGCGACCCTTTCTTTCAGGGCGTCTGCGCGCAGCGGCGCAGCGTCTCGAAGCCCCTTCTGGCAGCAATTGCGATCGTTGTGGTGAATTTTTGTGAAAGAATCTGTGTTGCGACCCGTTTTTATCACCGGTCTGGGCGTCTTTTTTCCGAATGCGCCCGTCGAAAACGATACCATGGAAGCAGTGCTCGGCATGGCCGGTGGCCTGCCGTCCCGTGCCCGCAGGCTGGTTCTGGCGAGAAACGGCATCAAGCGCCGCTTCTACGCCATCGATCCGCAGACCCGTGCGCTCACCCATAGCAATGCCGATATGGCGGCTGAGGCAGTGCGGCTCGCGCTTACGCGCGCCGATGTGCCTCTCGGGCACGTGAACTGTCTGGCCTGTGGTACGAGCAGCCCGGATCAGTTGAAGCCCGGCCATGCGCATATGGTGCAGGGGGCGCTCGCAGCGCCTCCCATGGAGGTGAGCTCCATCGCGGGCGTCTGCACGGCGGGTGCCACCGCCCTCAAGTACGCGTATATGGCGGTCGCAGGCGGGGTCGCGAACGTGGCCGTGAGTACGGGTTCGGAGCTCGCCTCAAGTTTCATGCGCGCCGAGAATTTCGACGCCGAGCCCGACGCCGAGACGCTCGAGCGGCGACCGGTGGTGGCTTTCGAGCAGGATTTTCTGCGCTGGATGTTGTCGGACGGTGCGGGCGCCGCCGTCTTACGGGCCGTGCCCGCGACCGCCGGCCCATCCTTGCGCGTCGATTGGATCGATTGCCTATCCTATGCAGGCGAGCTCCCCGTGTGCATGTACAGTGGCGCGCACAAAGACCCGGACGGGCGCATGCGCGGGTGGCGGGAGGTGTCCCCCGCCGAAGCGAGTCGCGATCGTTACTTTACCGTCAAACAGGACACGCGCCTGCTGGATCAGCATATTATCGATGCGGCCGTCACCCGCCCCTTGGCGGCAATTGCGTCGCGGCGCGGGCTGGCGGCGCGCGATGTGGACTGGTTTCTGCCCCACTATTCCTCCGAGTACTTTCGGCCGCTCTTGAGTAAGGCCCTGGAGGCCGTCGGTTTTCCCATCCCCTACGAGAAATGGTTCAGCAATATGCCGCAGAAAGGCAATGTCGGTTCGGCCATGATGTATGTGATGCTCGAGGAGCTCTTGTACGCGGGCGTCCTCCAAAAGGGTCAGCGCCTCCTCTGTCTCGTGCCGGAGAGCGCGCGCTTCGCGACCTGCTATGCCCACCTCACGGTCGTCTGAGCAAGGGCTTCGGGCATGAAGGCCAACGAGGTCCCGCAAGACGATTCGATCCTCGAGGGACGGCGCCGTGCCTGTTACGCCCTGGACGCGCAGGGCCGTTATGTGGTGGTGGCGAGCCGCGGCTGGGAGGTGGAGCGCATAGTCAACGAGCACGCCCGAGAGGCCCTGCGGGTCGAATTGGAGGCAGTCCGCCTTCGGGTGCTGGCGGGGAAGGCGAGCGCTCTTGCCTATCACATGACGGCCTGCCAAATGGATTGCCGGCTGCTTGCGGCCAACACAGGGCTGTCGCGCTTTCGCGTGCGGCGTCACCTGCGACCCAAGGTCTTCGCGCATCTCACGCACGCTACGCTCGAGCGCTACGCCCATGCCTTTGGCCTATCGGTCGCGGAGTTGACGCGCCTGCCGGGGGTAGCGGTATGAGTGTCCCGCGGGCATTCCCGCATCGGCATTCGGGGCACTGCGAAACGGGCACACTCGGGGCGCTGCTGCGTGACCGTGGGCTGGATCTGCCCGAGCCCTTGTGGTTCGGTATGGGCAGCGGCCTCTTTTTCCTGCATACGGGCTTATTGAAAGTCGGGGGGCTTCCGGTCACGGCCTATCGCGTAGCGCCGCTTGCCATCGTCCGTACCGCTACGCGTCGCCTTGGTATCCGCATGCGCTACGAGCGTTTCCGCGACGCCGGGGCCGCCACGCGACGGCTTGAGGAGTTGCTGTCCCAAGGGCTCGCCGTGGGCCTCCAGACCTGTGTTTACTGGTTGCCGTATTTCCCTTCGACCATGCGTTTCCAGTTCAACGGCCACAACCTCGTGGCCTTCGCGCGCGATGACGCCGGCTACTGGTTGAGCGACACAGTGTTCGAGGAGGTCGTTCATTGTGCGCCGGAGGCGCTCGCGCGTGCCCGTTTCGCCCGCGGCGCCTTTGCTCCACGCGGTCTTCTGTATTACCCGGAAGCAATACCCGACGATCCCGACATCGAAGGCGCCATACGCGCGGGCATCCGATCGACCTGTCGTCAGGTGCTCGATATCCCGCTCTTGCCCGTGGGTGTGCGGGGCATACGGGCGCTCGGGCGCGACATCGGCCGCTGGCCCGCGCGCCTTGGTGTCGACCGTGCCCGCGCGCAGGTCGCGCAGATCGTGCGCATGCAAGAGGAGATTGGGACCGGCGGGGCAGGGTTTCGCTTCCTGTTCGCCGCCTTTCTTGCCGAGGCGGGCCTGCGCCTCGATCTTCCCGGACTCCAGGATCTGTCTCGGGAGATGACCGCGATCGGGGATGAGTGGCGACAGTTTGCGCTGGTGGGCGCTCATATTTGCAAGGGCACCCGGACCGACGCGGGCGCCTATCAGGAACTCGCGGCGTTCTTGGTTGGACTGGCTGGACGCGAGGAAGGTCTGTTTCGGGCGTTGCGGGCGGCGATATGAGTGAACCTTATCCTTCCCGCCGCTTAATCAGGGCCAACGGTGATGCCCGGACGCCCGCGCGGCGGGCCGTGCGGGCTTTTGCCTAGCCTTGCCTGGTGCAACACTGCTACCCTTTTGAACATGGCCGCATCGCTCCCCAGACCCGCTCCAGAGCCCCTTGCGCGGCCGCCCGTCGAGGCGGACCTCGCGGTCGATATCCAGGGCCTCTTCGGTCGCTATCGGCGCGCCGAGCGCGACAGCATAGAGGACGTGAGCCTGACCGTGAGAAAGGGCGCGCTCCTCGGCTTACTCGGGCCCAATGGGGCGGGTAAGACCACCCTGCTCAGCATGCTCTGCGCGCTTATGCGTCCTCGCTCCGGCACCATTGCGGTGCATGGTTTGAGCTTCGCGGAGGCCCCCGATGCCTATAAAGACCTGATCGGGCTCGCCCCGCAGTCGCTGGCGCTTTATCCACGGCTCACCGCGCGCGAGAATCTCGAGACCTTCGGGCGACTGAGCGGGCTGTCCGGGGCTAGGCTACGCGCACGCGTGGCATTCGGCCTGGAGTTCGCGGGGCTCCAGGACCTAGCTCATCGGCGGGTGGAGACCTACTCCGGCGGCCAACAGCGACGACTGAATCTCGCCACGACGCTTCTGCCCGATCCGCCGGTGCTCGTACTGGACGAACCCACGGTGGGTATTGATCCCCAATCGCGTCACGCTATTCATGAGAACCTGAGGGCCTTGAACCGTGCCGGCAAGACCATCATCTACACCTCGCATTATCTGGATGAGGTCGAGCAATTGTGCGACGAGATCGCGGTCCTTGATAACGGACGCCTCATCGCCCAGGGCGCGCTCGGCGCACTGCTCGCGCGTTTCACCGGCAATCGCATCGAGTTGCGCTTCGACCCCCGGACCGTGGAGGCGGCGGCCGATATCCTGCGGACCGTAGCCGGCGTCGAGGATGTGGCGGTCCAATCGCCGCTTCTCACGCTTGTCACGGACGATCCTTATCGGCGCCTGCCGGCGATCCTGAAGATGCTGGCGCATGTCCATATCCGGCCGCTCTCGGTGGCGGTCGGGGCGCGCGACCTGGAGCAGGCCTTCCTCGCGCTGACCGGCACGCAGTTGCGGGACGGGTCGTGAGGCGCGCGTCGCAGTTGTGGGCGGCCTTGGTCAAGGAGACGCTCGGGCTTGTCCGCGACAAGGAGGCCCTGCTCATGCTGATCGTCATGCCCGCGGTCTTCGTGCTCATCATGTCGCTCGCGCTGCAAGACACCTTCCGTCAGAATATTCCAAGGCCCATGCGGGTCATGTTCCTGGCGGGGCCGGGGGTGAGCACGGAACGGTTGCTTGCCGCCTTAAGACACGAGCACTCCCTGACGGTATCCGCGCGCATCACTCGGGACGATCGCGCCGAGCGCGCGCGCGTGCGCACCCTGGTGCGCGAGGGCCACGCCGCGCTGGCGGTGGTTTTGGCGGCCAGGCCCGGGAGCTCCCGGCCACGCACGGCGATTCTTTATGCGAACCCGGCGCTGCCAGCACAGATGCGTGCCCTCGGGATCTCGCTTGTGCGTCGCGCCTTCGCGCGTGTCGCCAGCAATAGGTTGGCGTCCATCGTGCGCCGTTTTGCGCCCCACGGCCCCGGTGTCCGGGCAGCGCCTCTGCGGCTTGTGGTGGCCAAGGGTGGCTTGGACGGCGCGCCCACGCCCACGTCCGCGCAGCAAAACGCCCCGGCCTGGGCCTTACTGGCGATGTTTTTCCTGACCGTGCCCTTGTCGGTGGCCGTGATCAAGGAGCGTCAGCAGGGCATCATCACTCGTCTGCGTGCGCTGCCCGTGCCTTCGTGGGTGCTGCTTGCCGGCAAGGTCCTGCCCTATTTTCTGATCAACAGCGTTCAGCTTCTCATGGTCCTGGGCGAGGCCATGTACGTGTTGCCGCTCCTTGGGGGTGACGCACTCACGATCGGTCATGCGCCGCTGGCCCTCGTGGTGGTGGCGGCGTCCGCCAATCTGGCGGCGATCGGTTATGGCCTGTTGCTTGCAACCTTGGTGCAAAGCCAGGAGCAGGCGACGAGTTTTGGCGCCGTGTCCGTCTTGATCATGGCCGCCATCGGCGGCATTTTGGTCCCGAAGATGGTGATGCCGGCGGCCATGCAAGAGTTTTCGGCGATCTCGCCCATGTCGTGGGGGCTGGATGGGTTCCAGGCGATCTTCGTGCGCGGCGACGGCCTGACCGGTGTTCTCCCGGATACCTTGCGATTGCTAGGCTTTGGCGCGGCCTGCCTCCTCGTGGCGGCCGTACGATTTCACCGCGAGTTGCGGCCACAATAATAGATGGGGAAGGGTGGAGGGATGGGCGGAGCGACTGTCGGCGATCACGATGAGCTCGTGGTCGCGCTCAAGCAGCTGATCGTGACGGCCTGCAACCGGCCTGAGTCGGTTGAGGCCTTGGACGAGGACGCGCCGCTCCTGGGGCCCACGAGCCCCTGGGGCCTCGATTCCCTGGATGTGCTTCAGATCAGCTTGGCGCTGAGTCAGCATTACGCCATTCGTATCGAAGACAGCAAGGAAGCGCGCCGCGCGCTGGGCTCTGTGCGCACGCTGGCGCTCTATCTCCGGGCTGCCGGTGTCGCGTGATGTGAGGGTGGGTTTCGCGGCTTCGCACATGCGCACTCCCTTCGGGGCGGGGCAGGCGGAGCTCGTGCGCGCCTTGCGCGAAGGGAGGACTGCGCCGCGGCGTGGCCTGCCGGCGTTCCCAAGGCAGGACCGTGGGGACCTGACGGCGGCCATGGACAGCGTGGACTTCACGCCCAGCCCCAACGCTCTACGCGCGGCCCTCGCGGATGTCGCGCGTCCGGTGCACGCCGCGCTCTCCGCGCCGGACGCGTGGCTCGTCGTCGGGACCTCCGGCATCTTCTTTTTGGGCGAATACATGGGGCAGGGCTCCGAGTGGCTTGGATCATGCGGCGACATAGCCTGCGACCTCGCCCAGGACCTCGGGCTCGAACGTGCGCCGCTAACCTTGTCCACCGCCTGTTCGTCGAGCGCCAATGCCCTGTTGTTGGCCGCGCAGGCGATCGCGCGCGCGGAATGTCCCGCCGCGCTGGTAGTAGGCTTCGAGGCCTTGAGCCCGATCGCCTTGAACGGTTTCCGGTCGCTCTTGCTACTTGACCCACGCGGTTGTCGGCCCTTCGATCGCCATCGCGCCGGACTTCACTTGGGGGAAGGCTTGGCCGCCTTGTCCCTGCAGGCCTTGGCGCCTGATTTCCGGGGGGCGGGCGCCGTCATCCTCGGCGGGGCCCACGTCTGCGCCGCCATGGGGCCGGCTGGGCAGGCGCCGGATGCCGACGCTATGCACGCCGCCATGTCCGACGCCTTGCGCGCGGCCGCCTGCGAACCACGCGATATCGTGGCCATCAAGGCCCACGGTCTGGGCTCGGCCGATAGCGACGAGGCCGAGGCCATGGCTCTGCACAGACTTTATGGCGCCCCGCCGCCCGTGACCAGCCTCAAGGGCAGTTTCGGGCACACCTTGGGGGCGAGCGGCGCCCTTGAAACCGCGGCCTTTCTCGCCTGCCTCCAGGCGGGCTTCGTGCCGCCAGCCGCGGGCTTTGAGGAGGCCGATCCCGCGCTTGCCCTGGCGCCATTGCGAACGCCCCTGGCTGCCAGGCCGGGCCACTATCAGCTCAATTTCTTCGGCTTTGGAGCCAGCTACGTCTCCTTGGTCGTGGGCTTTGAACCATGAGTCGCCCCATTTACTTTCATGCGCCCGCAACCTTCGCCCGCATGTGCGCATTTGACGACCACTCCGAGCGGGCGGCCTTTGATCAGGCGCTCGCCTTGCGCGTCCAGGATCTCTGCGGCCGATCCTTACGCCAGGCCTCACGCTTCATTCATCTGGCCGCCGTAGGCGCCCTCACTTCAGTCCGCGAGGCTGTGCCCCCTCCCTCCACCGGGGTGTATCTCGCCACGGGGCTCGGCGATCAAAGGACCCCGGCGCGGGTCTTCGCGCAGACACGCACTGACTTGGCCGCGGTCTCGCCATTCGATTTCGTCAATATGAACAGCAACACGGCGACCTACTACATAGCACGCCTTGCGGGCCTCGCCGGGCCCAACCTCACGATCAGCCAAGGGGTCTTGTCCTTCGAGTGGGCGCTGCATCAGGCCTGCATTGCCATCGAGGGGGGCCTCGACCACGCCTTGGTCGGAGGTGTAGACGAAGGTGCCCCCTCGCCCGCGGAGCTCGAACGCCGCTATGCCCTCCCTCCGGGTGAAAGCCCGGGGGAGGGGAGCGCGTGGTTCGTGTTGTCGACCGAGCCCACGCGCGCCGTGGGCCATCTCATCGACATGCATTGGCTCAGTGCCCCGCACACCGCCGATTGGCGGCGACTTTGCGACCATCTGCGGGATCTGGTCGAACAAGACCCCGTCCTCGTGTCATCGGCGGCGCGCGTGCCACGGTCCCTGGTCACTGAGATCATTGATCGACTGCCCCGCGCGATACCGCGCACCCCTCCGGCGGATTGCGGGGACTATCCCACGTGCTCTGCCTTGGCCGTCGTCCAGGGTCTGCGCGCCCCGTCGCCGCGCCCCGCCACCTTGCTCCACATATCAGCCGATGGCCGTGGACGCTTCGTCACCATCCTCTGTCACATCGAGCGCGCGTAGTCATACGGGCGGCACCCTGAAGGCATCGCGACTCGTACCGAAACAGACACTCATATACGCGTAACGCCGATACCATTCGGTAGACCGAGATCAGAAATCCGAAGATCAAGGTCGCGAAACGATTCCCTACGTTCGTGTATCCACGGAATTACCGGAATCATTGGCACAACCCCTATGACCTGCTACAGTCATTTGCTCAATATATAAAAAAGGGAGGATTTATGAAGAAGTGGAAATTACTGGTATTCGTAGCCGTAGGCTCTTTGAGCGCCTGCGCAACACCGTCTGGTGGGGCGTCAGGCGGATCGGGGGGGCACCCGGCGGCCAAGGCGCATGCCAAGCACGCATTTTATCTGAATGGGAAGCCGCGTCCTGGCAGCAAGTTCGCCAAGCTCCGTTCCGGAATGAGCCGGCAAGAGGTCCAGGGCCTCATCGGGCCTCCGACGAGTACTACCGGTCATATCACAGGGAAGCAGTTCATACCTTTCTATTACGGTGGAGATACATATAGAAGCGATTGGTACTACAAAGGCGAGGGTGAATTAACCTTTTCACAACGTTACTACCGTAGCTCCGCCGAGGGCCTTATCTACATTCGCGTGAACCCCAAGGAAAGCGGGTATCACAAGTAAGCCATAATCAAGTCCCACGGGCGGCATACCGCCGCTCCGTGGCCCCTGCCGGGTGGCGGTGCGAGCGCTAGACGCGAATGCTGACGCGCCGTTTCTGCCAAGCCGCGATCGACCGCCATGGATTTCGCACCTGATTCCAGTAATAGATGGCCTTGAATGCCGCGACCGAACGCCAGATAGGTGTGTCCCCGAATATGTCCCCTGCGAGCACCGATAACAGCGCCTCTTTGACCCGGAAGATATTGCGTGGCCCCATGAAGAGATCACGCATGGACGGGTGATTGATCCGGTAGATGAACCAGGACAGCTTTCGCAAGCCATCGCGCATCGCCTGTTCGTAACCCTTGAGCGCCGCCTGCGCCTCCGCGGGTTTCCGCAGGCCGGTATCCACCGCATCGGCGGCGGCGAAGGCGCTCTGCATGGCGAGCAAGACCCCCGACGAGAAGACGGGATCGATGAACGATAAGGCATCGCCCACAAGCACATAGTTCGGCCCGTAGGCGCGCTCGCAGAAGTAAGAGAAGTTCCCTGTCGCCTCCACAGGCGTCACCATCTCGGCCGAGGCGAGGCGGGCAGCGAGTTCCGGGGCTTGCGCGATAATGTCCCGAAAGAACGTTTCGACATCGGCGCGCCGCGTCTTCATGTAGTAGGGCCAGGTGACGGCCCCCACGCTCGTTGCGCCGTCAGGCAACGGAATGAACCAGAGCCAGCCGTGTTGGAACCAGAATATGGAAATATCCCCCTCGGCCTCGCCCTCCTGCCGGATGGCCCCACGAAAGTGTGCGTACAGGGAGGCGCTGTTGTGACGCGGATTTCGATGCTTCATGTGCTCGCGGTTACCCATGAAGGTATCGCGTCCAGACGCGTCCATCACATAGCGCGCATGCCATGTTCGTCCCTTCGCCGACCCGTCGTCGGCGTGCACGAGCGAACCCGCATCGGCCGACGCGTTTTCGACGCTACGGACCCGACAACCCTCGATCACGGTGGCGCCCTGGCGCGCCGCGTTTTGCAAAAGGACCTCGTCGAATTCGGAGCGCCGCACCTGATAGGCGTGGGGCATGGTCTTGTCCCAGGCGTCCTTGAAGGCGAATGTCTGGCTCGTGTTCTCGTGCCAGGGCGAGACGAACTGGACCCCGCGTTTTATCATGCCGAGCGCACGTATCTCGTCGGCGATCCCGAGGCGCTCAAAAAGTGGGAGATTGGCCGGCAACAGCGACTCGCCGACATGAAATCGCGGATGGTGGTCCTTTTCCGCCACCACAACTCGATGCCCTTGTTGGGCGAGAAGCGCAGCGGCTGTCGAACCTGCCGGCCCTCCGCCGATAATGAGGACATCACACTCCTCCACGCCATCTTTGGACTCAGTCAGACCCGCCATCCCATCCTCCCGTTCTTAGAAGGGCAGCTATCCCTTCGCGCTTATAGGGCCGGCCCCCTGGCGCATTGGCCGCCACGTCATACCCCCACCGCTGAGTGCCGTTGTGGGCTTCCTCGAGGCGCGGTCATCGGCCGTATACGCCTACGCGTTTTCGCGTGTGGCGACGGCCCGCTTAGAGGCCCGTGTCGGCCGCGATCCCCGCCGCTGACGCACCCCGTCACGTCGGCCCAGCCGACACATGTCATGAGCATGGCATCTCACCGTGCTTCTGACTTGATATCGCTCAAGGAGGGGGCGTGGGTGCCAACACGGGCCTTCTGGGCTGTCTGGGCCGTGGCCTCGCTGAATACCTGATGTGATCAAGGCTCACGATGGACGGGGGCCCGGCGGGACGGCGAATAGCGTTTCCTCTTCGTTTCGACCTTTGGCATACTGTCGAGGCTGCTTGGACGCACCACAAGGGCATGGGCTGCGTGACATGCATCCTCCGTGCCGGTGTCGACAAGGGGGTTTCAGTCCGGAGGCCCACTTAAAGCAATTTATGGCGGGGCCTGCACGGCGCCGCACGCAGGGAGATGGACCCCAGGTTGTTTCGGCCTGGGGCAAGCGAAGCGAAGGGAAGGGAAGGGGTGTGCCGAAGGTGATGATGGACGAGTTGATCGACGCGGCGGCGGCCCCTTATCGGAACGCCGGCCGGTTCTCCTGGCATTTTGCGCGCAGCAAGTTGGCGCGCGACCCCATTTTCGCCGAACTCCTGACACGCGGGCTTATACCCGACGACGCGCATATCCTTGATCTCGGCTGTGGCCTGGGCCTCCTTTTCTCGTGGCTCACGGCCGCGCAAGACCTTTGGAAACGCGCCGCGTGGCCCGCCGCGTGGCCCAAACCACCGCGCTTCGCCTCTTATCGCGGGATCGAGCGGGCTGGCCGCGACGCAGCGCGCGCCCGTGAGGCGCTGATGGTCGGTAGCGTCACATGCGGCGACATACGCACGAGCGATTTTGGGGTCGCGAATGTCGTCGCCATTTTCGATGTACTGCACTACATCGACTGTGCGTCCCAGGACGGGGTCCTGGAGCGTGTACGCGAGGCCCTGACGCCACGCGGGGGACTTCTGCTCTTACGCATAGGGGACGCCGCCGCCGGCTGGCGTTTTCATGTCACGCGCTTGGTCGATGTCGTCATGACATCCCTTCGCGGGGCGCGTCGGCAGCGATTGCACTGTCGTCCGCTCGCATCCTGGCTTGCGCGCCTCGATGCCCTCGGCTTCGATGTCACGGCGCTCCCCATGAGTCGCGGCACGCTGTTCGCCAATGTGCTGCTCGTCGCGCGCCTTCCCGCCGTGGCCGAGACCGATGTGGCATCATCGAGCGCCTGACACCCACCGTCCCAGGTCCGACATCCGCGCGTGCGCGTAACGCATCGCATCGGAAAGCAAAATCACCGCATGTATAGAGCGCGGGCTATTGTGTAGATATTCGGTGCCATGCGGCGCCACCCACAAATATTGTTGACTCTTCAGTATGTTAGGATCGCCCGCCTTGTAACACTTTACGCCGATGCAGGCCGACCTCTCCCGACATCGTGCGTGATTGTGTAACAACCCAGGCCATTCTCGTCACTGGGAAAGCGAGCGCCGTACGATGATCGACGTCCTCGACACAGTATGCCACTTAGTGGCATACTGTGCTCATGAATGGGGTGTTCAAACCCGCCACTTCAGTCGTTGGGCGCGCAAGGTAAGGCTGTCTGACCGGGCGCTGTGCCAAGCGGTGGAAGAAATGATTCGAGGACTGATCGACGCTGATTTGGGCGGCAGCATCGTCAAGAAGCGGATCGGGCTCGCTGGCTGAGGCAAACGCGGTGGAGCGCGAACCCTCATTGCGACGAATAAGGGCAACCGGTGGTTTTTCGTCTTCGGTTTCGAGAAGAACGAGCGCGCCAACATCGACTCGGAAGAACTGGGTGCCCTTCAAGATCTTGCTGCTGATTTGCTGGTTAGAACGGCTCGGCAGCTCAGTGAGGCGGCCGAAGACGGTTCGCTACAGGAGATTTGTCATGACAACCAAACCTAAGGCGCGAAGTCGAATTTTCGAGGCCGTTTATGAGACGGCAAGCGACCTGCATCGTCTCGGGTTCATCGACAAGCGCACAATGCAGAAATATGACATGTTGTGTATGGAGCCCGTCCCGGAATACGACGCGGACAGGATTCGCGCATTGCGAAAGAATCTCCACCTGAGCCAGACCGTGTTGGCCGCTGTGTTGAATACCAGCGTGTCGACTGTGCGTAAGTGGGAGGTCGGCGACAAAAAGCCGAGCGGCCCGTCATCGAAGCTTCTTTGCCTGATTGAACGCAAAGGGCTCGAAGCCGTTTGCTAGCGCAGACAGGGAAGGGCAAGCGGGGGTCCCATTCGGACGAGCTTGCTCGAGCGCCACGGCCCACTGAGGCACCCCATGACTCGGGTAGCGGATGGCCTCTCGGCTAGCGCTCATATGAAACGTGCCACCTGGGATGGCCTTGGCCCCAGTTAGGTGCTCGGAGGGTGCCCGGGCACGCGCTCTGACCCAAACCGAGCAGTCACCCGACCTTGTCATAAATTGATGCTATTTCAAGGAGTTGGTACGCCCTAGAGGATTCGAACCTCTGACCTTTGGAATCGGAAGGCAAAATAACTGCGTGTATATTGCACGGGTTATTATGTAGTTAGTCGGCGCCATCCGGCGCAGGATGCCCATCTGTCTTGTGATTCAGGAGGTTGAGTTCAGTCTATTGGCGCCACTTTACACCGACGCACGCCGGCTACTCTCCCATCGCATCCTGTGTCGTAACAACCTGGGCCATTCTCACAACGGGAAGAAGTGAGTACCGCACGACGGTCGCGGCGGGGAGTTCGTATCGGCGACAAAGCCCTGCCCCGTTGTCCGTGGCGCAAAGAAGCGATCTCACCGTCGAGGCGGGATTGGCCACCGCATCGGGCTTCATGTCGCGCTTCCCCGGATAATGGCGGGCCAGAGCGTTTATCAGGATTTGGGTCCGTGGTTTGGCATAACGCCGAGATCTTGTACTTCCGCGGCCGGCCGGCGGCGTGGACCGGAATGTCGCGGGTTACGACGTGCGCGAAGCCCGGCGGAAAGGAGCGTGCAGCGCAGCCTCTCGACTGGATACCGAACTGCCCTTACTCACAATGACTTCGGCCTCTTTGCGGGATTGTCCCCACGATGTCACCTGTCATAGCAAGTGTTATATTTGGCTGGCTGCTCTATCCACCGATAGTCCTAGTACGCAAGGACCAGACAATAAAGTTGTATTGGAGGCTAAACGATGAACAGACGACGCGTCCTCGAGCTGCTGAGCCGCAGTAAGCCCGAGCTGCGGGCCCGTTTCGGCGTGGTTCGCCTGGCTTTGTTCGGCTCGACCGCCCGCGATGAGGCGACCGCCGACAGCGATGTCGATGTGCTGGTGGCCTTCGACGGCCCAGCCACCTCCAAGCAGTATTTCGGCGTGCAGTTCTACCTCGAGGACCTACTTGGTCGCCCGGTTGATCTGGTGGCGGAAAAGGCGCTCCGTCCGGAGCTTCGCCCTTACATTGATCGGGAGCGGGTCAATGTCTGATTCTAATCGGCGCGAATGGCGTTTCTACATCGATGATATGGTCGATTTCGCAGGAAAGGTGCTCTCCTATACTGAAGGATTCGACCAGGCAGGTTTCGTAGCGAGTGAAATCACCTATGATGCCGCACTGCGCAATTTGGAATTGATAGGCGAGGCCGCTACTCACATCCCGGATGCCATCCGCGCCGCCTATTCTGAAATCCCCTGGCGAATGATCATCGCCACCCGCAACCGTCTCATTCACGGTTATCTCGGCATCGATGACGATACTCTCTGGAGCATCATCCGCGACGACATGCCTGAATTGCTGCGGCAGCTCCAGGCGGTGAAGAACGAGGCGTAGCCATAAAATGGCGGGATGGGCCTCGCGGCCTCGAGGGTCCCGGCGCCCGGTGGCACCATCCGGGCACCCGCCCTAACCCGGCCACATTGAGGGTTTCGGACCGACGTTCAGGAGCGTTGGTCTCGCGACTGGCGGTCTGTGAGAGTTGGCCTATGAGGCCCACGGTTGGCGGTCGATGTAAGGAAAAGAAATAATTGCAATTTCAAGGAGTTGGTGCGCCCTAGAGGATTCGAACCTCTGACCTTTGGAATCGGAATCCAACGCTCTATCCAACTGAGCTAAGGGCGCAGGGCGCCTAGGATAGCGCGAAGCGCGCGCACGGTCCATGCCGAGACGTGGACTTCCCCGGCAGGCTGGCCCCTAGGGGATGACCGGGGGTTTTTCTGGGGTCGCAGCGGTTGGACCGCTCCTGGCCTCAAGCTCCGCGACCTGGCGCTCAAGGCGCTCGACCATGTCGCGGGTCCGCTGCAGGACGGCCTGTTGCACCTCAAATTCCTCGCGCGTTACGAGCCGTAGTCTCTGGAAGGTGCTATCCAGGACGGCACGTACGTTTTTTTCCACATCCTGTCCGAACTCCGGGGGGACGGCGGCGCGGGCGGTCGAAGCGATTTGATCAAGGATTCGTGTCAGCATGGGGCCAGTATAAGCCTTTCCCACCCTCACGCGAAGGGGTCAAAGTCGGGAGGGCTGGCGGCCGGGCTCGACTACTATATAATGCGCTCGTGCGTATTTTGACCCACATGAGATCGGCTCTGGCCTTGACCGCCTTATTGGCGTTTCCCGCCCATGGGGAGGGTGTGAGTGGTCAGGTCTCGCTTTTGAGTAATTACGTCTGGCGCGGTATCTCCGAATCGAACCGCAATCCGGCGCTTCAGGGATCGGTGACGGCCGTTGGGCCGGTCGGCCTCTACGCCCAAGGGTTCATCTCGAGCCTCGATTACCGGGGCGCCCACGAGCGGGCGGACTTCACGGGCGGCATCCGTGACATGACACCGGTAGGGCTTGGGTTCAACGTCGGCGCTACCGCCTACCGCTTCGACGCGAGCTCCCTGAATTTCGAGGAGACCTTCCTTAGGCTGCGGTTCGGGCCGTTGCTGGGCGGCATCTATCATGATTGGCAGCATGGGAACACCTACCTCGAGGCAGGCTACAAGGTTGGTCTCGGGAGCGGGCTGCGCCTCCTGCTCCACGCTGGACACACGAGCGGCCGCACGGTCGCGTCCTACGACGACTATGGCCTTGGCGTGACCAAGTCTTGGGGCGGCTTCACAGCTGGCGTCTTTGTGACCGCTATCGACCATCACGCCCTTTCGGGCATGCATAACGCGACGGTGGCCTTGGCGCTGACACAGGCCTGGTAGCGCGGTGGGGCGCGCGCCCGTGGAGGCAAGCCCCTTGCCCGTGCCGCTCAGGGTCTCGTGGCTTCGGTGTCGAATCTCTTGCCGTTGATGTTTTCAAATACGGCAGTGTAGCGCCCGCCGCCGATAGACGCGGCTGTGGTCGGCTTCAGTGTAATCCACGCCTTGGCGCCCATCTTGGCCTTGAGACCGAAGAGACCAGGCTTGAACTTGTTGTAGTGGTAGATGTTCTTGATGTGTCTTTTGGCCGCTTCCTCGAGGGCTTTACCCTTCCAGCTCTCTACGACCCCGTGCGGTCCTTTGACGATCACTGCGACAACATGCGAAGGGACAGCCGGTGTGCCGCCGTCCAAGTAAGCAAGCACCGTCACGCCACCGTCTTTGTGTAATATCGCTTGGCTCAGGCTTATGTGATGTTTGCCCGGGCTCACGGGCCCGCCGTGGAATTTCGTGTAGATGGAACCCCGGTAGTAGTTGTAGGAGACCAGAGTAAAGACCGCGGCGATGATAGCGAGACCCTTGCCCCAACCCTCGGTCTCACGGGCTGTGAAGGGGGCACTGCCCAACCAGTGGAACCAAGCAGCATCCGCAAGATGCGGATTACGACGCACGAGCCAACTGTCTATGGCCCAGCTGCCGCTGCCCGCCACGAAGACGGTGCAGCCCATGGCGAAGGTGGATGCGGCCATAGTCCATTCATCTATGCAGGTCGCCCCCTGCCATCCGAAGACCAGCATGAGGGATACACTTAAGGCGATACTGAGGCCAGCGCAGGCGCGCGTGAGGACACCCAGGATGAGCCCGAGCCCACTTACGAGTTCGGCTGCGCTCACAAGCACGAGTAGCCAGTAGACGAGTGCGGGGTGTTGGAGGATGTGGCTTAGGACATGATTCAGGCCGAAGAGCGCCCCCGGCATGCCGCCTTGGAGCTTATTGGCCATCCAGCTGTGGGCGTGCGGGTCAAGTTTTTTGGGGGCGTAGATGAAGCGGCGTGTCCCTCCGCCCCAATATATCCAGCCGAGAATGAGGCGCACCGCAAGCACCGCCGCGCCCGTCATCCGGAATACTGTCGGCTGGTCGTAGGTCTGTTCCAGTGTGTATCGGCCCATGGCTTCCTTGAGGCTCCTTGATCTGTCCCTGTCCTTTCTTTGTGGTGTCCGCGCAAACGTTTCCCACAGTAAGCCGCGGAGCTTCTCGTCAGCAAGAGACCACGGGCGCACCCACGGAGCTGACCGCGGAATGACAGCCGGAGTTCCCAAGCGCCACGTCTCCCCGGTGGCGCTGATCGTGTATTCGTTGCCGGGGGCGGCGTTATTCTTACTTAGGCGCTTTGTGTCACTTCGTTGTGTCGGTCGCTTTGCGAATACCAGGCGTCGCGGGTCATGCGCAGCCCCTCGAGCGAGCGAGCAAGCTGGATATGGAAAACCACGAGGTCGCCTACCGCAAATGCGGCTTCGCAGGCCGCGAGATAGAACTCCCACATCCGCGCGAAGCGTTCGTCCAGGCGTCCAACGACCTCGTTCCTGTGGCTCTGGAAGCGTCTCTGCCACTCGCGGAGCGTGTACTGATAGTGGAATTTCAGGACTTCGAGGTCGGCGATCTTGAGGCCGGCCTTTTCGATCGGCGGAAGGACTTCGGACAGGGCCGGGTTGTAGCCACCAGGAAAAATGTAGCGACGGATCCAGGGATTCGTTTGGCCGGGAGGGCCACTGCGGCCGATGTGGTGGACGAGGGCAAGGCCAGCGGGCGCGAGCCGCTCCCGAATCTTGGCGAAGAAGGTTTCGTAGTGGGGGATACCCACGTGCTCGAACATTCCCACGCTCACTACGCGATCATAGAGTCCGCGATGCTCCCGGTAATCCTCCAGCCGGAATTGGACGCGGTCAGAGAGGCCGGCCTCGCGCGCGCGGGCGGCGGCCACGCGCAGCTGTTCCTTGGATAGCGTGATGCCCGTCACCTCGATGTCGGCCATGCGGGCGAGATGGAGCGCAAGCCCTCCCCAGCCGCAACCGACGTCCAGCACGCGCATTCCGGGTTTCATCTCGAGCTTACGTCGTATGAGCTCGCATTTGGCAATCTGCGCTTCCTCAAGGCTCATATCGGGCCGTGCGAAGTAGCCGCAGGAGTAGTGCATCTCGCGGTCGAGGAACAGCCGAAACAAGGCCTCGTCCAGGTCGTAATGGTGGGCCACATGGCGGCGGCTTGCGCCAAGTCCGTTGCTTTGTTCGAGATAGCGTCGGAGGTTCGAAAGAAGGGACGAGGGAGGTTCGTCCGGGAGGTTGCGAAAGAAGACTTCAATCAGCGCGGCGAGCCCCTTGGGCGCGTCCCATCGCCCCTCCATGTAGGTCTCGCCCAGTTCGAGCCAGGGGTTACGGATGAGGCGACGGATGGCCGAGCGGTCATTTATGACCCACTCAGCATCCGGTGAGCCCTCGCCGTAGCGTCCGACGACTCCTGTTGGGTAGCGCACTGTCAGGCGGCCGGCCGTTATGGCATCGGCCAAAAGTCTTTCCAGCATAAGCGTCCTCCGGTAGCGACGTTGCGCGTATGGCCCCTTAGTCCCTGGAGCCGCCGCCCTTGTCATGCCTGCTCATACGGATTCTAGCACCGAGCGGCCTTGGGTTTGCTACGACCCCTCCATTTATGCGCGCGGCCTTCCGCGCGTACGAGAGGGAGGCGCGCAGCGGGCGCGCCCTGCGCCCGGTTTTCTCAAGGTTACCCGGCCTTTCGGCGCCATTTGCGCGAGTTCCGCCTTGCAGGTCCCAGCAAGACCGGGTCCCTGTCCAAGACCCGAGCCGTCCTCACCCGTCCGCCGGGGTTTCCCGGACCCAAGGCCCGCGGGTGGCGCTCGAGATTCAAAGGTACAACATAAGTTCGCTTCCGCGCTACGATGAATTCTCGTTTCCAGGCCGATCACGAGCATTGCGGGCGCGGCGCTCATTATGTCGGTCCGCAGGGGATATTCAAACCCAAGCTCATCAATCTGCCCCTTTCGATCACAACGATACCGAACGGTCCTTACGATGACGGCTTTTCGGAGGACGGCAGGCTTTCGTATCGCTATCATGGAAACGACCCGAGCCATGGCGATAATGCCGGATTACACGCGGCCATGAGTCGGCGGGTTCCTCTCAACTATTTTCATCCGATTGTCTCAGGCAAGTACTTCGCGGCCTGGCCCGTATTCATCGTCGAAGATGACCCGTCCCGCCATACGTTCAGCGTGGAGGTCGATGATGCGCGCTTCGGGGGCTGGCTTGGGGGGGTTGCAAGAAGCGGTTACGGGCGACGGCGTGGCGCAGGCGCGCCGATCCTATATTACGACCACCGTTGGGCAACGCATCCATCAACGCCCCTTCCGCGAGCGCGTGTTACGGGCGTATCGCCAACAGTGCGCGCCCTGTACGTTGCGCCACGAGGAGTTACTGGAGGCCGCGCATATCATCCCCGACGGCGAGTCTGTGGTCACGAGCGGGCTGGCTCTATGTAAGCTGCGCCACGCCGCATTTGACGGGCGGTTCCTGGCGATTCGTCCGGATTACGTGATAGAGCTGCGCCGGGACATTCTTGGAGAGGGGGATGGCCCCATGCTGTTCATGGTCGCAAGGGTATGCATAAGACACGCCTGACGGTGCCGAGGTCCGCGCACGACGTACCCGAATCGGGAATTTCTTGGGCGACACCATGAGCAATTCAGGCGGCTTGAGGCATCGATGCCGAGATAGGCCCCGAGCGGGACCCTGAATCACCAGTTCAGGCGTAGGGCGCGGGTGATTTCCGCTGTGCGTACGGGGTCGACGCCCGCCTCGCGAGCCATATCCGGCCACGTGGCGACGGCGTCGACGACCTCCTCCAGGATGCGGTCCGGTCGCGCGATACCAAGCGACGCACCCACGGTCTGGAGGTCCGCGCGCGTGAAGTGATCACGCTTCCCGTTGATCGTCATTTGGTGCTGGTAAGTCCAGCGGCCCCCGGGGTTGTGGGCATAAATGAGGTCAAATGCCGGCGCCAGGCGCCATTTTCCGTCGGGCCCCATCAAGAAGCCGATGTTCTTGGTGTGGTCATCCTGGTTGCGGGCGACCACGTTGAAGATCAGGCGTCGGTACAGTTGGATCGCGTCGGCCTTAGGCAGGCGCAGGCGACGCATGACATCGAAGACCTGTTCGTAGCCATAGGCGCCGGCGGCGTTGTAATCGTAATGGGCGATGCCGCATAGGGACTGCATATGGAGCTTTTCGCGGCCCACACGATCGAATCGCTTCGTCAAAAAGTGGGCGCGGCCGTTTTCATGCAGCAGCCGGCATTCGCTCATCGTGATCCCTGCCGCGTGCGCCATGCGTGAGTAAGCGTACTCGATGCGCCCGTATCCCTGCGTGCCCCCGAGTTCGAGATCCATTACGCCATCGAATTTGAGCAGCCAATAGTCGTAGCCCGAGGGAACTGGACCCTGGCCCGAGAGCACGTGGCCTTGGTCGTCGAGCGCGATCACGGCCTTGGCGCGGGCCCCGCCGGCCGAGGTGCCAACCCGCAGGATGTCGCGCAGGGCCGCTTCGTCCGGACCGTTCCCGACGCCAAGACGGGTATCGAGACGGCCACGTTCCGTCGTCGTCATGCGAGCGAGCTCCACGAGTTCCGCGATCTCGACGGGAACGGCAGCGCGTCCGAGGTGCTGATTCATGGCCGGCTCGAACTCGAGGGCGCCCATACCGCGTTCACCCGTGTAGCACAGCCGTTCGACGGGATTGAAGTCGCTCGCCGCGCGTCCTTGGCGCGCAAGCCAAGCATCGATCAATGCGTTCCCAAACTTGTCGGGGAGGGCGTCGGCCAAAAGTCCCGGCAGACCCATGAAGGTGTCGCGCGGTAAGTGGGGGAAGCTAAAGATCTGACCCGACGCTTGGGCCACGGGCATCGTCAGCGGCGCGACGTCACGCCCCGATCTCAAGAACGCGGGCTCAAACTCAAACGCCGCCAGGGCCCGATCGGCAAGCCAGGCGACGGCGCCTACGGGTTCGCCCCAGAGCCGCACAAGGGCGGCCGTGACTGCCCCTACCATGCGGAGCCCTTGTCCGCCGCGGGGGTGCCCGCCTTCCCCGAGGCGCGCCGCCGCATGCGGCCTTGCCTGCGGGCCAACTCCAGGGGGCTCGGGGGCGGCTCCGGAAGGAAGCCGTCCAGGCCGTCGAGCGCGTCCAATTCGCGCAAAAGGGTGATGAGGCTCCCTAGCTTGCCGCGGCCGGCCTCGAGCGCCTTTACGGTGCCTACGCTGATCGCGGCGCTCTTGGCGAGGTCTTCCTGGGTGCGGTTTCGGCGCAGCCGCAAGGCCCTCAGCCGCTCGCCCATACGGCGTGCGATTTCTGGGTCGGAAAGGGCGCGATAATCGGTGTTGGCCATGGATGATGCCCCGCTCTTAGAACACTATGGTAGCGCAGACTCAAAGGCTGCGCCAAGAGCCATAAATATATCCCTTCAGAGGATATACTCTCTATAACAGCCAGTAATAGCGCTCTTATGGATGCTATACCGGGATTGGCCGCCGCGCAGGGATGGGGGAGGGGTCATCCTTCCAGACTTATGGCGGTTTTAAGGGCAGCGACCCGGCGCAGTGGGGATATTAAGGGTCCGGCGGCAAGGCGTCATTGACGGGAGGCTGGGGCCCAAGATCCCATCCGCCCATTGACTCCGGACGCGGCCGAGGTTAGCCTCCCACGGCCGCCGCCATGAGCGCGCTGTCGGCGCCGTTTTGCCCTCCAACCCCTTATTCGCTATGGGCGCGTGCCCCGGAGAGTCGATTTTGAGCCTTGCACACATCCTTGGTTTTCCCCGTCTCGGCCCCGATCGGGAGTTTAAGAAGGCCCTTGAGGCCTACTGGAAAGGGAGTCTGACCCAGGAGGCCCTTCGCGACGTCGGGAAGGACCTGCGCATGCGTGCCTGGAGCGCCCAGAAGGCGGCTGGCCTCGACCTCGTGACGGCCGGCGATTTCGCCTGGTATGACCACGTCCTCGAGACGAGCGCGCTGCTCGGCGTTGTGCCCCCGCGCTTCGAGTGGCAGGGGCCTGAGGTGGACCTCGACACCTTTTTCCGCATGGCGCGTGGCGTGGCCCCCACTGGCAAAGCCACCTACGCTTGCGAGATGACGAAGTGGTTTGATACCAACTACCACTATATCGTCCCCGAATTTCAGAAGGGCCAGCGTTTCGCGGTGTCATCGCCGCGGCTCTTCGAGGATGTGGCCCAGGCCCGCGCCGCCGGCTTCCCGGTCAAGGCGGTCCTCCTCGGGCCCCTCACGTATCTGTGGCTCGGTAAGGCCAAGGGCGAGGACTTCGATCGCCTCTCGCTGCTGCCCGACCTGTTGCCCGTCTACCAGCAGATCCTGAAGCGGCTCGCCGATCAGGGTGTCGAGTGGGTGCAGATCGACGAGCCAGCCCTGGTCCTCGACCTCCCGAAGGCGTGGACTGACGCCTATCCAAAGGCCTATGAGAAGCTGTCCTCGGCCGGACCCAAGCTGATGCTGGCGACCTATTTCGAGAGCCTGGGCGCGAACCTCGAGCTTGCGTGCAAGCTCCCGACCGCGGGCCTCCATGTCGACCTCGTGCGTGCCCCGGAGCAGTTGCCGGCGGTCCTGAAGGCCGTCCCGGCCGATAAGCTCTTATCGCTCGGCGTCGTCGACGGCCGCAACATCTGGCGCGCCGATCTCGACGCGGCCCTCAAGGTGCTGCGCGGCGCCCAAGGCCACAAGGGCGGGATCGCGGTCGCGAGCAGTTGCTCGCTTCTGCATGTGCCGGTCGACCTGATGCGTGAGCAGAGATTGGACGCTGAGATTCGCAGCTGGCTTGCCTTCGCCACGCAGAAGATGGCGGAGGTGGGGGTCCTGAAGCGCGGCCTCGATGAGGGTGATGGCGCTATTGCCCAGGCCCTCGAGGAGAGCCGTCGTGTGGCGCAGGACCGCAAGTCCTCGGCCCGTATTCATGACCGCGCCGTCAAGGCCCGGGTCGCCGCTGTGAGCCCGCAGGATGCCACAAGGAAACAGCCGTTCGCCCAACGCCGGCCGCTGCAGCGCGCGCACCTGAATTTGCCGATGTTCCCGACCACGACTATCGGTTCCTTCCCGCAGACGAACGAGATTCGGACCGCCCGGCGCGACTTCAAGGCCGGCCGCATCGATGCCGCCGAATATGAGGAGCGGATGCGCGCCGAGATCGCGCTTGCCGTGCGTAAGCAGGAAGAGATCGGTCTCGATGTCCTTGTACACGGCGAGGCCGAGCGCAACGACATGGTGGAATACTTCGGCGAGCAGCTCCAGGGCTTTGCGTTCACGGACTATGGTTGGGTGCAGAGCTATGGCTCGCGGGCCGTGAAGCCGCCGATCATCTATGGTGACGTCTCGCGCCCGACCCCCATGACCGTCGAGTGGGCCCGCTATGCCCAGTCGCTCACCAAGCGCCCCATGAAGGGCATGCTGACCGGACCTGTGACCATCCTGCAGTGGTCGTTCGTGCGTAACGATCAGCCGCGCGCCGATACCACCCTCCAGATCGCGTTCGCGATACGCGACGAGGTCTGTGATTTGGAGAAGGCCGGCATACGCGTGATTCAGATTGATGAACCCGCGGTGCGCGAGGGCCTGCCCCTGCGACGCGAGGATCACAAGGCCTATCTTGCTTGGGCCGTGCGCGCCTTCCGGGTGTCCTCGGGTGGTGTCGGAGACGAGACCCAGATCCATACTCATATGTGCTACGCCGAGTTCAACGACATCATCGAGGCGGTGGCCGAGATGGATGCGGATGTCATCACCATCGAGACATCGCGCTCCGATATGGAACTCCTCGACGCTTTTGTGAACTTCCGTTATCCCAACGAGATCGGTCCGGGCGTGTACGACATCCACTCGCCTCGGGTGCCAAGCACCCAGGAGATGGTGCGACTCATGCAGAAAGCCGAAAAGGTGCTGCCGCGCGAGAACCTGTGGGTCAATCCGGATTGCGGTCTAAAAACCCGCAACTGGCCCGAGACCGAGAGCGCGCTGCGCAACATGGTCGAGGCCGCGGTGTCGCTCCGAAATTCCGGGGCCTAAGCCCCTTCGTGGTGCAACCCTAAGGGGCACTATCCCCCTTTTGGGGCATTTCCCTATCCTGGGGAGGCCGGGAACCGTGTCTTAGAGCGGTTTCCGCCTCCCCTTTTCTTTGGCACGCTCTCTGCATTGCCCCCAATCGCCTGCCCATGCCGCAGGTCTCGTCACACATCAAGGGGGTATTATGAACGCGTTTCACACCGCACTGACTGTTGCGCCGTGGGCCCGTGGTCCCGGCGCACGCAGGTCGCACGGGCTCGCCGCCTTTCACCAAGGAGGCCGCCCATGAAACTCATTACCGCTATCATAAAACCGTTCAAGCTCGATGACGTGCGCGAGGTCTTGTCCGAGATCGGGGTGCAGGGCATTACTGTCACCGAGGTCAAGGGCTTTGGGCGTCAAAAGGGCCACACGGAACTCTACCGGGGTGCCGAGTACGTCGTCGACTTCCTGCCCAAGGTCAAGATCGAAATCGCAATCGATGACGATCTCGTGGAGCGCGTGATCGAGGCCATCAGCAAGGCCGCCAATACCGGCAAGATCGGCGACGGCAAAATCTTCGTGTTCGACCTCGAACAAGCCATTCGTATACGGACCGGCGAGTCCGGGCCGGAGGCCCTATGAACTTTCTTCAGGCTTTGACCTGCACTTGCATCCGGAGTGCGCGCAGCTTCGCCCTGGTTCTCGCGCTCGGCGGGCTCCCAGCCGCGGCCTTCGCGGCCAACGCATCGGTTCAAGGCGCGACCGTCAGCGCCCAGCCGGCCGCTCCAGCACCGGCTCCCGTGGCGGCCCCTGCCCCTGCCGTGGCACCACCGGCAGAGGCCGTGAGCGGTGACGCCGACGCCAAGATCAATCCGGGCGATACCGCCTGGATGCTTGCGTCCACCGCCCTCGTTCTCATGATGACAGTGCCGGGCCTTGCCTTGTATTACGGTGGCATGGTGCGCAAGAAGAATGTGCTCGACACGCTTGCGCAAAGCTTCGTCATCACCTGCCTTGTGACCGTGCTCTGGTATGTGCTCGGCTACAGTCTTTCGTTCACGAGCGGCAATCCCTGGATAGGAGGACTCTCCCGAGTCTTCCTTCATGGCATGAACAAGGACACGGTGACCGGTTTGTCGCTCGCGGTGCCGGAATCGGTGTACATGACCTTCCAGATGACGTTTGCCATCATCACGCCCGCGCTCATCGCCGGATCGTTCGCCGAACGCATGAAGTTTTCGGCGCTGCTCTGGTTCATGGGTCTCTGGCTCGTGTTCGTTTACTCGCCCGTTGCCCACTGGGTATGGTCCGCTGATGGCTGGCTTGCCCAGTTGGGTGCCCTGGATTTTGCTGGCGGCACGGTGGTCCACTTGAATGCGGGTGTGGCGGGTCTTGTGACGGCGCTTGTTCTTGGTCGGCGCAAGGGCTATGGCAAGGAGGCCATGCCGCCCCACAACCTAGTGCTCACCGTGATCGGCGCGGCCCTTCTCTGGGTCGGCTGGTTCGGCTTCAATGCCGGCAGCGCGGTGTCGGCCGGGGGGCGCGCAGGTATGGCCATGGCCACCACCCAAATCGCGACCGCGGCGGCGGCCCTCGCCTGGATGTTCGCGGAGTGGATGGCCCGCGGTAAGCCGAGTGTGCTCGGCATGGTGTCGGGGGCGGTAGCCGGGCTCGTGGCGATCACGCCGGCATCTGGCTTCGTCGACCCGACCGGCGCGCTTGTCATCGGCATCGCGGGCGGCGCGGTCTGCTTCTGGACAGCCACCTATATGAAGAACTTCTTCGGCTACGACGACTCTTTGGATGCCTTCGGCGTCCATGCCATCGGCGGGGCGCTGGGCGCCATCCTGACCGGGGTCTTCGCGGTGAAGGCCATAGGCGGGACCGCTGGCGCTCTTGAAGGCAATACCTACCAGGTCGTCAAGCAACTGATCGATGTCGGTGCCGTGCTTATGTACGATGCGGTCGTCACCTACATCATCCTGAAGGTCGTCGACGTGATCGTGGGTCTGCGCGTGAGCGAAGAGGAGGAGGTCGAGGGCCTCGATCTGAGTCAGCACGGAGAGCAGGTCTACGAATAAAAGATCTCCTCACCCCCAGGGTGTTACGGGCCTCACGGGGCCCGTTTTTTTTGGGCGTTCGCCGCACATGAAGGGCGTGCTGGCCTTGACCTCGCGCACCCCGTCCCTAGAAACCCCGTCTTGCCCTATACTCTGCATGTGGGCTATTTCATCCCCATTGCGTATACAAGGAGCTTTCATGCCTACCATCCGCGCCGCGCTACTCGGCGCCCTGCTCATCACAGCGCCGATTGCTTCGTCGCACGCCACGGCACTTCCCGCGCCGCACTCCACGCCGGGCCTTACCGCGCCCCCGCCCCCGCAGGCGGTCTCCGTCCTGAATGCGCCCCCGCGCGCGCCGGCGACCTCCGCGGATCGCGCGCGGCTGCGTCAGCTCGCCGCAGAGGCGCGCAGCCTCAAGCGCCGGATGTGGCGATTGCGTATGCGCCGACGTCAGTTTCGGGCGCAAGGCATGTCCGCACATGCCCATCGCGCCCATAAGCGCTTCATCGCGCTCGGATGGCGCTTGCGCCGCGTGCAGACGGCCGAGCGGGCCTTGAGGCCGCACGCAACCATGTCTCGAAGGAGATAGCCCGGGGCCGCCGTAACTATGTTAGCATCTGGTAATGCACGGTTCGGATTTCTTGTTCAGAGAGCGTGAGAGGGGTCGATATGAAGCAGATCGTGAAGGGTTTGGCGGTTGCCGCGGCTTTGGTCTTGCCGGGCCTTGCGTTGGCTAATGGCAGTCCGCAGGTGAAGGCGGCCATGACGAGTGCCGGCTGCTTTGCTTGCCACGCCGTAAACCACAAGGTCGTGGGACCGGCCTACAGCTGGGTCGCCTATGTGTTCGCCCACAAGGCGGGCGCCAAGGTGACGCTGGCCCATAAGATCATCAATGGCGGTGCCGGCCGCTGGAACGCTTGGACTGGCGGTATCCCCATGGTCGCTCATCCGGGCATGAGTCTCGCGCAGGCCGAACAAATGGCCGCTTGGGTCCTGGCGCAAAAGCCGGTCGCCCCGCCCAAGCCCTGAGGTCTTCCCTGGGCCGTGGCGGCGTCTGCCGCGGCCCAGCCCCTTATTCCGCCAGATCCCGCCACGCGCGCACGCCGCCTGTAACCGAGTAGGCGCGTTCGTAGCCCATCGACCGCAGTAATTGCGCCGCATGTAGGCTGCGCTTTCCCGAGTTGCAAAGACAGAGTAGGACGTTGCCCTTCTGGTAGTGATGTTTATTGATGATCGACAGGAACAGCCGTGCGTCGCGCGCGGTCGGCAGATCACAGTCGAGCATCTCCTGCTCATCTTCGGTAAGCTTGTGACCTAGGAGCTTCTTCAGGTCGAAGAGTGGCACCGATTCGGCCTCGGCTACTTCCCCTTCGAGCTCGTGCTCTACGGGCTGACGAACATCGATCAGGGTCGCGATCTTGAGCCGGATCAGCTCAAACGCGATTTCCGGTTTGATCTCGAGCGGCGGCTCTTGTGTCGGTATTGCGGCGGCCATGAAGGCGTCCTCCCGAGACATGGTGAGTTCAGTATAGCCCTTCGCGTCTCCGGAGAAAGCCCGCCCCGCCCAACTTTGATCGGGGGGCCGTCCGCACCAGAATGGCGCGCCTCGCCCCGTATTCGACCATGCCCCGGGGCCCAGGTCATGATTTTCCCCGATTTGCATCAGAATCCCCCCTTTCGTGCTGTGCACGAAAGTCGCTGTAGGCCGGGGACACGCTGCCTTTCGGGAGATTGTATGCGCAGATTCTCGGCCCTCATGCAAAGCGGCGACTGGCGGTCGCTTGTCGCCAGTTTTCTGTATTTCGATACCGGCTTCACGGTGTGGCTCTTGTTCGGGCCGCTCGCCCCGTACATCGGCCGACCCCTCCATCTCAGCCCCGCCGCAGCGGGCCTTCTGATCGCGGTTCCGTGCTGTGCGGCGCCCTTTTACGCGTGCCGCTCGGGCATCTTTACCAGGCCCTCGACGGGCGCCGCATTGTGCTCATGGGCATCCTCTTGTCGGCCGTGACGCCGCTTTCCCTCCCGCTCATGCCCGCCACACCAAACTTCTCTACCTTGCTCGTGCTAGGCATGTTCCTTGGCGTCGGTGGCGCCAGTTTTGCCGTCGCGCTTCCCATGGCCGGGAGCGCTTACCCGCCGCGCGTGCAAGGCCTGGTATTGGGGCTTGCCGCCGCCGGCAACATCGGCGCGGTCCTGGATGGCATCCTGTTTCCCCCGCTTGCGCGGTACTACGGCTGGCAGACGGCCATGATCGCGGTCCTGCCGTTTTTGGCGCTGGCCGCCTTGACCATCCGATTCTGGGGGCGCGACTACGCACCCAAGTCCGGATCGGTGGCGCGGGCCCTTGCGGGTTTCCTCGGGAGCCTCGTCTTTCTCGTTGTTCTGGTCACGGCCGCCTACGCGGGACTGCTGGGAGTGAGCGGCCATCCGACCGTGCTCCTGCTGCCGGTCTTGGGCCTGACCTTTGTACTCATGGTCTTGCCGCGGGACCATCGTCGCGTCCTCCGTGAAGGCGATACCTGGGCGTTCTCTCTTGTCTATGCCGTGACCTTCGGTGGCTTTGTCGGCATGTCGGCCTACACGAGTCTGCTCTTGATCGCCCTCTACCATGTCCCCAAGGTCGAGGCCGGGCTGTTCATGGCCGCGCTTGCCTTTACAGGCGCCACGGTACGCCCTTTGGGGGGCTACCTCGCGGATCGCGTCGGCGGTCCCCGCGCACTGCGCTACGGCCTTTCCGGGATCGCCATCGTCGATCTCGTGTTCGCTCTGCTCTCGCCTTTGAAGTCCGAGGGTCTCCCGGCCTTGTTCGTGCTCTACGTCTGCTTCGGCCTCGGCAACGGCGCCACATTTCAAATCGTACCGCTGCGTTGGTCCGAACGCCGCGGACTGATGACAGGCCTGATAGGGGCGGCGGGCGGCATAGGCGGTTTCTATCTTCCTGTGGTCCTCGGCATAGCCAAGCAGGCCACATCCAGCTATCACGGGGGATTCGCCCTTTTTGCGGGGCTTGCGGTGGCGGCTGCCACCCTGGTCCACAACCGCGCGCGGCGGTGGATGGCCGCCACGGAGACTGCTTGTGTACGCCCCGCCCTTCAGGAGGTGGCAATGGGCGGCGATTGGGCGCTAAGAGCGTCATGCAGGGCTTCTCATACTGCCAGGGGGAAGGGAGGCTCGCCATGCGGGATCTAAGGAGCGATGATGATGGAAATGGTTACGGCCGGGGCGGGGTACCAGGAGACGCGTTCGGTGTGTCCCTATTGTGGGACCGGTTGTGGCGTGATCCTCGAACATGACGAGAAGCGCGTCTTTGCGGTGCGCGGCGATCCGGCGCACCCGGCCAACTGCGGCGCTTTATACACCAAAGGCCGCGCACTTGCTCAAACCGTGGATGGGGAGCGCCTGGCCAGTCCCTTGCGCCGCGCGCGGCGGGGTGCGGTGTCTGACGGGTCTCGTGGTGCGCGGCCCTGGGCGAGGCCGCCGCGCGCTTTGCCGCGGCTATTGAGGCCCACGGTCCGGAGGCCTGCGCGTTCTATGTCTCGGGGCAGTTGAGCACCGAGGACTATTACGTCGTCAACAAGCTTGCCCGAGGCTTGATCCGGACCAACCACATCGACACCAACTCGCGGCTGTGCATGGTCTCGACCGTGAGCGCCTATAAGGCGAGTTTCGGGCAGGACTCGGTACCCGGCTGCTACGAGGATCTGGAGCGGGCCGACCTCATTCTCATCGCCGGCGCCAACCCGACGTTCGCCCATCCCATCCTCTTTCGGCGCATCGAGGCGGCGCGTCAGCGCAATCCGGATCTCTTTCTCATCACAATCGATCCACGTCGCACCCCGACCACCGCGGCGAGTGACCTTCATGTGGCGCTCGCCCCAGGCACTGATGTGGCTTTCTTCCACGGCCTCGTCCATATCCTGATGCGCGACGGCCGCCTGGATCGCGATTTTATCCGCGAGCGCACCGAGGGCTTCGAAGCCTTGCGTGAGATCGCCTATGACTATCCACCCAGGCGTGTCGCCGATATCTGCCATATCCCGATCGAGGTCCTGGAGCGGACCGCAGCGGTGTGGGGCAAGGCGCGCGCCGCCACCTCGCTTTGGTGTCAGGGTCTCAACCAATCGAGTTGCGGTACCGACAAGAATCGCGCGCTTATCAACCTGCATTTAGTGACCGGCCACATCGGCCGCCCTGGCGCCGGACCATTGAGTCTCACGGGGCAACCCAATGCCATGGGGGGCCGCGAGGTGGGCGGCATGCCCAGCTCCTTCCGGGACACAGGGAAGTCGCTAATGAAGCGCACCGTGCCGAGATCGCGGCCCTCTGGGGAGTCCCGGACCTGAATCCCACGCCGGACCTTACCGCGGTCCCGCTTTTTCAAGCGCTTGCAGAGGGGCGCATCAAGGCCCTGTGGATCGCGTGCACCAATCCCGTCGTGAGTCTGCCCGAGACGCGTCTCGTGGATGCGGCCTTGCGTGCCGCCGACTATGTTGTCGTGCAAGAGGCCTATTACCCGACCGAGACGACCGCCTACGCGGATCTGCTCTTACCGGCGGCAAGCTTCGCCGAGCGCGCGGGGGTGGTGACCAATTCGGAGCGCCGCATAAGCCTCATGGGCAAGGCCGTACACCCCCCGGGTGAGGCGCGACCGGACTGGGAGATCTTTCGGGACTTCGCCCACACCTTAGGCGTCGCGCTCGACGCCACCCGCGTGCCCCGGGTCGCGGGCGAGGCCCATGCCTTGCACGCGCGGCGCCTGTTCGCGTTTGCCACGCACAGTGCCGTGTTCGATGAGTACAAGGCCTGCACGGAGGGCCGCGATCTCGATATCACGGGTCTCGGTTGGACACAGCTCGAGACTGCTCCCCGGCAATGGCCTTATCCGCGCGGGGCGACCGAGGGCCGCGCGCGCCTCTACACCGACCATGTCTTTGCCACGCCCAGCGGCCGCGCACGTCTTTCGGCGGCCCCTTACCAGGCGGTCGCGGAACCCGTGTCGCCGACCTACCCGCTCCATCTCACCACCGGGCGCTTGCGCGACCAATGGCACACGATGAGCCGCACGGGCCTGAGCGCGGGGCTTTTTGCTCACGATCCCGAGGCCTTGCTCTCGATCCACCCCGTCGATGCCGTAGGTCTCGGCCTCCAGGATGGCGACCTCGTGACGGTGGAAAGTCGGCGGGGGGCGGTCACGGTGCGGGCGCGTGCGCACGAGGAGGTGGCCCCTGGGACTGTGTTCCTGCCCATGCACTTCGGCGCGCGGTTTAGTGCCCGCGGTGCCGTCAATGTCCTCACCGAGGCCGCCGCGCGCGACCCCGTCTCGAATCAGCCCGAGCTGAAGCATGCCGCCGTGGCGGTGCGCAAGGCGACATTTGCCTGGGCGGGGCGGGTGGTGCGGCGTCTGGAGCTTGGGCTATGGGAGGCGGCGCGCGCGCTATTGCCCGAGCTGCCTTATGGCGCCCTCGCGCGCCATGCCTGCGGATCCGCCGAGGCCCTGGTGTTGCGCTTCGCCTTTCCCGAGCCGCCCGACGAGGCCTGGGCGGGTCGCCTCGCCGCATCGTTCGCGTTACGCGACGGCGTGCTTGTCGGTTATCAGGACAGTCGTGGAGTCCGCAAGCACGTCCTGCTGCGCGACGAGCGGCTCTGGGGATTCTGTCTCTTGGGTGACGATGCGACCGGGGCGTGGCTACAGGACCTGCTCCTCACGGAAGCCGATGTCGGCGCGTGGCGTCATGCGCTCGTTGCGCCCACCATTCCGGCGGACGCTGTCTCGGCGCCGAGTCGTCTGGTTTGCCAATGCCGGGGCGTGGCCGAGGCGGTCATCCGTCAATCAATCGAGGACGGGGCGCGCACCGTGGCCGCCGTGAAAGCGCACTGCGGGGCGGGCGCCGATTGCGGATCGTGCCCACCCGAAATCGCAGCCTTGTTGGGTGCGCAACCTCCCTTGCCACCATAAAGCGCTCGCGCCCACGCTCATGACGATGCGTACCCCTCCGGGCCGAGGCCCCTGACCTTTCCGTGCCTACCGCGAGAGGACAGGGTCCATAACGCGGGCCGCCAGTATGCGTGGTGATGGATGCCTCACCCCCATGGCCGGCCGTGTAACCAGCCACGAGCACGCCAGCGTCGTTTAGCCATCTCGACGGGGCGGAAACGGTTCACCGAAGCGCCTCATCGTTCCGTTGAACTCTCGCGCTGCATCAGTACACTGGTGACGCTTATGTTGGCGGCCGCGGAAGACGCCTGTGTCAGCGGCCAAGGGTGATTCCATCCCCGTTGGGTAGGATGCGGTCCGTAGAAGCGGGCGCACACGAGAGGTCGAATGGGTGAGGCCGTCTTACCGATAACCGGAGTCGTGCTCGCGGGCGGCGCCGGCCGACGCATGGGGGGCCAGGACAAGGGTTTCGTGCCGTGGTCGGGCGCGCCCTTGATCCACAACGCCTTGCAGCGTATCGCGGGTCTGCCGCAGATTCTGATCAGCGCCAATCGCTCGATCGAGCGTTATCGCGCATTGGGCCACGAAGTTGTGACCGATGAGGATGACGGTTTTGCCGGGCCGCTTGCGGGCCTGCGCGCGGCCTGCCGATGCGCCCGCTACCCATGGGTGTTGTCGGTGCCGGTCGACACGCCCTGTCTGCCGTCCGACCTTGTCGTGGCCCTATGGCGTTTGCGTGTCGCAGGTGGCGTGGTGGTCGCGAGGAGCCCATCGGGCCCCGAACCGCTGGTGTTCCTGGCGGATGCGTGTTTACGCGAACGCCTGGATGTCTACTGGCAAGGCGGCGGCCGGCGGGCCCAGGAGTGGTTTGCGGGCGTGGAAACGGCGTGGCTTGATTTAACCGCGGCCGAGGCCGCCAACTGCAATACGCCGGATGATCTCCGTTGATACCCGCGGGTTCTTAGATCAGCACACCCTCGAAAGGGAGGAAGGGGACCGTATCGCCTTCCGCCACGCATCGCCCGGCGGCGATGTCGATGAGACCCTCGGCCCACACGGTCGAGGATAGCACCCCCGAGCTCTGTCGCGGATGTGCTTGGGCCCACAGGGTGCCGTCATCCCGGCTTACCAGCCGCGCGCGCACGAATTCGCGGCGGTTGTCCGGCGTCTCGCGCACGAAGCCCGCGTGCACCGGGAAGGCCCGCAGCTCTGTCGGTGTCGCGCCCATGATGGCCTTCAGGAACGGCTGCACGAACAGCACGAAGGTCACGAATGCCGATACCGGATTACCGGGCAGCCCCAGGAAATGGGTGCCACCCACGCGCCCGAAGGCGAGCGGTTTACCGGGTTTGATGGCCACCCGCCAAAGCGAGAGTGTACCCTCGGCCTCCACGGCCGCCTTCACATGGTCTTCCTCACCCACCGAGACGCCGCCTGTGGTGACGATGACATCGGCTGTCTGGGCGGCCTCACGCAAGGCTTGGCGGGTGCGGGTGAGGTCGTCGCCGAGCGCCCCGGCCGCATGGACTTCGCACCCAAGCCGCCCAAGCAAGGCGTGCAGCATGGGGCGGTTACTGTCGTAGATCTGTCCTTCGACCAAAGGTCCGGATCCGGCTGGTCGCAGCTCGTCGCCCGTGGACAAAACCGCGACCCGTAGGCGGCGGCGCACCAGGACCTCGGTGAACCCGCAGGACGCGGCAAGCCCTATGGCCTGGGGAGTCAGGGCCTGGCCCTCGGTCAGGATCAGGTCGCCCGCGCGTATATCTTCGCCCGCGCGGCGGATGTTGGCATGCGGCGTCCATTGCTCAGGGAGGATCAAAGTGTCGCCGCGTCGTTCGCAGCGCTCCTGAATGACCACCGTGTCGGCGCCGGAAGGTAGCGGCGCCCCCGTGAATATCCGGCAGGCGGTGCCGGGCACGAGGGCCCCGGGCTTGTCGCCCGCCGCGACCCGCAGGCTCAAGGGGAGTTCGCGCGCGCCGTGTGCATCCGCCGCACGGAAGGCGTAGCCGTCCATGGCGCTATTGTCGAAGCCCGGCACGGTGATGGGTGCGCGCACGTCTTGCGCGAGCACGCGCGCCAGCGCCTGCGCGAGCGTCACCATTTCGCAATCGGCCACGGGGGTGGCCTCCTTGCGCATAAGCGCCCAGACCTCTTCCGCAGACAGCAAGGGCGCGTGCCCGTTCTTCATGATGCCGACTCCGTGAAGCGCGGCAGAAGCTCGACGAAGTTGCAGGGCTTGTGGCGGCGGTCCAGCTGTTCCTCCAGGATCTTGGTCCACGCCGTACGGCACGCCCCGGTCGAGCCCGGCAGGCAGAAGATCACCGTGCCGTTGGCTAGGCCCGCGAGTGCGCGCGATTGCAGGGTCGAGGTCCCGATCTCATCGTAGGAGATTAACCGAAAGAGCTCCCCGAACCCCTCGATCTCTTTGTCGAACAATGGCCTCAGCGCCTCGGGCGTGATGTCTCGACCGGTAAGCCCGGTACCGCCGGTGGTGATCACAACCTGGATCTTCGGGTCCGCGATCCAGCGCGAAACGGTGGCGCGCAGGATATAGCGATCATCGCGTACCAGGGCCCGCTCAGCCAGGACATGTCCGGCGCGCGTGAGCTGATCAACCAAGGCCTGGCCTGATGTGTCGGTTTCCAGGGTCCGGCTATCGGAGACGGTCAGGATGGCGATCGCAAGCGAGACGAAGTCGGTCATGGGTATGGCGTCCGGAAGGCTGAAGTTGAGAGAAACGCAAGCGCGGTCCACGTTACACAAGCCGCATGGGGGGCGCAAGCCGATTGCCGATTGCGCCCGCGCTCTCGCAACCGACCTCGCCGTCTGTCTCAGGGGTCCAGATCGAGCAGGGCGCGCAAGATTGGCGTGGCCGGCCGTTGCCTCAGTTCGGCCCAGCCGCCTTGTTGGACCACGCGCCCTTCCTCCATGGCGATCACGCGCGGACAGAGCCCCTCCAGGACCAGCGGGTCGTGATCCACCGCGAGCAGGATGAATCCCAGGCGTTCCTGCCAGTCCTTCAGGATGCGCGCGAGCGCGCGCGCGAGGGGGCGGTCGAGGCCGGCGAAGGGTTCATCCAGGAGCACCAGCCGGGGGCGGCGACAGAGCGTGCGGGCGAGAGCCACGCGCCGCGCCTGTCCACCCGACAAGTGATGGGGTCGGGTGTGCCATAGGGCGCCGAGATCCAGGCGTTCCCGCATCTCGGTGATCCAGGCCCGCTCCCGCGCTCGCGTGGCGGCATCCAGGGAAAACTGCACGTTTTCCGCGACCGAGAGGTGCGGAAATAGGGGCTCGCGTTGTCGCAGGTAACCGACCGAGCGGTAGTGCAGGGCAAGCGGCGGGGGAAACCAGGTCTCATGGCCGCACTGGATATGGCCCGCGTCCGGCGTCTCCAGACCCGCGAGACACGAGAGCACCGTGCTCTTGCCGCTGCCCGAGGGCCCGAAGAGCGCCACGCGCTCGCCGCCGGCAAGGATGTCGACCGTTACTTCGTAGGCGCGCCGTGCCTTTTGAATACGGCAATCAAGCATAGTCGCGTGTGCCGGCGAGAAGACGCAACGCCCAGGGCAGGGGCAAGGCCGTGAGCAGGAACACGACCAGTAAGGGCAAGACCGCCGGCAGACCCTGATCCTGCAGGTCCACCCACAACTGCACCGGAATTCCATGCGGATAGTACGCGGTCACCATAATGGCCCCGAACTCCCCGAGTGCGCGCACCCACGCAAGACTCAAGGCCGCCGCGAGCCCGAGCCGCGCGAGCGGCAGCGTGATCCGCCACAAGACTTTGCGGGGCGCAAGTCCGAGCAGGGCTGCGCTCTGCTCGAGTTCGCGCGGCACCGCCTCGAGGGCCGCCCGCGCCCCGAGCAGATAGTAACCGAGGCTTGCGTAGACCTGGGTTGCAACGAAGGCCGCCGAATCGTTGCTGGTTGGGATCCCAAGACGCAGGAGTAGGCCCCCGAGGGCGGTGGCGGGACCGAAGGCGAGCGCGAGCAAGAGTCCGAGGGCGAGCGGCGGCATGAGCACCGACAGGAGTACCACGGCCTCGAAGGCTACGCGCGTCGAGCGCGCGGCCCCGCGCAACGAGAACGCGAGCGGTGTGCCGATTGCTACCACGATGGCGAGCGCCACCCCGGTCAGACCGAAGGATGTGGCGAGCGCCGATGGGAGGCCCGATGTGTCCCAGCGCCAAGGCCCTACGGGCGATGCGAGGCCCCAGAGCGGGTAGAGCAAGAACAGTGCCGTGAGACAAAGCGCAAGGGTGCGCGGCAGATTCTTGGGCACGCCGGGCTCAGGTTTCGACGGCGAGCGTCGGCACGTACATGGATTGAATGCCTACACGGCCCGGTCCCGTGAACCGGTTCCAGAAGAACGAGGCCGTGCTCCCGAAGAATCCCGAGCTCAGGCTCTGGGTGACGGTCTTGATGGCGACCGATGGGTCCTTGTAGAGCCAGCCACCGGGTTCCAGGTCGATCGATTCGCCCGCACCGAGCGTTACCTCGAACACATTGCCAAAGCCGTGCAGCCATACGATGCCGGGCGCCGTCTCGGCGCGGAATTGGTCGACTATCAGGGTATTGCCACCGAATACCCAGTTCATGATGCCCTTGATGCGGGCGATCGAATAAGCCACCTGGTCGGTGGCCGCCAGATACTGGTGTTCGCGCACGTCGATCGCTTGGCCCGGGGCCAGGTGTATGGGCACGATCTGGCCCGCGCCATCGCGGCTGAACGCTACCGTCCCAGGCCCTGCGGCCGATGCCAGCAGGATGGGCATGCCGCTGATCGCGCGTCGCAGTAGTCCCTTCACCGCCTTCACGCCGATACGCGTCGAGGGGCTCTTCCAGAGAAGGACGTGGTGTTCGAAAAAGATTGGCGTGGCGTCGAGGATGATCTGCAGGACCGGAACCATCTCGCCTTCGATGTGGTAGGTGACGCCCGCGAAGCGCTCGTCGCGCACCAGCGTTTTCTTTAATACCGGCTCCGGCATATGTCATCCTCCCACGGTTTTCGCTGATCATAGGCTGACAGCAGCTTTTGCGGAAGATACCGTGCTGAGAGTGGCCCGGGGAGAGGGCCCCGGGCCGCGGCATGTCTACTACTTCAGAAGCCCTTCGCTTTTGAGTGTCTTCTGGACCGCCGGGCGTGCGGTGACGCGAGCCGCGTGCTCGCCGAGTCGTGGCCAGGGCTTCGCGTCGATCTGCAAGTATCCGAGCCATCCAAATACGGTGAAGAGGTAGGCGTCAGGCGCCGTGAATTCCTGGCCCCCGAGATAAGGATGTCGCGCGAGGGTCTCCGAGACATAATCGAACCGTCGACCAAGGAGCTTCAGTTGCGCCTCCTTGATCTGCTCGGGTGTGTCCGGTCGAAAAAGGGGCGAGAACTGTTTGTGGAGCTCGGTGGAAATGAAAGACAGCCACTCCATCTGCCGATAACGTTCGAGCGTGCCGGCCGCGGCCATGAGCCGCCGATCCGGGGCCTGGTCGCACAGGTATTGCAGTACCACCCCGACCTCGGTCAGGAGCTCGCCGCTGTCGAGGGCCAGGGCCGGGACATAGCCTTTGGGGTTGATTCGTGTGTAATCGTCCCCGTGTTCGGTCTTGTGGGTTGCGAGATCAACCTTCTCCAGCGTGTGCGCTAGGCCCGCCTCCTCGATCACGATGTGGGCCGCCAAAGAACAGGCACCCGGTGCGAAAAACAGTTTCATTGCGTCAACCTCCGGTCCGTGGGAGGGGCTATTGTGGCGGATTTCCTCGTCGGATAGCCATAGCGTCGCGCGCCCCGGCATGGTGGGCCCAGACCATGGCGCGCATCCGCGGGTCGTCCATCGGCATGACGGCGATGACGGGGCGCGACCACTTTGTTTTTTGAGCAGGGTAGAGGACTCCGGGGCGGGATCAGTATTTTCCAATCCCAAGATGAGCCTGGAGAGTGAGAGTCAGGGGCCACCCTCAGCCGGATTTGAGATTCTGTTCGCGTAGGGTGTGGAAGAGTTTCTGGCGGGCCTTCTGTAGACGGTCCGCCGCCTGGTTGTCGCTGAGGGCATAAGCGATCTGGTCGAGTATCGCAAAGCTCAAGCCCGGCTTCAAATAGGCCTCCGCCCCGGGGAGCGATTTCAGCTTGTCATAGGGGGTCATCATCGCCTCGTAGCGGTAGCGGTTACGTTGCCTCCCCTTGGCATCTGTGTGGGTCTCCGGAAAGAAGCAGGGGCGGTGGTAATTCACGTAGGGATTCAAGACCTCCTGGTTGAAGAGATGGATCCGTTGGGCGAAGCGACTGGGGATGTGGCTATAGCCAAAGATCTTGCGCACCACGGACCCATTCTTGCTCTCGGCCAAGGCATTGTCATGCGATTGCCGGGAGCAGGATTTGGTGGACAACCCCCGTTTCGTGGGGGTGAACTCGATGAGGGGTTTGTCTAGCGGCGCGGCGACCCGTTTGTTGGTGTACTCCGAGCCGTTGTCCGAGTGAAAGCCCAGCACGCGAAAAGGAAACGCTTCCAGCAACTGCTCGAGGATCGGGATCAGATAATATTCGCTGATCTTCTCGACGGTTCCCGCGGGACCGCAAGGCGAACAAAGGGCTGGACTTCGTGTAAAGCCCGCCACGGTCCTCTGGCGGCGTCTGAGCGTGCCGGTCTTGCGGTACTGGGCGATCAAGCGCGTGATCTGCTGCCGGGAATAGCCGCTGACCCTGATGAGCACACGGATCACGACCCCCTGATCGGCCCGGGAGAGGGTGGATACTGGAATCGGACGAGGGTCTTTTGTACCCACTCATAGCGGGCTTCGGGGCTACCCAATACCGAAAAGGCTACCGTCCGGGTGCCCGCCAAAAACTCGGCCAGCTGGTCAATGGAACTCAGGTTATCGAGGTTCATAAGGGTCTGCATCTCCCCATCATGAACAAAACCCGATCCGGCTTCAGACTCTCGTATTGGAAGGGACTGGGGCTTGCGTCCCCGTAAGGCCCACTGTTAATCTATTTAGCAGGCTAATAATAATCTCATTAGCTTTACGGTCGTCGGTCACGCCCACAGGGCGTGTCGCCTATCGCGCGGCCTTCGAGGGGTCAGAATCGCCATGCATACCGAACGTCGCAGCCACGGAAGGGCTCTGACCGGACCATTCGTCGCCGTCCTTCTGGCCGCCTTGGCGGGCTGTGGGATTGGGCCGCGCTACAGGGCCCCCAGTGCGCCCCCGGTGGGCCGCTACACACAGCGGCCCATGCCCGCGGCCACCCTGGCGACCCATGGTTCGGCCGGGGGTGCGCAGCGCTTCCATTATGGTGTATCGCCGCACGTCCGCTGGTGGCGGGCGTTCCGCTCACGGCCCCTCGACCGCCTCGTCGCTCTCGCCTTGAAGCACAATAACGCCCTGGCTGCCGACCGGGCGCGGCTCTTGAGGGCGCGCGCGGTCGTGGTCGCGGATGAAGGCATTTTCTATCCGCAGCTCAACGCCAATCTTGGCGCTCTGCGCGCAAAATCGCCGGCCCACGGAGGTCTGCCCGGTATCTATTCGCTCTACACGGGTGGGCTTTCCGTGAGCTATTACCCCGATGTCTTCGGGGTCAACAAGCTTTTATATAATTCTGCCGAGGCGCAAGCGCGGCTCGTGCGCGACCAGCTACGGGCCGCCGCGCTTGCGCTTGCGGGCAATGTCGCCATCGCCGCGGTTCAGGCGGCCAGTGACCGCGCGCAGGTTCGCGCCACGCGGCGCATCATTGCCCAAGAGACCGAGCTGCTGCGTCTGACCAAGCTGCAGTATCAAACTGGCGCCGTGCCCTACCTCTCGGTCGTCAACCAGGAGAGTCAGCTTGCGACCAGCAAGGCGGCCTTGCCCGCGCTCTTGCAGCAATTGGCCCTGGAGCGTTATGCCCTCGCCACGCTTATCGGGAGTTTCCCGGCGCAATGGCACCCTGTCCATTTGCGTCTGTCGAGTCTGCATCTGCCGCGCAACCTGCCGGTGAGTCTGCCGTCGGTGTTGGCGCGCAGCCGACCGGATATCCGTGCCGCGACCGAGCAGATGCGTTATGCGAATGCCCAGGTCGGCATCGCTGATGCGCAGTTTTATCCGGTTGTGCAGCTTACGGGAAGCATAGGTCAGGAGAGTCTCACCGCCGGCCATTTCTTTGACGCCGCGAGCAGCGTATGGAGCGTGGGGGCAAGCCTGCTTGCGCCCTTGTTCCATGGCGGGACTTTGCGTGCCCAGCGGCGCGAGGCGCTGGAGTTCTACGCCGAGGCGCGCGCCACCTATCAAGAAACCGTGCTCGGGGCCTTCCGGCAAGTGGCTGGAAGTCTTCGCGCCCTGGATCATGACGCGCAGGCCTTGCGCGACGAGGGCGATGCCTATGCTGCTTCGCAGGAGGCCCTGCGGCTTGCCCGCGAGAGCTATCGGGCCGGTGCCATCGATTCCTTGTCGCTCCTGACGACCGAGGCCCTCTATAGCCAAGCGCGTATTGCCTATGTGCGCGCCGAGGGGCAACGTTATCTCGATACGGTCGCCCTCTACACCGCCTTGGGCGGGGGGCCCCTGCCGAGCCGGCGGCACAAGGACGCACCGGCGCCAAATGCCGTCAAGCGTGTCTCGACCGCTCCATCGCCAAAGGAATCCCGATGAAAAAACGCATGATTCTGGTCGCCCTCATCCTCGCGCTCGTGTTTGCGGGAATTTTCGGCTGGAAGGCGTTCGTCAACCACAAGATCCATGAATTCATGGCCGCGCGTGGCATGCCCGTGGTGACGGTCTCGACGGCACGCGCGAAACAAACCAAATGGCGCGACCACATTCGCAGTGTCGGCAGCCTCACCGCCATCCAGGGTGTGACGCTGACCGCGCAACTTCCCGGCATCGTCACGGCGATCGATTTCCGTTCCGGCGCCACCGTGCGCGCCGGAGCCTTGCTCGTCCAGGTCAACGATGAACCGCAGCGCGCGAAACTTGCCTATGACCAAACGCAGACCCGGCTCGCCTTCGCGAACCTCCGCCGCACCCGCCTGCTGTTCAAGGAGAAGGCCGCGAGTCGCGCGCAGCTAGATAGCGCCATCGCGAGCTATCACGGTTCTCAAGCGAACGTCGCGGGCGATCTCGCGGCCATCCATGAGCTGGCTTTGCGCGCACCTTTTAGTGGTGTCTTGGGTATTCGCCAAGTCAATCTCGGTCAGTACCTGGCCCCCGGGGCACCGATCGTCGATCTTCAGTCGAGCGGCTCGCTCTATGTAAACTTCACCGTACCGCAGGTTGACATCGCGCGCGTGCGGGTCGGCCAGAAGATCGAGGTCAGTGTCGACGCCTTCGGGCATCGGCGGTTCGAGGGGCGAGTGCATGCCATAGACGCCACGGTGAACCCGGCGACGCGCAATGTCCTCGTGCAGGCCATCGTGCCCAACCCGAGGTCGGAGTTACGCCCAGGCATGTTTGGGCGGGTCCGTCTCTTCGGGATGCATGCCCGCCGTGTCGTTGTCATCCCGGTCGCGGCGCTGGCCTACAACACTTATGGTGACACCGTCTATGTCGTCGTCCATGGCACGGTCAAGGGTCATCCGCACCTCGTCGCCCGGCAAACGGTCGTGGCGGTGGGTCACGAACGCCACGGCCTGGTCGTGGTGACGCACGGACTTAAGGCCGGACAGACCGTGGTGACGGCCGGACAGGTCAAGTTGCGCAGCGGAATGCCGGTTGCGATCAATAACGCGGTACAGCCCTAGGGTGGTGGCATGACCTTCACCGATTTCTTCATCCGGCGTCCGGTTCTCGCCACGGCGTTGACCCTTGTTATCTTTCTGCTGGGCGTGCGCGCTTATCTTGGCATGACCGTGCGTCAGTACCCGAAGATGACCAATACCACCGTGGTCGTCAGTACCGCCTACCCAGGCGCCAGCCCAGAGACCGTCCAAGGCTTCCTGACGACGCCACTGGAGCGCGTCATAGCCGCCTCCCCCGGCATCGACTATATGACGTCGAACAGCGCCGAAGGTGTGTCGACCATCACCATCTACATGAAGCTGAATTACAGCCCCAATGCCGCGGTGGCGAATATTCAGTCAAAGATCCAGCAGGTGGTGAACAAGCTTCCGGCCGGCAGTCAGCTTCCAGTCATCAATGTGACGGTCGGCGATTCGACCGATCTCATGTATATCGCTTTCTACAGCCACCACATGAGTCAGCAGCAGATCACGGACTACCTGCTGCGCGTCGTGCAACCGAGTTTCGTCTCGGTGCCCGGGGTGAGTCAGGCGCAGATCGTGCCGGCTGGCACCGGTGCTGGCAATACCTTCGCCATGCGTGTCTGGCTAAACCCCACGAAGATGGCCGCGTTCCATGTCGCGCCCGCGCAGGTCGCGGCGGCGCTTGCGGCTAACGACTACATATCGGCGGTCGGTCGTACGCGCAGCGCCACGAGGGGTGTGGTCATACGCGCGACCACCAGTCTTTCGAGCGTCCGTGGTTTTCGCAACCTCATTATCGCGAAGAACGGGCCAACGGTGGTGCGGCTGAAAGATGTGGCCCATGTGGTGCTCGGCGCGGAGTCCTATACGACTCAGGCCTTTTTCAACGGCACAACCGCTGCCTATATCGGCATCCAGCCCACGCCCCAGGCCAATTCGCTCACCGTCGCGCGCGGGGTGCGCGACGAGCTTGCGCGCCTGAAGACCCAATTCCCGCCGGCACTGCACGCCCGGGTGCCTTACGATGCGAGCACTTACATAACGGCCGCCCTCCACGAGATCCTAACGACCATTGGTATTACGCTTATCGTGGTCATAGCCGTCATCCTGCTCTTTCTAGGATCGCTGCGCGCGGCCTTGATCCCGGCCGTTGCCATACCGCTATCCATCATAGGCGGCGGGCTGCTCATGTGGATGATGCACTTCACGATCAACCTCTTGACCCTGCTCGCCATCGTATTGGCCATAGGTCTCGTGGTCGACGATGCCATCGTGGTGGTCGAGAACATTCATCGTCATATCGAGGAAGGCAAGAGCCCCGTCGACGCCGCCTTACTCTCGGGGCGTGAACTCTTGGCGCCCATCATCGTCATGTCGACCACGCTCGTGGCGGTCTTCGCCCCCGTCGGCTTCATGGGCGGGCTTACCGGGAGTCTGTTTTCGGAATTCGCCTTCACTCTGGTGGCGGCGGTACTGGTTTCCATGGTGGTAGCGCTTACGTTCTCGCCCATGCTGAGTGCTCGGGTCCTGACCAAGAATCCCCCGCACGGTGTCGCCCGATTCATAGACGAGCGTTTCGAGGCCTTGCGCGCGCGCTATGACCGGGTTCTGCACGGTAGCCTCGACTATCAGCCGGCCACACTCCTGTTTGCGGTTGTGATGCTCGCGAGCGTCTATTTTCTTTTTACGTCGACCAAGCAAGAACTCGCACCCCAGGAGGATCAGGGCATAATCTTCGTTGCGGGCGTGGCGCCGCCTACCGCGACCCCGCGCTATCTGCGCACGTACGGGATGCAGATCATCCACGATTTTAAGAGCTTCAAGGTTTACGACAAGAGCTTCATGATCACCGGATTCTCGCCCGCGGGTGCCGGCACCAACCAGATGGTGGCTGGCATGCACCTTGTGCCCTGGAACAAGCGGTCGATCAGCACCATGAAACTTCAGCCCTTGGTGCAGCAAAAGGTTTCCCACATCGCGGGTTTGCAGCTCGCCGTCTTCCAGAGGCCCTCACTCCCGGGTTCAGCGGGCGGCCCGCCCGTGCAATTCGTTATCCAGGGGAACGCCGGCTACAAGAAGATCGATGCGGTCGCCGATCACCTCATCGGCATCGCTCAGCGTAGCGGGCTCTTCGCCTATGTCGCCAAGGACCTTCGCTACGACGACCCGCAGATCGTGTTGCATATCCACAGGAGTATGGCGGCCGCCCTTGGCCTCAATATGCAGACCATCGCCGCCAATCTGCAGCCGTTATTGAGCGGCAATTACATCAATCGTTTCGATTTGAAGGGTCGCAGTTACGAGGTGATACCGCAGGTCTCCGACCGCTTCCGGGCTGATGCGGACCTTTTGAAGAGCTTCTATCTGCAGGCCAGGGGCCACATGGTTCCTTTGTCGACCATCGTCTCGATGACGACGGACGTGGAGCCGCAGTTCCTTCCACAGTTCAACCAGCTGAATTCGGCCACTATCCAAGCCGTGCCCATGCCCGGGGTCACGATGGGACAAGCCTTGTCCTACCTGCGGGTTCAGGCCCACAAGATCTTCCCGACGGGCTTCACGGTCAACTATGCGAGTGAGTCGCGCCAGTTCATGCACACACGCAATGGTCTACTCGTGACGTTCTTTCTTGCGATCCTGCTCATCTACCTGTTGCTCGCCGCGCAGTTCGAGAGCTTCCGTGACCCGCTCATCGTCATGGTTACGGTACCCATGTCGATCAGTGGCGCTTTGATCTTTCTGAGCATCGGTCTGGGGACTATCAATATCTACACCGAGGTCGGTCTGATAACCTTGATCGGCCTGATCACAAAGCAGGGGATATTGATCGTCCAATTCGCGAACGAGGCGCAGCGGCGCGAGGGCTTGAGCAAGCGCGCGGCGGTGGAAAAGGCCTCCTCCATTCGTCTGCGGCCGATCCTGATGACCACGGCGGCCATGGTCATAGGCGTGGTGCCGCTGTTGCTCGCGACCGGTCCCGGGGCCGCTGCCCGGTTTGCCTTGGGCCTCGTGATCTTTACGGGGCTGGCTCTTGGTTCCTTATTTTCCCTATTCGTGGTACCGGCGATGTATATGCTGCTCGGTAAGGACCATAGCCATGATCGTGGCGATCAAGGCGGACTCGGTGGCGACGAGGGATCTCCCATCCGCTCTTGATATCCTCCGCCACCTCATAGGTCATTCGGCCTATAGTGAACCGGAGACACCTACGGCGCTCGGGCGGTAACCGCCTGAGTCGCTTCAGCAGGTTTTTCTTTCACTGAGCGGTTTCACGGCACCGGCCCTTCGTGGGCCAAAACGCGATACTCTCGCGCGAGAATAGTGATCGCGCCGACCAGATCGGCGTGTTTTTCGGAGCCGCATGGCCACAAGCGCGTTTTGCCTGTGTCTGGCGATTTCGCAGATGGGACCTGAGCGTGCCTTGGGGAACGTCGCCGGCGCGGAACACCCCGACCGTCGTGATCGCAGACCACGGTAGTGTAGCGGCGCACGGGGCCTGCTTTTCCGGCTCGGGCTCGATATCCTCAAGACGGATGTAAGTCCAGCCCCGAGGCCAATCGTTGCGACGCCCATTGCGTAGTTGCGCAGCCCGCTTTATGCGGGGCGTTTCCCTATGCCCTAAACCGGCCCCATCCATCCGACGACCGAAGGTTTGTAAGCCGGGTACGGCGTCCATTGGCTTGTGTGCTCCTCAGCTCAGTTGGGCGATGCGCCAGACGGTGTTGGCTTGCGTCGCCATCCAGTGCTGCACGGCAGCGATCCGGTCCGGTTTCCACTCAGCGTTGTCATTACCCAACTTCCGCGTGGTGGCGAAACCGCTCTGCTGATACACCGCGCGCTTCTGGTCGTACTCCACCGTGCTCAGGTCCCGATTGGCGCTGGATTGAAGCAGGGTCATATTGCCCAGCCGGTAGACTAGGGCATCAGCCTCATCGTTACTAAACCCGCCCCAACCATCTGGCGCGTTCTGCGGGAGCACATGCTCGATGTTGAAGGCGTCGCTGACAAAGTCGTGGGCCTGACCCGATAGGTGTTTTTCGAGCGCGCACAGGATGAAGCGCACCACGCGATTGTTGCGCGCATCCGTGGTCTTGATCGATTTTTCGGCGAAGGCGGCGCGGAATGTAGTATCGTCGGGGTACACGCTACGCAAGGCATGCAACACGGCCCCGAGCTTGTTCAGCTCCTTCTTGGCAACGCGCTCGGCCACCTCGTTGTATTTCCGCTCCTGCTCGGCGGCGCTGTACGAGCAGATGACGTTGAAGCGCATGGAAATCACCACCACCGCGCGCAGGAGCCCGGTGAAGTCGGGTGCGTCCAGCGTTCGTTTGGCCGACAGGAGCAGGGGAAAGGGTTGTCGCACTCGGAAGGTTTTCAAAGTGCCCGCCTGCTGCCTATCCTCCTGCGGCCATTCGGACGCCTCGGGCGAGGATAACGCCAGATAGGTGTCGAGGTCTTCTTCCATGTCGCGCAACAACTGGAACACCGTCTCCGATGTGTTCACGTGCGCTCGGATGGTCTTGAAGAGGTCAGCCTGACGGGCGAAGCTGCGGCGGCTGTTCCAGTGGACGCGAAGAAAATCCGGGAAGTTTTCCGACTGGAGCCGGCCGACGATGGCCTCCCATCGGTCTTCGAGGTTGCGTAGCTCGTGGTCGGTCTCGCCCCCACGGTCGAGCACGGAGAACAGGTAGTTCTTGAGCAGGTCGGTTGCCGAGAGACGCACGCCTCGGGCGTTGAGCGTCTCGAAGACCTTGTATGCATTGAGCTCGTCGGTGACGGTGATCACCGTGAAGAACAGGCGATCACTGACGTCTTCGGTCAGTTTGGCCAGCCGCATGCCCTCGTCACCCGTGCTGGCCTTCAGGTAGGTGGCAACCTGCCGGTCGAACCACTCAAATGCCTTACGCAACTGGTGTTCGGAAGCACGGAAGCCACGCTGCGGGAGGTGCCCCAGCGGCACCAGGTACGTCTGGAAATAGTTGTTGTTGTTGCGGTTGAGTGTCAGCTTGGGGCGTGCGACCAGCGTCACCGGGTCCAAGTAGCCGACGTAGGTTTGGCGAATCTGGTCCGCGCGACGCTTGTTCTGCTCGGCATCATTGCCGGTGTCGATCAGCCGCTGGATGTTCTTAAGGACGGCGAGCACGATGATGCTGATGGTCGTCAGCCGTTGCTGGCCATCGATGACATCGAACGTCTTGTCATCAGCCGACTGTAAAACGAGGTAGCCCATGTAGTGTGCGCTCTCGCCGCCCTCCTGGAGCGTTCCCAGAAGATCCATCCACAGGTCTTCCCATTCCTCATTGGTCCAACTGTAGTCGCGCTGGAATCGAGGAATGCGATAGGTCAGACCATTACCGATGAGCTTTCTGAAGGTGTTGTTCTCGGTCTTGAAATTGGTTGCTGCCATGATTTTCTGCCCCTCTTGCTCGGTAATCTCGCCCAGCAACGCCACGATCCCCGTTTTCATCTATTCGAGTTCCGCATCGATCTCTTCAAGATTGCGTGGCGCTTTGTACTCGGGGCAAGAGCGGTTGAGGTGAATCTCGTAGCCGACGCCCCATCTCGAAGCCCTTTTCGTCACGATAGTATAACGCGGTCTTGCGAGCTGTTCGCGAAGGCGTGCATCGGTAAGGACCATAGCCATGACCGCGTCGGTGGAGGCCGTCCCGGCGGCGACACGGGATCTCCCGTCCGCTCGTAGACGCCGCGAACGTTCTGGCGAAAGGGCTTGGATCGACGGCCGCTATGGCGCCCGCCCGGGGTGGTGGGCGGGCGGTTTGGCTGCGCGGGCCGAAGCCTTGGGGTGCGGGCGGGGTGACCTAGAGGCCGAGAGCCTTCTTGGTGGCCTGATTGACGCGGCCGGTAGGCTTCATACCATGCATCTTCTGGAACCGCTTGAGGGCTGCTTGCGTTTGCCGATCCATCCGTCCGTCGACCGCGAGATGCGCGTGCTCCGCGCGGTTCAAGCTGGCTTGTAGGGATTTGATTCTGGGATTCCCGCCGGGTTCGGCGGCGCCCGTCATGGGGCCCGTGCCGGGTTTCTGGTGCTGGCCCATGGGGCCGTTGATGGCGCTGGTCACGGACGCGGATCTGGAAGTGGCGCTAGCCGCGAAGGCCACGGCCGGCAGGGCGCTTGCGAGCGCGACGCTAGCGAGGATGCGCTTTGGTAACCAAAAGAAAGAACGGGCCATAGGGTCTACTCCGGGAAAGAGGGGCTGGTGCGTCGGGGCGCGCGGTATCCGGCGCTAGCTCGACGCGATGCCGGGTCGATGAACAGGGAAATGGGACATTCGGACAAATCAGGGGGCCCGCGACTCGCAGCGGCGAAATCGCAGGCCCCAGCGCGGGCGCGCCCTTGACGCTACATACCAAGGGCCTTCTCGGTGGCCTTGGTGGGGCGGCCGCTCGGCTTGATGCCATGCGTCTTCTGGAATTTCTCGAGCGCCGTCCGCGTCTGCCGGCCCATCAAGCCATCGACCGCCAGGTGCGCGTGTTCCTTACGATTCAGGGCGGCCTGGATCGACTTGACCCGCGGGTTTCCAGTGGGCTGCGCCTTCATGGAGGTCGAACTCGTGTGTTTCGCAGTACCCATAGACGCATTCCCTGTCATGGAATGCGAACCCCCGGTCTGCGCGGATGATGAGGGGGAGTTGCTGGCCTGGGCAAAGGCCGCGACAGGGAACGCGCTCGCCAGCGCGATGGCAAGAAGGGTGCGTTTCGAAAATAAAGGCATGCTCAATCGGGACATAAGGTTTCTCCTTGTGAGGCCCCCCGCCGGAAGCAAATCGCGGAGACAATGAAGCCCGACGCTCGACCGGGGGAGTTATCAAGCGCCGGATACCGGGCAAGACTACGAGGGCGGGCGGCGTGGCGCATCCCCACAAAGGCCCCCCGGTTGCGCGCGCCCAGGATGGGGAGCGGGGCGGGCACTCCATCGCGACCCCCGCGTCGCCTCGTGGCGCCGCTTGTGCGATAATCCACAACTAGACTATCTCTATCAGGATTATCGGAGGCCCTGGCATGCCGAAGCAGGTTTCGGAGGAATCGAGCGCATCAATCTCCTTTGTGGGCGCTCCGTCGGCGTCGGTTCACGAGCCCTTTCTTGCCGTGTTGCGCGAGCTGGCGGAGGCCTACCATGCCTTTTCGGCCTACTCCGCCACGCATGTCCGCGCCATGGGCCTCACCCCGGCGCAGTTTGATGTCATCGCGACCCTCGGCAATACCGGTGGCCTGTCCTTGAGTGAGATCGCCCGTAAGACTCTGATCACCAAAGGGACTCTGACCGGAATCGTCGATCGGCTGGAGGCCAAGGGGCTGCTATTCCGGCGCGTCCCGGCGGCCGACCGACGCAGCTTTCACGCGGTTCTGACCCCCGCGGGCGAGATGCTTTTCACGCAGGCCTTCCCGCAGCACATCGAATACCTGAAGCGCGCCTTCCTTCTTCTGGCGGCGGAGGAATTGGAGCAGACCCGCGCCCATCTGCGCCGCCTCCGTGAGTGTTTCCTCGAACGCTAACACCCTATCCGCGCGGCCGTTGACAGGGCCGCCGTGAGCTTATATAGTTTGTATAGCGACTATCTGTATACGGAATGATGTCGCGTTTGTGCCGGCACCGCACGGTTATGCGACCCCAAGCGTCTTGTCGCAGGCCTGTGCCTGAGGTGCGCCACCCACACTAGGAGATATCACTATGAAGTCCCATCGCATGGCTCGTCTGTTCCGCTTGGCCCTGGTCTCATGCGCCGCTTCCGGCGCGCTCGCGCCTCTCGCGCAGGCGACTCCTTACCATCATTTGACAGCTAGCCCCAACGGGACCTACCGCATCGATCCCGCCCATTCCTTGGCCTGGTTTACCATCGGACACGCCGGCGTGGCGGTGGTCGTCGGACGCTTCGACACAATGTCCGGTTCCTACACCTTCAATGCCACCCAGCCTACGCGTGACCGGGTTGCTATCCGCATTGCCACGTCGAGCATAGACACGAACTTCGCCATGCGCGATCACGATCTGCGGGGTCCGGATTTCTTTAACGCGCGGGAATTCCCCACCATCCGTTTCCAGAGCACGAGTTACCGACCCCAGGGGGCCCACGCAGGCTTGCTTTACGGGCGACTCACTTTGCATGGCGTCACGCATCCGGTCGTTTTCCGGGTACGCGAGATCGGCGCGGGGCTCGTCGCCGCGCTCCCCAAGCCTTGGGGCGGCTATTTGTCGGGCTATGAGGCGACGACTACCATCCGACGCAGCGCCTTCGGCATGAAGGCCTATCTCGGCATGATAGGCGACCGCGTGCATCTGCACGTCAACATCGAGGGCGTGCGCACAGCGCGCTAGTTGGGGCCAGGTCGAACCGCGGGGAAGGGAGCAGTCCATGTGGGCGCTACTACGTTCATCGTTCGTGCAAGCCGAATTCGCCCATGCCGTGCTGGCGCCGGCAGCAGCCGCGATGTCGGTGGCCGGCTTGGGCGCGGTCTTGGTGTCCCGGGCCCCTCGTCTTGGACGCCGCTTGGCCGTTCTCGCGATCCCCGCGGGTTTTCTTGCCGGATATTTCGAGACATACCGCAACTTTACGTTTCCGCCGGCCACGGTGTTGTCATGGTTGCCGTGGTTTATCTTGGCGATCGTGGCCATCGACTCTCTGCCCGACACCATGAAGAGGGGGGTGATGGCGCAGCTTGCCCGCGCGTTTGTCTCGGCCGCCGCCGCCGCGCTGTTGCTCCGGCCTTTATTGCGTCACGAGGCGTGGTCCGTGGCGCTCGCGACAGGCTTCAGTGTCACAGTCTCATGGGCATTTCCTTGGGCTGCCGCCGGATCCGCGCGGGTCGCGCGCCTGCCCTTAGCATCGGCCCTATGTGTGAGCGCGCTGGCGCTGGCCCTTGCGGCTCCGCTGTCGGGTAGTGTTGTGTTGGGTCAGATGGCGGCATCCCTGGTTACCGCCTTGGGTGGATCGATCCTCGTGGCGCGCCTGTCGCGCACGACCGAATTGCTCGAAGGGGCTCCGGCCGCGATCTTTATCCTGGGTGTCTTGGGGGTGGATCTGCGCTGGTACGCGGGTGCCGCGGAGGGGGTGGTCGCAGGCCTTCTCGTCTCGGTCGTGGCGGCCCTTGCCGGAAGCGTGGCCGTCCACCGCTACGGCCTCAAAGGCTGGCGAGGCGTGGCGGCCGCCGTCCTGGCCGCCCTAACCCCCGCAACTTTTGCGATCATGACCGCCTTCAGGCTCTCTCAGGTAGCTGGTGGCTATTGAACGCGTCGATGGCTGAGCGCCCGCAAGACCTAGGCCATCTTCGTGGGCGTGCGGTGACGGGGCGCGAGCCTCAGCAGAAGTCGGGGGTGCGCTAGCGTCCCGGATGAGACGCGCGCTCAATCCCAGGATAGGCCGCCCCCGGTGCGGTACTCCGTTACGCGGGTCTCGAAGAAGTTCTTTTCCTTCTTCAGGTCCAGCATCTCGCTCATCCACGGGAAGGGGTTGGATATGCCCGGCTCGATCTCCGGTAGCCCAAGCTGCGCGCAACGACGGTTGGCGATATAGACGACGTACTGATGCATCTGGTGGGCGTTGAGCCCCAGCACCCCCCGCGGCATGGTGTCGGTGGCATAGGCGCACTCGAGGTCCACAGCGGTACGCATGAGCGCGAGGATCTCAGCCTGAAAACCTGGGGTCCAGAGATCCGGGTTTTCGATCTTGATCTGGTTTGCGAGATCGATGCCAAAGTTGCAATGCATGGATTCATCGCGCAGGATGTATTGATATTGTTCGGCGGCGCCCACCATCTTGTTTTGGCGTCCGAGGGCCAGGATCTGCGCGAAACCCACGTAGAAAAAAAGCCCCTCCATCATGGCGGCAAAGACGATGAGCGAACGGAGGAGGGCGGCGTCGGTTTCGGGTGTGCCCGTCTGAAACCTGGGCGCGGCCAACACCTCGATATGGGGAAGCAGAAAGGCGTCTTTGTCGCGGATCGACGGGATCTCGCGATAGGCATTGAAGACCTCGCCCTCGTCCAGCCCCAGGGATTCGACGATGTATTGGTAAGAGTGCGTGTGGATCGCCTCCTCGAAGGCCTGCCGGATAAGGTATTGCCGGCACTCCGGCGCGCGTATGTGCCGGTAGGTCCCAAGGACGATATTGTTCGCGGCCAGCGAATCGGCGGTCGTGAAGAAGCCGAGATTGCGCTTGACGATGCGACGCTCATCCTCGGAAAGCCCATAGCGCTGCTTCCAGAGGGCGATATCGCGCTCCATGCTGATTTCCTGCGGCATCCAGTGATTGGCGCAGGCGTCCAGGTACTTCTGCCACGCCCACGGGTAACGATGGGGGCTCCCCGGTTCGGGTCGTTCCGGTGCGGTCAGGATGGTGTAGGGCGGTGCGCCCAGCGGGCCCTGAAGCGTGGTAACGGAAGGCAAGCTCATCGCGATCATCGACTCCCGGTTCGTTATCTGACAGGAAGGCGCCCGCTCTCAGGGGCGGGTAGACGTCTGTGGTTCGCGCATCAGGCACGAACCGACTCGGCGCGGCCTTCAACTCTAAAGTAAAACCGCTCGCGCGGTCTCGCGTGTTGCGATAGATCAAGAGGCCCTGGCCCCTTGCGTGCTCCACAATGCGCACGCGCGCATATTCCTGGGTCTTTGGGGGGCATGGCCCGTTGCTTGCGTGCCCATCGTTGCGCCTTACATTCTTGTCGGCCACCATCCGCTAAACCTTGGCCGAGGGCAAGTCTTTCCATGCGCCAGAGGGCCGTCATGAGCTGAGTGCAGCATCCGCGCGCTTTTATGTCGCTCAGGCCTGGGCTACCATTGAAACCATACGCGCCTCCTCAGGGCGCGGCCGGATTGCGTGCCTTGTGGTGTGGCCGACATCGATAGGGGGATGCGTTCGTGGGACAGGATGTGCCGGATAAGGCCTTTCTCTGCATGGACACGGTGGTCGACGGGGACAATCCGCGCGTCAGCTGGCTCGCCGAGCAGATTAGTCGAGAAGACCCCGTTGCCACCGCCGAGCGCTGCTTTACCTTCGTGCGTGACGAGATTCTGCACAGCGTGGATTTCAAGCGCGAGGAGATGCCGGTTGCGGCCTCCGCGGTCCTCGATGCCGGCAGCGGCCTCTGTCTGGCGAAGAGCCACCTGTTGGTCGCCTTGTGGCGGGCCTGTGGTCTTCCCGCGGGCTTTTGTTATCAGCGCCTCGTGTTCGACGCTGACCGCGGCCTCTACGTGACGCATGGACTGGCTGCGGTCTGCTTGCCCGAATTCGGCTGGTATCGTTGCGACGCCCGCGGTAACACCAAGGCTGGCATCGACTGCGTCTTTACGCCCGACACGGAGAGCCTTGCCTATACCCCGGTCGACCACGGCGAATACGATTTCCCGTATATCTGGGCCGAGCCTTGGCCCGAGGTTGTAGCGGGTCTCAGGGGCCTTGCGAGTCTGTCCGCCTATCTTGCCCGGCCTATCGACGCCGTGCCACCCAAGGGTGATGTTATGCGCGAGTCGGTACGCGCAGCGCATCGCGACACCATCGTCCACGAGGACTCTTCTAACCGGGCGGGCCCGCCGAATGAGGCGCGTTCCAAGCGGGCCACCACATCTTCGTCGACAGGGCGACAGGATCCGCATTCCGGGCAAAGACACTGACTGCGACGCGTTTCAGTAAGCGTGCGGCCCCAACGACCGGCCGGTTTCGACAAACATCCTGATCAAGGGGGGGCTTCTGGTGCCCCGCGTTCTCGGTACACGCTCGAGAAGCCACGTTCGCGGACGATCAGTGCGTATTGCGACTAGGGTTGCGGATTTTTGGGCCACCTGTCCGGCGTGGCTGTTTGCCGACGAAGTTCCCCTTGGGGCGTGTTGAGGGTTGCGCCCCGCGCGGCGATGAATTATCACACACCTCATCGCATCGCAGCTTCAAAAAACATGACACAGAGGTGTGGTGTGGCAAAAGACGACCCAAGGGCTGGCGTGCGCGTGGGTGCTCATGGACGGCCTGCCATTCCCGCGCCCTTACGTCGCGCCTTGAATCTGATGCCCGGAGAGCAGCTCGTGGCGCGCCAGGCGGGGGAGGGTCTCCTTCTGGAGCGTCGAGCGACGCCTTCAGGAGCGCTTCCGGTGTGTGCCAGCGGGCGTGAGCCTGGTCGAGGAACTGATAAGAGAGCGCAGGACCGAAGCGGCCCAGGAAGACGTCAAGGCATGAAGCATGTCCTGGAGGCCTCGGCGTTGCTCGTGTTTCTGAACGGGGAGCCCGGGGCCCATGTCGTGCGCCCGCTTCTGGATGGGGCAGGCGTCTCCGCTGTGAACTGGGCGGAGATCTTACAAAAGGCTCTGCATCGGAACGTCGACGTGGACCGTATGGCGGCGGACTTGGCGGATATGGGCACAACTATACTGCCATTTACGGAAGAGCATGCCGATGTCGCCGCGCGGCTTTGGTTCGACATCCGGCCCAAGGGCCTATCGTTGGCCGACCGCGCATGCTTGGCGCTTGCGGCCGCCCACGCGGTTCCTGTTTGGACCGCCGATAGGGTCTGGGGGCGCTTTCCATAGGGATCGACATTCGCGTGATACGCTGAGGCGGGGGCATTGAACGCCTAGACATGCCACAAGTAAGCGAAACCATCACCGTACCGCCGGCCTAGCCCCTTGTGGGGCGGCGCCGGAATGAATAGCCCGCGCCGGGTGCAAGCCCTGGAAAGGCGTAGTAGCCCGGACACGGGCCACCGACCGGATTCGTCTGGCCGCCGTTGTCTTGCCGAAGCACGGAATCAAGCGCCGCAGGACGTGTGTGCGGGCTCCCTGGGCACGCGCATGAACCGTGTGACTCGACAAGAAGCTTACCCGCTCTAGCGGGTTGAGAGCGTCACTCCCAGGACAGCGCTCCACCGGTCTGGTATTCGGTCACGCGCGTCTCGAAGAAGTTCTTTTCCTTCTTCAGATCGAGGACCTCGCTCATCCACGGGAACGGATTAGTCGCACCCGCGTACTGGACGGGCAGCCCGATCTGCTGGCAACGCCTGTTCGCGATGAACTTCAGGTAGTCATCGAACATCGCGGCGTTGAGCCTGAGCACACCGCGCGGCACGGCATCGACCGCGTAGCGCTAGAGCAGTTTGGGCATGCGCAGATGTACCGGACGCGAGTCCTTTGGGGGGCTTTATGAGGCGTCCATGACAGGGCGTTGAGTAGGGTAGGACACGTCGTGGCGTGCACCAAACCGGAAAAAACTCCCATAATCGCGTGGCAAAAAGGGAAAACAGCCCCATAATAAGGCCGTGGACCCGGGAAAAAGTCCCATACGGGGGGTGTTGTCATGTTGGTATTCCGGAATGAAACCAACCGCAAGATGCTCGAGAATCACGAAAAAGCGGGACGCCTGCGGCGACTCTCGAACGGCATTTACTCATCGGACCTGGAGACGGATCCGGCGGTCCAGATCCGTCAGAATGTGGTCCGGGTGTTAGCCTATCTGCGCCCTGGCGCTGTGATTTCCCACCGCAGCGCGATTCTCCCCGATTTTGGGGCTTCCGAGGGCCTGGTAGTCGTTACAGACTCCGCCCTCTCCGAGAATTATATCCATAACGTGCCTGGCTTGGTGGTTGTTGCGACGCCCGGACCTGCTCCCCTCGCCAGCGATGCGGATCTGGGCGGCATTTATACTGCGTCCCCGTGGCGGGCTGTTCTGGAAAATCTGGAACCGCGTCGAGTCATTCGGGCCATTGGCCGGTCAAAGCAGGCGGATCTCGCTGCCATCGAGGCTTTTCTGGCGCGCAATTCCGCCACCCAAGCAGTGGCAGACGGTTTCCTACAAGGGGTGGGGCTTGTCGTTGCCGCCGCCGGGAAATGGACCCGTGAACAGCAGTCCGTTACACGTCTCATGCAGAAAAAGCGTGCCGAGGTGGCGCGTCAGCCACTCTTCCTGTCGCCTTTGATCGATCACGAACGGGTGGTGCTGTTCGAGGGTTTGGCACAGCAATTGCGCCGCGGCATTCATGGCAACGAAACCCTCTGGGGTGACGGATTGCCCAACTTTCCGGCGCGCCCTGTGATAGGGGACAATCGTTTTTTCAATCTTGCTTTTTATGAGTCGTAT
>JAKAXK010000072.1 GCA_021827145.1 Pseudomonadota bacterium
GGCCCTGATTGGCGTGATCGGTCTATCGGATGTCTTGAAACCCGGTATGCGTGAGCGTTTCGCGCATATGCGCAGTCTCGGCATCAAGACGATCATGGTCACAGGCGACAACCCGATTACGGCGCGCGTCATCGCCGAACAAGCTGGTGTCGATGATTTCGTGGCGGAGGCCAAGCCCGAGGACAAGATACGTGTCATTCGGTTGGAGCAGGGGCAGGGGCGTCTTGTGGCCATGACCGGCGATGGCACCAACGATGCGCCGGCGCTTGCTCAGGCGGACGTCGGTCTTGCCATGCATTCGGGCACCGTGGCGGCGAAGGAGGCCGCCAACATGATCGATCTGGATTCCGATCCCACCAAGCTCATAGATGTCGTGGCGATTGGCAAGCAGCTTCTCATCACCCGTGGGGCGCTGACTACCTTCTCTATCGCAAACGACGTAGCCAAATACTTTGCGATGTTGCCGGCTATGTTCATGTTGGCATTGCCGGGGGTGTCGACGCTCAATATCATGCATCTCGCGACCCCTGAGAGCGCGGTCTTGTCAGCGCTCATATTCAACGCCGTAATCATTCCGATTCTGATCCCCCTGGCGTTGCGGGGGGTACGTTTTCAGCCAACGACCGCCAATCATATGTTGGCGCGTAATGTTCTGCTCTATGGTTTTGGAGGCCTTATTGTGCCCTTTATCGGCATAAAGGCCATTGATCTCGTTCTCAGTCCGTTTTTGCGATAGCCGCGAGGAGGTCCTTTGTCGCATACCTTTGGAACGGCGCTACGTTTTTCGCTCTTGACCTGGGTCATATTCGGGCTTGCGTATCCTTTGGCCGAGGTTGGTATCAATCAACTTGTATTTCCGGGGCCCGCTAATGGTAGCCTTGTGCGGCAAGGCGGGCGGATCGTCGGTTCGCGCCTGATCGAACAGCGATTTCGGGGACCGCAATGGTTCCACGGAAGGCCGTCGGCCGTCGACATGGATCCGCGTTCATCCGGCGCCTCCAATCTTGGCCCATCAAGCCGCAGGCTCGCGCGTCATCTCGCCGCACGGCGCAATCACCTTCTGGCCCGCCACCCGGCCCTCGTGGGGCAGCGGTTGCCGGCAGATATGATTACGAGTTCCGGGTCGGGGCTCGACCCAGACATTACTCCCGCCAATGCCTATCTTCAGGCCCGCTGGGTCGCGCGTGCGCGTGGTCTGCCGCAGACTTTAGTGCGCCGCCTCGTAGCCCGCAATGAACGCAGGCCTTGGCTCGGGCTTTTTGGGCAGGCGCGCGTGAATGTCCTCTCGCTGAATTTGGGGCTCCAGGCTCTCATGGCTCGACGTGGCTATGGTAGGATGGGACGTTGAGGCCTCCAGGCATTTAGACCGGAGGCCCCGGTGGATGCCATGAATAGACCGCAGAGCGCCCCACCCTCACCCGAGCCGGATATTCTCAGTGCGCTGAAGGAGCGTCCGGCGGGCCGCCTCAAGATTTATATCGGGTCGGCGGCCGGTGTCGGCAAGACCTATCAGATGCTTCTCGAGGCGCACCGGCTGCGTGGCGAAGGCGTCGATGTGGTCCTGGGTTATGTGGAGACGCATGGCCGCGCCGAGACTGCGGCGCTCGTTGGCGATCTTGAAAAGATCCCTCTGCGAAGCATCCGATACCAGGACCGAGTGTTTGACGAAATGAACCTGCCGGCGATTCTAGAGCGCCGACCTCAGATCGTCATTGTTGACGAACTTGCCCATTCGAATATTCCAGGGACCGAGCATCCAAAACGCTATCAGGATGTCGAGGACATCCTGAAGGCTGGCATGAATGTCATTTCTGCCGTCAATATCCAGCACATAGAGAGCTTGAACCCCTATGTCGAACGCCTGACGGGCGTCAAGGTTCGTGAGACTATCCCAGATCGCGTCCTGGCGATTGCCAGCGAGATCATCAATATCGATCTTTCCGTTGAAGACCATAGAGAACGTCTGCGTCGCGGCAAAATCTACCCCTCCGAGAAGGTCGAGAGCGCGCTTCGGGGCTTCTTCACCCCAGAGAATCTGGCAGCCATGCGCGAGATGGCGCTGCGTGAGGTGGCAAGCAAGGTCGAATATCAGACCGAGGAACAACGGCTGTTGCGTGAGGCGGGACCCTTGCGTCGGCCTGACCGGGTCGTCGTTTGTCTCGGGCCTGACTATGCTGCGAATGTCGCACTCCTGCGGCGCGGGGCGCGAGTTGCCGGGCGACTGAATGCTGATTGGTTCGCTGTCACGGTGGTGAGGCCAGAACTCGCGCCAGGAAAGGCCCTGAGCCCGGTTCGTAAGGAGTTTTTGAAGCTCGAGCGGTTGGCGGAGGAGCTGGGGGCCCGATTCGAGGTGCTCGAGGCGCACAGTGTGCTCGATGCTCTCGTGAGTTTCGTTGAGGCACACGGCATCACTATGGCGATATTCGGTAAGAATCGGCATGTGGGCTGGCGTCTGCGTCTCTTCAAATGGCTCACGCTCGAGTTTCTGAATCATACGGATGGGGTCGATATCCAAATCGTTGATACTCAAGAGCGCGAGGCGCAGACGCGCCACTAGGAAAATACATGCCTCGGTCACTTAGTAACCGTCTTATAATCGCCATATCGACTGTCATCTTGTTTCTTGGGGTTCTGGGCGCTCTTCTCGTCACCCGCGTCAGCGCGCTCGGCGGTGTGACCCAAAGAATACTGAGAACCAACGCCCACGCGACCGCTATGATGAGCACGATGCGGGAAGCCGCCCAAGCCTACCGGCGTGCAAAATTCACCGGGGCGCGGGCGCGGCTCGCAACACAATTTACCGCCTCATCCCAGGCTTTCACCGACGATACCGAAGGGCTGCATGTAAGTCGCGAGCGCCTACGTGTCTGGGGCGCATGGAAGGCCTATCGGGCCCGGCCCGATGCCGTCCGCCTCCAGGTGCTCGACCGCGCGCTTGAACGTCTGCGGGTGGTTACGCGTGGCGCCATCGGCGCGCAGGAGCATCGGGCGATCAGCGCCATCAATGAACTTACGATCTTCGCCTCGCTCGGGCTTGGCGCATCATTGCTTGCCATCCTGGTACTGTCGGTATGGATGGTCCGACGCATTGTGCGGCCTATGCGCCAGCTCGCGCGCCGCATCCATGACCTGAACCCCGCTGGCACCCACCGTGAGCTCGAGCGTTACGGCTTGTCGGAGTTTGACGACTTGACGCGGGAGTTCAACGGCCTCCTACGGCGGCTTGATAAACACGAGCGCGGGAACACGGAAAAGCTTGTCTATGAGAACGCCAAGATTGACGCTCTCATCAACTCAATAGATGACGGGCTTGTGCTTTTGGATCGCCAGGGGAAGATTCTCCATGTGAACTTTATGGCGGGAATGCTGCTACAGACCGAACCTGGCGAGCTACTCGGCCGCAACATAAATGATTTGAATATAGCGACCCGGTTCTACCTGAACCTTCGTAACGCTCTTATATCCTTGCGTCGGGAGAATCAAGATGAGCCGCAATACAGTCGGAACGAATTCTCTCTGACCATACGCGGACGGATCCATTACTATATTCTGAAGACCGTTCCGTTCCGTGATAAAGGTCGCAGCATAATTGGTCTGATCGTTGTATTACAGGACGTAACGGAATTGCGGCACGCCGAGCACCAGAGGACGCAACTCTTGGCGACGTTGTCGCATGAACTGAAAACACCGCTTACAAGCCTTAGTCTCAGTGTCGGGACACTCTATGAGACCGCCCACCAGGACAATTTTTCCACGCAGATTCGCCAGCTCCTTGAGGTCGCCAAGGAGGATGTGGGCCGATTGACGATGTTGGTGGAGGATCTTCTGGATGTCTCCCGGCCGGACGCCATTCGCGCAAGCATAGACCTGAGGCCTTTGGAGTTGTGTGAGTTCTTGCACCGCCAGGTTCACTCCTTTCGACTACAGGCGGATCTCCAGGATATCGACATGGTCGTAGAGTGTCGCCCGGAGGTAACGGTGAATGCCGACCCAATTAAACTTGGGTGGGTCTTCAATAATCTGCTCTCAAACGCGCTGCGCCACACGCCTTTGCATGGGCAGATTACGATGACTGCCTCGACACCGAACGACGATGAGGTTCTGATGGAGGTGGCCGACACCGGACGCGGGATTCCGCCCCAGGACTTGCCTCACATATTCGAATGGTTCACGCAAGGCGCGGGGGATCGGCAAGGGTCCGCGGGTATGGGGCTCGCGATCGTTCGCGAGATGGTGGAGGCGCATGGTGGGCACATTGCGGTGGAATCCAAGGTGAACGAAGGGACCGTATTTCGCATTATTCTTCCGAGACATATGACGGGCGCTGATTTACCATTGCAGCCCATCGTCTCGCCCCCAACGCACGGGTGACGGGATGCCATCGGTACTTATAGTCGACGATGATCGTAAGATTCGGTTGACGCTCAGCATCTTTCTTGAGCGGCGTGGCCACCGCGTACGGGACGTGGCATCGGTGAAGGCGGCATTGAGCGCGCTGAAGGAGTTTCGGGCCGATATCGTCTTGTCGGACTTGAAGATGGATGGCGAGGATGGCATTGAACTTCTGGCTGCCGTCAAGGCCGATCATCCGTCGCTGCCAGTCATTATCATGACGGCGTATGCAAGCGTGGAAAAGGCGGTGGAGGCCATAAAGCGCGGTGCGGCCGATTTTATCGTAAAACCCTTCGCCCCGGCAGAGATAGAGCAGATTTTGAGCCGGACGGTACATATCCAGACCCTCGAGGCGGAGAACCACAATCTTCGCGCGGCTTTGGACCAAGAAGGCATGTTGACCCGATCCGAGTCGTTTTTCCGGACCTTGTCCATGGCCGAACGATTTGCACGAAGTGAAGCGACCGTGCTGGTGTTGGGCGAGAGCGGCACAGGGAAAAGTCTGATCGCGCGCAGGATCCACGCGGCGAGCGGCCGCGGCAAAGGCCCTTTCGTCGAAGTGAACTGTGCAAGTCTTTCGCCAAGCTTGCTCGAAAGCGAGCTCTTTGGTCACTGCAAGGGTGCGTTCACGGGGGCGATCAAGGATAAGGTGGGTCGGCTCGAAGCCGCGGACGGCGGAACGTTGTTCTTGGACGAGGTGAGTGAATTGCCGGCTGAAGGGCAGGCCAAGCTACTTCGGTTCCTGCAGGATAAGGTATTTGAGCGAGTCGGTGAGCTTAAGACTCGTGCCGTAGATACTCGCGTCATTGCCGCGACCAATCGCGATCTACGCGATCTGGTCGCGGGAGAGGGGTTTCGGGAAGATCTGTACTATAGACTCAACGTCGCCGAGATAGTCATGCCGACCCTCCGGTCGCGCCCGGAGGATATCCCCATCCTCGTGGAGCGCTTTGTGGCGCAAGCGGCGGCTCGTAACGGCCTTTCGTCGATTCCAAGTATGGATAATGAGGTAAAGACGCGCCTTGCCCGTTACAATTGGCCCGGTAACGTTCGTGAGCTGCAGAACGTTATCGAAAGGTGTGTAATTTTGGCGGGCTCTGGGCGCATAAACGTGGAACATTTGCCGGATCGTTTGTTGACGTATTCCGCATACTAGTCATTACAAAGGGGCCGCGGCCGGCTCGTGGTTACCATATGACGCTTGCGTATGTGGGCGAAGTGAAGGGTGACGTTCGGTGCGTGCTGGAGCGGAGGGCCATTTCTTTGGGAAGGGGCAGGTTCCTATGCGTGCTGGATCGGATTGAAGCCTTGAGACCCGGGCTGGCTGTCCTCGCACCTTTTGCCCCGCCGCCACAGCTTCTGGGGTTTGCCGAGGGCTCGCAACGCCTTGTGAGGGATGTCGCAGAAACCGTCATGCACGGTCCTTACCATTCGCATGTCACTCTGGCACGCGATGCGGATCATGTGCGGCCGGTAAGTCTTTCCGTGCCCGTCATCTGGCCTGTGCGGGAGTATGTGCTGTGCCGATCAAAAAGCACGGGGAACGGGTCCTACGACATCTTGGAGCGATGGCCGCTTTATGAAGATCTTTGATGTGTTTCTGACTTTCATTGTCGTGATCGACCCTATCGGCCTCGTGCCGCTTTTTGGGGCCCTCACCGCTGGGGCGAGTCCGGAGTATCGTCGACGGATGGCAGTGAAGGGCGTCCTGATTGCCGCGCTTGTGCTGTTTTTTTTCGCTTTCAGTGGTTTTGCTCTGTTGCGTGTCCTTGGTATCGGTCTTGCTGCGTTTCGTATTGCGGGTGGGATGCTCTTGTTTTTGCTCGCGATTGACATGGTATTTGCGCGCCATTCTGGGTTGCGGTCGACAACTCGGCGGGAAACGGAAGAGGCGCGTGGTCGAGATGACATTTCGGTCTTTCCGCTCGCCATCCCGTTGTTGGCGGGCCCCGGGGCTCTTACGAGCCTTCTGCTCATGCTATCCGCTGCCCATGGGCGTCTTGCCGCGGTCGGCCTGCTCCTTGGTATACTGGTCCTGGTGTTGGCCATTACGCTTGGTGTGCTTCTCTCCTCGGTGCGGATATTGGCGCTGATGGGTGAGACCGGGGCCAACGTGGTTACGCGCTTGCTTGGCGTGTTATTGACGGCCCTCGCGGTCCAGTATGTGCTGACCGGCATACGCGCAGGCCTCCTGCAAGGCTCTTGAAATGAAAGAGGTCTCGGTGGACATTGAACCCTTCGATGGGAATCGCGAGCGGGAATTGGTGGTGGTCGCCTATGCCCTGTATGTCGCGGGTTTCTTTGGTATGTTGGCCCCAAGCATCCTCGGCCTGGGCTTGAATTACTGGCGGCGCGACCGTAGCGGTAGCTGTTATGGTAGTCACCACCGTTGGATGATACGGACATTTTGGTGGGGTTTGCTGTGGGTGGCCGCCTCCTTGCTCGTTTTCTTTGCGCTTGTGAGCTATTTGGCGCTGCTTGGGGTCAGTGTGTGGTGGGTCTATCGTGTGATCCGCGGGGTTCTCGCCTTGCTGGATGAGCAATCCATGCCGCCGAGCCCTCTCCAGGTGACGGGACAGTCAGTGTAGGGGCGTATCCGGGTAACGGTAGGTTGCCCCCACATCGCGGCTATCATGAATACCTCCTCCAGAAACCCAACCCAGTCCCCGGGCGGTCGTGTGTAAGCCGGTTTCGAGAACTCCGATGCTTTTCAATCCGCAGACCTGAACCGGCCGCGGCGCATCCCTCATAAAGCCTCGGCTGGTGCTGGCCGTGCGTTATTACACGCTGGGCGCCGCTGGCGTGCTCCTGGGGCCGCACCCCTGCAAGTCATGCTGCGACTGGGCACAAAAAAGGGCCGCCAGAGGCGACCCTTCGAGTGGAGAGGATTGGCGGCCCTTCAGGTGCCCGTACGGGCCTTCTTCGGGGCGGGCCACGGCGCGTAGCCCGGGTTGTTGGCGACGCCGAGGAGTCGCGGCGTGTAGGCGATCTCGGGGCGCACGGTCTTTTGATCGCGCAGGTATTCCGAGACCACGTCCCAGATCTTTTTGCCAGGATGCTTGGGTCGGTAGACGTCGGCCCACCCGGACACGGTGTAGCGTTTGTTGGCCTCTATGGGTTTGCCGTTCAAGAGCCGCAGATCGGTGATCCTATGGCCGATATTGCGTGTCGGGGCCATTGTGTAGGTGAAGCCACCCACGCGCACCATATCGCCCCCCTGCTGGTAGTAGGGGTCCTTGTTGAAGAGGTTGTCGGCGATCTGTTCCAGTGCGGTTTTTAGCTGTTTGCCGGTATAAGTGTTGAGAGTCGTTTCTGGATAGGTGATGGCCGTCTGATTCATGACGTCTTCCATCGTGATCGGCTCGCCCGGCAGGAGGCTCGTGCCCCAGCGGAAGCCGGGCGAGAGCGCCAGTTGGGCGCCGGATACGGCGAGCTGCGCGTCGATGATTAGTTGATCGAAAGTGCCATTGAAGTTACCGCGGCGATACAACAGACCTTCGCTTATGGCGAGCTTTTCGGCGAGTTTATCCTTGTAAGGGGCGCGTGCCTTCTCGATGTAGGCCGCCATTTCCGGATCCGCCGGCAATAGGTCGGCGAATACCGGCATCAGGCGGGATTTGTAACCGCGCACCCGGCCACCGCGCACGTCGAGATCCACGACCAGCAGGAACTTCGTGTTGGATCCGGAATTGAAGACCAAGGTCGTGCCGCCGCTATTGGGCACCGGCACGGGTTCAGCCTCCGCGTCATGAGTGTGGCCGCCCAAGATGACATCGATCCCGTGGACTTGCCGCGCCATCTTCAGATCCACGTCCATCCCATTGTGGGAGAGGACGGCGACCACTTGCGCGCCCTTGGCTCGGACCTCATTCACGGTCTTCTGCATATGCGCTTGATCGATACCGAATTCCCAGTCTGGGATCATGTAGGCGGGGTTGGCAATAGGGGTGTACGGGAAGGCCTGGCCGATGACCGCGACTTTCACACCATTAACGTCGCGCATCATGTAGGGCTTGAAGACGAGTGAGCCCCAGGTGGAATCATTGACGTTTTGGGCGAGGAACTCGATGTGACCCTTGAGTTCCGTGTCTATGGCCTCTTTGACGCGTTTCGCGCCATAGGTGAACTCCCAGTGCGCGGTCATGGCGTCGACGCCGAGAAGCTTTTGCGCCCCGATCATGTCGCGCCCCTCGGTCCACAGTGATGTCGCCGAGCCTTGCCAGGTGTCACCACCGTCCAGCAGTAGGCTGCGCCCAGCGCGTTCTCCGCGCACCTTTTTTACGAGTGTGGCGAGATGAGCGAAGCCGCCGATCTTGCCGAAGCGCCGGGAAGCCTCCGTGAAATCCATGTAAGTAAACGCGTTTGCGCGTCGCCCACCAAGCGGCACCTTGAAGTAATGGAGGTAGTGTTCTCCGACCAAGTGAGGTGGGCGGCCCCAAGCGTGACCCACGCCGATATTGATGTTGGGTTCGCGGAAGTAGACCGGAAGGAGCTGCGCATGGCAGTCCGTCATGTGCAGCAGACTTACGTTGCCATAGACCGGCATGTCATACAGCTGGCTTGCCGCCGCGGTCGTGTTCTCGCCGCCTTGCGGGCGATTGGCCTTGCAGCCTGAAAGTCCGGCGCCGGCCGCCCCTGCGACCGCCAGCATCTGCAAGAATTCTCGTCGTGACAGGCTCATAAACGTGTACTCCTTGCGCTCGTTCAAATGTCGGGTGGCGGGCAGTGCCTTGTGAAAGACTACTGCAACGGATCTCGTGGTGCTGTCTTATGGTGAGCCGCATTTCGCTAAGAGACGCAGGTGGCGGCCAATCTATTCCCCGCGAAGAAAGGCCGCCCGGAGGCGGCCTGCAGGGATGGGTGAATCCTAGGGGCGCTGACTTGGCGCGCTCTCGGGTAGGCCCGTGTTCATGTACATCTGATAGAACTCGAGATCCCGATATTGGACGCTTTCCGGCTTGAAGGGGGCGGCTCCCACTTTCTTGTTGCACCCCTGGTAGCGTTTGGCAAGCGTGCCGAGTGTGCCCCATGCCGAGCGGTAGGCGGGGAAGTCGACGCCCTGGCCCAGCGCCGCGCTCACGATATTACCCCGGAGTCGTTTGCCCGCGTTCCAGACATGACAGGTCGCGCAGGAGAAATTGAGCTGTCCGCGTCGCGCCCAGAAGAATTGCTCTCCGGCCCGGAAGGCCTTAGCGGCGCCCGGCGAGTTCACATCGACATGGACTGGCATGCCGTACGATAGGTGTTTAACGTAGGCATCAATGTCGGCCATGGAACCCGTCGTCACGTTCTTGTAGGGCGCGGCGCCATTACGGACCCGGCATGTGTTGATGTCCATGACCAGGGTGCGGACCTCTTTGGTCGCCGGGTCCCAGTAGGGGTAGTGCGTCGCGATACCTACGCCGCCGTTCTTGAAGCAGCTCGCGTAGGTATTGCCATCCTTGAACGGAGTGTTCCAAAGACGTTTCCCGCGATCCAAGGCAAACGTGTAGGACGGAAACTCCATGATCTGTTTCCACTGCGCCCTAAGATTCTTGGCGGCAGGCATAGCGTAGACCGCGTTTGCGTAGTCCTTGAAAGGCACATTGGGGAAGCGTTTGTGGAAATACGCTTGAAACTTCTCCATATCCGATCTCGGCGAAGCCTGCGCCATGAGAGGTGCGCACAGGGTCGCCGCTATTACCAGGATAGTAGTTTTTTTCATGATTCTCCTCTTCGATCGGGGACCGAGCGACTGCGGTCCCCTGATCCCTCCTAGCTCACATGGGTTTGGGCGTGCCCGGTCATGCCCTCGTTGTCGATCCAGTCGACGGTGACGAGATCACCCTTCTTCGCATGGGTCAGCTTCACGGCAATAAGCGGATCCTTGGAAATGGCGATCCCCATGTCGGTGATCACGGCGGGCTTATGGTTGACGGCAATGGTCAGGGTCTTGATGAAATGGGCCGGGATGATCTTGTGCGTGACCTTGCTGTGCACGAGACCCGTGTCCATGGGGTGATTGACCAGTACCAGGACCTCGGTGATGCCCTGCTGGGTCCGTGTCTTCATCTTGGTGGCGATATGCATAAATCCTCCGTTAGCCTCCACAGCCGCCGATCGTGACCTTCACCTTACGGGTGACGGTATGGACCCGGTCCTTGGTCACGACATAGGCGCGCACCAAGGAGGTCTTGCCCATCTTGATGCGGACATTGAAAAAGCCCAGGGCATCGGGGCTCAGATGCACGATGGTGACCAACGGGAAGGGGTTCTTGTCGACGATCAGGACCAGCTTTTCGGGGTGTGGGATAGAGGTGTCCAGCACCATGGGCACCACTGCCCCGTTTTCGGCCTCGAGCGGCGCATGGAGGTGGAGGCCGCCCTGCACGATCGGCCGTTGGCCGAAGAGTTCATGCAAGACCACCGGCATCTTCTTTTCATGGAAGATCGCCTGCGGCCAAGTCGGCCAAGTGCGGGCCAGGGCCGCTGCCGGACGCAACAGGCCCGCGCCTGCCGCCACCGCCAGGGCCGAACCCGAGAACGCCTGTTTCAAGAAGGTTCTGCGTGGAAGGTTCATGCCGTCATCCTGTTATTTAGAGGGTTTAGGAGCATCTTCTATAGAGTCCAAAGAAAATCTACGACTTCGCGGATCTGCGTCTTGGTCAGGATGTGGTCTTTGCCGAAGGGCGGCATCGCGGTGTGAGGGCTGTTGATCGTGGGATCGTAGATCTGTTCGAATAAAGCCTGTTTGTTCGGGAACTGCGTTCGCAGATCGCGTAGCGCCGGTCCGATGTTACCATCCATGGTGGTTCCGGCGATGACATGGCAGGCCATGCAGTTGCCAAGCCCCCGATTGATGACGATGCAGCCACCTTTTTGAACCGCGTCCGTCGGGTGTGCGGCGCATTCTTTCGCTGTCGGGGCGCGGCCGGCGGCCATGGCCAGGGGCGCGAGGAGCAGGCCTGCGCCGATCGCAATTGCCCGTACCGCGTGTAACGCGGTCTTAGTGCCCATGCTTCCTCCTAGTGCTCAAAGCATTTATTTGGGGTTTTTATAGTTGCGACAATCGTCGGACAATCGTCGCCGCTTCAACCATAGCGACCGATCTGTAGTGGCGTCAAGGGAATATTGGCGCCGCGCGGCCCGTCGTGGTCTTGAGGTGAAGCTCTCGCGCCTTAGGGAAACGCGGGTGGGACGCTCCAGCCTTCCTTGAAAGCGACCAGA
>JAKAXK010000220.1 GCA_021827145.1 Pseudomonadota bacterium
TCCGATCTGGGCTTCCGTGTAGGAGGGCTGTACCCGGCCGAGCACATCGGAGGCCTGGGGCCCGTAGGCGTCGATGGCGTCATGCATGGGTGTGCCCCGGTTCGTATCCTTGCGCGTCGCTGTCTCTCTGTTCGGTGCCGGGAGCCCCGGTCCGCACACCCCGTGGTTTTACAAGGCGCCTTGTCGGGCGCGCCTGCCATGTCCTTCGGACGCGATCATTGTTGGATGGACTGATTTTCAATAGGTGACGCTTCCTTGCTTGTCAAGAAAAGATCCCCGGAGGATCTTGGGAAAATCGGGCGCGCGGACGCCAGTCGAGGACCTTCGGGAGATAGGATCGGAGATGTTCTTTCGTGTGCCGTGGATGGTAGCCGGGTGTGTACTCGGGGCGCTTGGTCTCTGAAGCGGCGTAAGGGACGGGCACGCAAGGCAGTACTCACTTGGCCTGCGAACAGGATGCCGGCGCTCGTCGCCGGCAGGTGGGCGGCGTGCACGGCCTGCATAGTCCAGGTATTGCAGGTATGGAAGGCATCGTAGGTGTCGGCGGAGGCGAAGAACAGTCCCCGATGGCCATGGGCCCCGAGGGCCTTGAGCCCGCCGCGCGCCGTATGCGCCAGGGTGCGGTCGAGGAAACCTCGCAGACCCCGCCTGCCGCGTGGTGTGAGATGCAGCCATATCACGTGTTGCGTATCGGCGGGACGTGGCTGCCAGCCCTCGACGTAGACCACGCTCCGCGACGGAAAAAGGGCGGCTAGGCCGGTCAGCGGACCCGGGTGGCGGGCCATGTAATAGCGTCGCTCTCCCCAGCCTATGACCGCGAAAGGATCCCCCGCGAGGCCTGCACGCAGGGGGTAGAGCGCGCCCGAAAGCACGGTTTCCGGGACCACGAGACCCGTATGCCAGCCCTCGCGCAGCACGCCCAGGGGCGGACCTGAGGCGAGCCCGTGCGGAGTTGGGGTACGTACTGAGGGGCGCGCGCAGGCGCTGAGCAAAAGGATGGTCACGGCGATGGCAGGTGCCAGAGCGTGGCGGCGCACGCCGTACTGTGATGCGCACGCCGCCTGCCTCTTGGTGTTAGGCACCTTCTGACCATCTCGGATCGAGGTGCCTCTCGGGCTCCAATCAACGCATGATGGGCTGTCATTCACCGCGCCCCTCCAGGGCCTCCAGGGTTCGGCCTGCGGGCTCCACTGGGTAAAGGCGCGTCACCCAGGCACCCACCAAAGCGACCCCGGCCATGAGGATCAAGACATTCGCGAGCCCCAAGGCATTCTCGAGGCGCGGGAAGAGGATGGCCGATATCGCGGCGCCCAGGCGTGAGACGGCCGTAGCAAGGCCGCCTGCGCTCGCGCGTAATTCGGTCGGGAATATCTCTACGGCCAGTGCCATGGCAGTCACCCCCGGACCGATGCCTGTCCCTAGGGAATAGACAGCGGAGCCTGCGTAGACGTTCAATGCCTCATGGAAGGCGATACCGAACGCAAACACGATCAGCCCTGCGCTCATGAGTATGAATCCGGCAAACTGCAAGGGGATGCGACCCCAGCGGTCCAGGCGCTTGTAGATGAACAGGATGCCGAGTGTCGATACCAATAGGAAGGCGGCATTGATCGCGGAGGCGGCGGTGTTGTTGCCCGCCAGCCCTTGCATGCGCAGAACGAGCGGAAAGTAGAGACCGATACCAAGGCCCACGATATCGAGACAGGTCCAGGGAATGAGGCTCAAGGCAAGCCTCGCGCGCCAAGGGGCGCGCAGTAGGTCACGCAGTGGCCGCCGCGTTCCTTCGAAGCCCGTGAGCGCTTGATCGATTTGTAGGGTACTCCAGTCGGGGTGCAGCCGCCGCAGGGCCTCGTCGGCTTGCACACGTCGGCCATGACGGGCGAGCCAGCGTGGCGATTCCGGGATGCGGCGGCGCAACCACAGTAATACCAGCGCCGGCAGCAAGGCAGCGCCGAGCATGAACCGCCAGGAGTCGGGTCCGATAGCAAGCAACGCGAGCCCCAAGACAGTCGAGGCCAGGGCCCCGAGGTACCACGCGACATTGATGCCCGCGAACCCTCGTCCGCGCGCGTCTTGGGCGCTATATTCGGCGACGACCGTGGCTACCAGCGGGTAGTCCATGCCGATGGCGAGCCCGACTATGAAGCGGCCGAACCAGAGACTGGTGAGGCCCATACTGGCGGCGCTTGCCAGCGCCCCGAGCGCGTACAAGGCCACATTGGGAAGGAGCAAGGCGCGGCGCCCGAAACGGTCGACCATGCGGCCGCCCACGAGGCCACCCACGAGCGACCCGATAAGGGCCGCGGCCATGAGGTTCCCGATCGCCCCGGCGTCGAGGCGCCAGTCGGCCCGCAGGGGCAGCAAGGCGATCGCCATAATGCTGAGGTCGAAGCCGTCGAGAAACATTCCAAGGCTCGCCGCCCGCACCGCCTGCCGCGCGAGGCGGTCAGGGCGCGCGTGCGCGCCCGCGGCCTCCCTGGTCTGTACGGGCTGCGTCGTGCTCGTGGTCTCGTTTTTGTTGCC
>JAKAXK010000221.1 GCA_021827145.1 Pseudomonadota bacterium
TATATGAAGAGCACGTCAAGGCGGGCGCCCGTATCGTGGATTTCGGGGGCTGGGATATGCCCCTCCACTATGGCTCCCAGATTGCCGAGCACCACGCTGTCCGCCGCCAGGCCGGCATCTTTGACGTATCCCATATGCGTGCGGTGGAGGTTCGCGGGGAGCGCGCCCGTGACTTCTTGCGCCACGTGCTTGCCAACGATGTGGACCGCCTCGCGGTCCCCGGAAAGGCCCTCTACGGCTGTCTCCTGAACGAGCAGGGGGGCGTGCTCGACGACCTTATAACCTACTTCATCGCCCCCGACTGGTTTCGTCTGATCGTTAACGCCGGCCCCGCCGAGCGCGACATTGCTTGGCTGCGCGGGCATGCGGGGGCGTTTGCCGTCGACATCGCGCCGCGCCCCGATCTGGCCATGATCGCCGTGCAGGGGCCGCAGGCCGACGCCGCGGCCTCACGGGTGCTGGATGCCGCCGCCTTCGCCGCCCTCGGTCGTTTGCCCCCCTTCCATGCTGCATTCACGGGGGACAGCTTCGTGGCGCGCACGGGGTACACGGGCGAGCAGGGCTTCGAGATGCTCGTCGACGCGCATGAAGTCGCGGCCCTCTGGACGCGTTTCGTGGCCCAGGGGGTCGCTCCCGCGGGGCTCGGCGCCCGTGACACCCTGCGGCTTGAGGCCGGAATGAATCTTTACGGACATGAGATGGATGAACAGGTCTCGCCGCTCGAATCGGGCCTCGCCTGGACCGTCAATCTCGCCACCGATCGCGAGTTTATCGGCCGTTCCGCCCTTTTGCGGCAGCGTGCGCAGGGTCTTGCGCGTAGGCTTACAGGCCTCGTCCTGCAGGGAGCGGGGGTGGTGCGCGCGGGCCAGGAGGTGCGAGGGTCCTTTGGCGTGGGGACGGTGACGAGCGGGAGCTTCTCGCCGACCCTATCGCGCGGTATCGGTCTCGTCCGGGTACCGCTCGCGGCTTTGGACGGGGAGGTCTGCGCGCTTGCCGGACGTTCCGGGCAGGCGCTGGCCGCACGGCTGGTCGCGCCCCCTTTTGTGCGCCACGGACGCGTCCTGATCGATCTATAGACGGGAGGAGAGATGAGTAAAGTACCGGGGGATTTGCGCTACACGAAGAGCCACGAGTGGGTCCGCGCGGCAGGTGCCGATATCGTGGTCGGCATCACCGATCACGCCCAGGATCTCATGGGCGATATGGTATTCGTCGAGCTCCCGAAGCCCGGGACCGAGCTTGTGGTCGGCAAGGAATGCGCGGTCGTCGAATCCGTCAAGGCCGCGTCGGATGTGTATGCTCCGCTCGCGGGCGAGGTCACTGAGGTGAACGAGGCGCTGGCCGGTGCGCCCGAGACCCTCAATAGCGATCCTTACGGGGAGGGCTGGCTCTTCAAATTGCGACCCCATGATCCTGAGGCGGTCCGCGCACTCCTCGACGCTGCCGCCTACGAGTCCTTGCTGGCCTCCGAAGGTTAGATCATGCCCTTCATCCCCCATACCGCGGCCGATCGGGACGCGATGCTTGAGACCATAGGCGCGGCCTCGGTCGAGGATCTCTTCGATGAGATCCCATCGCGGCTGCGTTCAGCGCCGCTTGCCGGCGTGCCGGAGGCGATAACGGAACAAGAGGTGAGTCGCCTCATGCGTGAGCGCGCCGCCGTTGACGGCGAGTTCCTGACCTTCCTGGGCGCCGGCGCCTATGAGCACCACATTCCGGCGGCGGTTTGGGAGATCGCGAGCCGCGGCGAGTTCTATACCGCCTATACGCCCTATCAGGCCGAGGCGAGCCAGGGCACCTTGCAGGTGCTCTACGAATTCCAGACGATGATTACGAGCCTTGTCGGTCTCGATGTCGCCAACGCCAGCCTCTATGACGGCTCATCGGCCTTGGCCGAGGCCGTGTTGATGGCCGTGCGGCTGCATGGCCGGTCGCGACGCGTGCTGATTCCCGAAACCGTTCACCCCCTCTACCGCAAAGTCGTGGAGGCGGTGGTATCGGCGCAGTCGATCACGCTCGAGATCGTGCCCATGGGCACCGATGGCACGACCGACCTGGAGGCCCTGAAGGCGCGTCTCGACGGGGCCGCGGCGCTCGTCATCCCCCAGCCGAACTTTTTCGGTTGTCTGGAGGACGTGCATGCCTTGACTGCCTTGGCCCGGGATCACGGTCTCGTGGCCATAGGACTCGTGAACCCCGTCTCCTGCGCATTGCTTGCGCCGCCGGGAATGTGGGGCCCAGGTTGTGACATCGCAGTCGGCGAGGGGCAGCCGCTCGGCGCGCCCTTGTCCTCGGGCGGACCCTACTTCGGCTTCATGGCCTGTCGGAGCGAGCACGTCCGCCAGATGCCTGGACGCGTCGTCGGGCGCACGGTGGATGTCGCCGGTCACGAGGCCTTCACGCTCACCTTGCAGGCGCGCGAACAACACATCCGCCGATCCAAGGCGACCTCCAATATCTGCACGAACCAGGGTCTGCTCGTGACCGCCGCCACGGTGCACA
>JAKAXK010000073.1 GCA_021827145.1 Pseudomonadota bacterium
TCGGGAAACAGGTTGCCTCGCGTTGGGCCACCTGACGCTGCCCGCATTATTGCCAAGCACAGACCAAGACCCCTACGTGCAGAACGCCTTGGCGCATCGAACCAAGTCGTGTCGCGTGCTGGGGCGCAACATCCGCGGCGTACGTCGCTGGTATGCGCAATTGATGCAGGAAGGCCACGCCCCCACTCAACACGAACCCGCTCGCGACGGCATTGCGGGATTAGATATCGGTCCCAGCACTATAATAAGGGGATGATGATCGGGGTCATGGGGCCCGGACGACTTCGATCACCCACGAAAGAGGCCGCGTCGCGCCCGTGAGCGCCGGGCTTGGGGGCGAGGCCTGGGTGCACGCGTCGCGGCTTCCCATTCTCCCATCACAGTGCGAGTATAGGCGGGCCGCGGGGGATCTCGGGCTGTGATTCGGTGGCGCTTACGTAGGCCAGGGGTTCGCCCCGGACGGTGCGCCCCGCTCTCGAGTGCCGGGGAAGGTTGTTGAAGAAAAAAGGGGGGATGATGGGGGAAGAACGCCCGTTACGGGCCGGCGTTGTGGAAGGCGCGCGAGCGCTCCTGTGGGCTTGTCTTGCGATCGCCCTTTTAGTCCCCTGGCCGAAGGCTCAGGCGTCCTTGAGTTTCCCGGGGCAGGGCCCGCATGCCGTGTGGCGCGCGGTCCGTCATCAAGCCCATGGTATCGTGCAAGGAAACGGTCCGCGCGATCTCTACATTTTCGTCGATCCCAATTGTCCCTTCTGTCATACCCTGTTTGAGCAACTGCAGCCCTTGATCGGCCCGCGCCATCTGCGCGTCCATTGGATCGTCACGGGTTTTCTGCATGCCTCGAGCCCGGGCAAGGCGGTTGCCATACTCGGGGCGTCTCGGCCGCTCCAGGCTCTCCGGCGTAACGAGGCGGATTTTCGGCGCGGGCGGCTGCACGGAGGGGGTATCGCGCCCGTGCCTGTACGCGGTCGTTGGGCGCGGGCCGTGGCGATTAATAATCGCGTGCTTGAGCTCACAGGCCCCGAGCTTGTACCGACCTTGGTCTACCGTAACCGGGCGGGTGCGATCATCGTCCATGAGGGCGTACCGATGAAGCCGCATGGGCTGCTCTGGACCATTCGGGCGATCTCCATGAAGGCGCGGCCCGTTCCCTGACCGGGGTTCCACGGGGCTGCGTGTCGATTCTGGCCCACCACTCCACTTATGACGGCCGTGGGCCCCATGGCGCTTCCCACCCTTGACTTTATAGTTAACTGTAGGGTGTAGACTAGCAGCATACGGGGGTGGCGCGATGGAGCTCATTACGATCGGCGTGTTGGCTAGACGGGCCGGGATGGGTGCCGGAACCTTGCGTTACTATGAGGCGCTCGGCTTGATCACGCCCGCAGCGCGCACGCGCGGTCGCTACCGCTTATATCGAGAGGCGGAGTTGCGGCGTCTGCGCTTCATTCGGCGCTGCCAGGAGTTGGGGTTTTCGTTAGAGGAGATCGCTGTGCTGCTCGGTCTGAACGAGGGGCGCACGGCGCGTGCCGCCGACGTGAAACGTCTTACCGACGAAAAGCGGCGCGACATCGATCGGCGCATTCGCGACCTGGAGCGCATGAAACAGGGGCTCGAGCGTCTGAGCGAGCGCTGCCACGGCGAAGGCCCGGCCTCCGAATGTCCCATCCTGGCGGCCTTGAATGCCGACGATGATTGCGCGGAGGTGTCATGAATCGCGAGATAGAGTTCGGCATCGGCGGCATGACCTGCGCCTCGTGCGTGGCGCGTGTGGAGCGCGCCTTAAAGGCGGTCCCCGGGGTCGCATCGGCCGTGGTGAATCTCGCCAACGAGCGCGCGACCGTAGCGTACGATCCCGCCGCGACTACGCCCGCGAATCTTGCGGAGGCGGTGCGTGCGCGCGGTTATAAGCCGCTCGTGCGCGAGCTCGAGATCGGTGTGGGCGGCATGACCTGCGCGTCGTGCGCCGGGCGCGTGGAGCGTGCGCTCAAGGGCCTGCCCGGCGTGATCGATGCGTCCGTGAACCTCGCCACCGAGCAGGCCCATATCCGTTATCTGGAAGGCGCGCTGGACGAGGGCGCGGTGCGTACGGCGATCGCGCAGACCGGGTACAAGGCGTTGGCGCGATCGGGACTTGAGGATGACACCCGAGGCGATGCGCAGGCGCAGGCGGCGGCGGAGCTGCGGCGCGATGTCATGCTCGCCGGGGTCCTGACGCTGCCGGTGGTGGTCTTGTCCATGGGTCCGGTGTTCGCGCCGGCATTCGGGCGGGCCCTGGCGGCGGTCGCGCCCGCGCATCTCTGGTCGTGGCTCGTAGCGGCTTTGACGGCGGTGGTGCTGTTTGGTCCGGGCCGTCGCTTCTTCCGCCCGGGCTGGCTCGCCTATCGTCACCTCTCCCCGGATATGAATAGCCTGGTCATGACCGGGACCGGTGCCGCGTTCGCCTACAGTCTGCTGGTGCTCATCTGGCCGCAGGGATTTCCGACCGGGGCGCGCCATCTCTATTTCGATTCGGCGGCGGTCATCGTGACCGTGATCCTGGCCGGGAAGTATCTGGAGGAGCTGGCCAAGGGACGCACGGGGGCGGCGATCCGGCGACTCGCCGGTCTACAGGCGAAAGTCGCGCGGCGATTGCAAGGCGAGCGCGAGGAGGAGGTGCCGATCGCCGAGCTACAGACGGGCGAGCGCGTGCGTGTGCGGCCCGGCGAACATATCCCGGTCGATGGTGTGGTGCGCGCCGGCGAGAGTTATGTCGACGAGGCGATGTTGAGCGGGGAACCCATGCCTGTGGCCAAGCACCCGGGTGACCGCGTGGTGGGCGGCACGATCAATCAATACGGCGTTCTGGAGGTTGAGGCGAGCGCGATCGGATCGCAGACTGTGCTCGCACAGATCATTCGCTTGGTGGCGCGGGCGCAGGGCTCGAAGCTGCCGATCCAGGGGCTCGCCGATCGCGTGGTCACGATCTTTACCCCGGCGGTCTTGGTGGCCGCGGCGGCGAGCTTCGCCGGGTGGTTGATAGCGGATGGCGCGGCGGGTCTCACGGGCGGGCTCGTGAGCGCCGTCGCGGTTCTGGTCGTGGCGTGCCCCTGCGCCATGGGGCTTGCAACACCCGCTGCGGTCATGGTGGGCACGGGGCGCGCCGCGGAGTTGGGCGTACTCTATCGTAAGGGTGAAGCGCTCGAGGCGCTGAGCCGCGTGGACACGGTCGTCTTCGACAAGACGGGCACTTTGACCGAGGGCCGCCCGGTCGTGACCGACGTGGTGGTGGCCGACGGGGACCGCGATGCGTTTTTGGGTCTCGTGGCGGGGGCTGAAATGGGGAGCGAGCATCCGCTGGCGCGAGCCATTGTGGAGGCAGCGAAGGGCGGGGCTGTGTCGCCGCGCGCGGTCTCCGGGTTCAAGGCGCGACCCGGATACGGTATCGAGACGGAGGTCGATGGACAGCGGCTGTTGGTGGGGACGCGGCGACTGCTGGCCGAGGCCGATATCGCTCTCGGGGAGCTTGAGGGCGTGGCACGCGATCTCGAGGCGCACGGCAAGACCGTGATCTTCGCGGCCCACGGCGAGGGCGTAAGCGGATTGATCGCGCTGGCGGATACGCCACGGCCGCAGGCGCAGGGCGTCGTGCGTGCCTTGCGCGAACGCGGCTTGGCCATTGTCATGATATCCGGTGACGCGCAGGCGGCGGTAGGGCGGCTTGCTTCGGTGTTGGGTATCGAACATTACCTGGCGGAAGTCTTGCCGGAGACCAAGGCGCAGGCGGTGGAGACCTTACAGCGCGAAGGGCACAAGGTGGTCTTTGTCGGGGATGGATTAAACGATGCCCCGGCGCTTGCGCAGGCGGACGTCGGGATTGCGATGGCAAGCGGCACGGATGTCGCCATGGAGGCCGCCGACGTGACGATCAAGGGCTCGCTTGGCGCCCTTGTGACGGCGGTGGACCTCTCGCGTCGCACACTCTCGACGATACGTGGGAATCTCTTTTGGGCATTCTTTTACAACATCGCCTTGATCCCGCTCGCCGCCGGGCTTTTTTATCCGATGTTTCGTATTCAATTGAACCCCATGATTGCGGGTCTCGCTATGGGGTTCTCGAGCGTCTTTGTTCTAACCAACAGCCTGAGGCTGCGGCGTTTCAAGGGATCGAAAATCCCCGAGGACATGAACCCCGTGGCGTCCGTGCCGAGCCCGGGAGCGCAGTCATCCCAAGCCTTTTGAATGTCACGACGGGAACCATGGACACATTCACGACAAAAAGGAGAAGACGATGAGCGTTACAACCTTGCAGATCACGGGAATGACGTGCGGTCACTGCGTGGCGGCGGTCACGGCGGCCTTGAAGGCGGTGCCGGGGGTCGAATCGGTGGAGGTGAATCTCGAACGCGGCGAAGGCGTGGTCAAGGGGAGCGCGAATGCCGATCAGCTGGCGGAGGCCGTCGCAGCGGAGGGCTATGAGGCACGACCTGCGTAAGGCGCGTGGGGCTTTGTGCGATCTGCGGGGGCCAGCCTCAGGCCGCAGTTCCCCGAAGGTCTCGGCGGCGGCTCTTGGGTCGATGCCCCCGGTCTCGGGGCTACGATAGAGTGTGCGGTCGTAGGGCGGGCGAGGGGGCATGCGGCTTGGCCGCACAAGGAGACGAGGATGTCCGGCGCGGGGACGGTGCGCGATGCCGTTCCTTGTTCATTCCGTAGGCTGAAGGAGGTTTACTATGGGCGATACCGAAAGGCTTGATCTCGTGATCATTCTTATCACGGGTCCCGAAAACCCGAAACGCCTGCCATCGGCGTTTTTCCTGGCCTCCACGGCCGCCGCGGACGAGCGGGGTGTTCTGATGTATTTCACGGGACCTGCCACGGAGCTTTTGAAAAAGGGCGTGGCCGAAACCATCTTCCCCTTGGCGGGCGGCAAGAGCGTGGCGGACTTCATGAAGCTTGCCTCTGACAATGGTGTCCGCATGATCGGCTGCGCGCAGTCGCTCGAATTGAACGGCATGACCGCCGCCGATCTTTTCCGCGAGATGCCGCTTCTGACTCCGAGCGCGGCCTTGCCGTCGCTCGCCCAAGCGGGGCGCGTATTGACCTGGTGATCGGTCCCGGCCCAGCAAGAAGGGCGCGGGCGGGTCCGGCTTGGCTGCATCCCGACCCGAAGCCCCTCCGCGCATTGGGGTACACCGAAAGTGCCTTGCTGGATCAGGGGTGTGGGAACGCGCCAACATTTCCCGCACAAGCCCGACCGGTCCTCTAACCGGGCCCCTCAATTTGCGAGGTCTGGATGCGCTCCCGTAGACGCACCCATGTAAGGTGCGGGGTACGAGTGTCGTTCAGGTGGTCGCGTCAAAAAGCGGCCTGAGACGAGGTCTCTTCGGACAGCAGCGCCAGGAAGGAGCGTACCCCGGCGGATTGATAGGAGGGCTCGGGGGCCGCGACATAGAGTGTCCAATGGAGGGCCTCGGTGCCCGGTAGGATCAGGGGTTTCACCTGCCAGTCCGGGCGCTGCGCGAGCACGCTTTTGGCAACGAAGCCGATGCCGGCACCGGCTGCGACCGCCGCGCCGACCGCATCCACGCCCCCGACCTCGAGCAGGAAGGGCGCCGCCAAGCCGCGGGCCGCTAGTTCGGCGGCAAGCGCCTCGCGCACGCCCGGGCCGTCATCGCGCCAGATCACCGGGAAGCGCAGGGCGTCGGGCCAATCGACCTCAGGCAGGCGCAACAAGGGATGTTGCGGGCCGACCACGCAGACAATCGGCTCGTCCCGCCAGGGCCGTACCGTGTAGTAGGGAGGGAGGTGATCTCGATCAAAGCCGCCATCAAAGAAGAGAAGATCCCAGTCACCCACGGCAATCTGTCGGCGGTCGGTGATGTCGCTCTTCAAGTGCACCCGCACGCGTGCATGGTGCTTCTGGAAGGTTGCCACCAGCACGGGCAGGAAGTAGTGCGCGAGGGTCGGCGTGGCCGCGATGCGCAGGTCGTCGTTCTGTAAACGACGACGGCGCACGATGGTTTGCGCGGTATCCTCGAGCGCCGCGCGTAGTTTGCGTGCGGGTTCCAGGAGCGCCGCGCCCGCGGCCGTCAAGCGGATGCCGCGCCCCTCGCGACGGTACAGGGGTTCGCCGACCTGCGTGCTCAGTTTCTGAAGACGTTCGGAGATGGCCGGCTGGCTGCGGTATAAGATCCGACTGGCGGCGGTGAGACTGCCCTGTTCGGCGACGACAAGGAAGGTCAGGAGCTGATCGGCGTCGATATCCATCGGTTTTTCCGATAAATCATGTCAATATAACCGATTTGAGATCGCGTTGCACCGTCCTTAGAATGCGCGCACTTTGATCGGTGGGGCCGCATTGGGTGGTAAGGACAGCAGGGGTGGTCGGGTGAGCGGCAAGGCACGCGCGCCTCTGGATCCTCTCCATTTCTTGGTGCTCAATCTCACCTTGGGTGTGGGGCATTTCCTCGTACTCTTCAATACCGGCGCCTATCTGCCGATGATCCCCTACGCGGCCGGGGCGCTGGGTCGGGCGATCAGTTATGGCGACTGGACGCAGGCGAATTTTTTTGTCGCCATGGCGGCGTCCTTTCCTGTCGCCCCCCGGTTGGCGGGACGTTTCGGTGAAGTGCATACGCTCGTGGGGGCCTTCCTGGTCTTCGCGCTGGCCTCCGCCGTGTGCGCAAGTACCCATGACTTCTGGATCTTTCTGCTGGCGCGGGGGGCGCAAGGGTTTGCGGGGGGCGTAACCGTCCCCGTGTCGCTGCGCGTCATGTTGCGCCACTATCGCCCCGATCAGCGTAATGCAGGGCTCATCCTGTGGGGTGTGGCGGCGCTCATGCCGTTTACCCTCGGACCGACGCTCGGGGGGATTCTGATCGAGGTGTTCGGGTTCCGGGCGCTCTTTATCCTGAATGTCCCGATCGCGCTCGCGGTCGCCGCCTTATGTACGGTCGTGGTACTCCGTCACGACAGCGGCTTGAAGCCGCGCCCGATGGACTGGCTCGGCTTGATCCTGCTGCTCGGCACGCTGGCCGGTGCCGTTTGGACCCTCGATGTGGCGGAGGTGCGCGATTTCTGGCGTGCGCCCACCGTTCAGTTCTTGGGCCTGGCCAGTCTCACGGCCTTCGTCTTGCTAGTCCTTTGGGAGCGCAAGCAAGCCGAGCCGCTTGTGGACATGGGGCTCTTCGCGCGCTGGAATTTTTCCGTGGGAGCGCTTGGGCTCTTCCTGACGGCCCTTTTGTTCCAGGGGCTCATGGCCATTTTCGTGATCCAGTATGAGGTGACCATGGGTTATGGGCCGCTCTGGGTGGGACTATTGATCCTGCCCATGGCGATCTTTTCGAAGCTCGCCTCGATCTTCACCCACCGCTGGATGACGCGCATCGATCCGCGGCTGATCGGCGTATTCGCCCTGGTCGGTATGGGCGTGAGCTGCGGTTTCGTGGCCTCCTATGATCGCAATGCCTCTTTCGACGCCTTGCTCTGGCCGCAAGTAGTCGCCGGTGTCTTCGTCGGCGCCCTGTTTCCGCCGTTTGCGGCCATCGGTCTTTCGGGGCTTGCCGGATCGGCCGAGCTTAGGGCAAGCGCTCTTTTGAATTTGATGCGAGTCTCGGGTCAGGCCCTTGGCATCCCGGTGTTCGCGATTCTCTGGGAGGTGCGCGACATCGTGCATCGACACTTCGTCGGCGAGGCCGACCGTGCGGCGCGGGCGCATATCGCGCGACTCGAGGGGGTGTTCGCGGCGCATGGTCTGCGGCCATCGGTCGCGCATGAGGTCATCGCGCACGCCCTGGGTCATGCCGCGAGCGTGCTTGCCATGGGTGAGGTGTTCTTTATTGCCATGTGGAGTTTCTTTGTGTTGGCGGGCCTGTGTCTGGTCGCACGCCCCGTGATCTTTGCCGAAACGGACGCGCCCGTGCGACTTGCCGCTCAGGAGCTCGTCGAACCGTGAGGCGCGCTTTCGTGATGGTCCTCGCCGCGCTCGTCGCCGCCTGTGCGCAATGGCCACGCGTGCCCCAGCCAACGTCTTGGCCGTGGCATCCGCACGGCTCTGTGGCTGTCGGCCCCACGCGGCCGGGATCGCCCGAGGGGCAGCCGCGCTGGTGGCGCGTGCTTGGCAGCCGCGCGCTCGATGTCGCGGTGGCGTCTGCGCTGCGAGGCAATCCATCGCTCGTGGAAGCGGCGGCGCGCGCTCGCGTGGCCCGCGCGGAACTTCGCCTAACGCGCGGGGCCGGGCGGCTGCATGTGTCGGCCATCGGACGCACGATGGCCGACCACTTCTCGAGGGATGGCCTTCATGGCCCCGTCAACGGTCAAAGCATTCTTTATGGCGAGGTCGATCCCGTCGTTGGACGCTGGCACGTGACAGGGTTCGGACGCGTCAACGATGAGGTTCGCGCGGCGTTTGGGGTAGCGCAGGCGGCCAAGGCCGATCGCGCGTGGGCGCGTCTCCTTGTAGCGGCTCAGGTGGCGCGTATCTATTTTGCGGCGGAGGCGATGCGCGACCAAGCGGCGTGTTGGGCGGCGATACGTCACGATGCACGTGAGCTCTTGGGTTTGGCGCGGATGCGCCGGCGCTATGGTTTGAGTGGCGCGCGCCCCCTCTATGGAGCCGAGCAGGCCTTGGATGGCGCCGATCAGGGGTATCGCCAGGCGGCCACCACCCTCATTCACCTTCGCGATGCCTTGGGGGCTGTGGCCGGACGGGGCCCGGCGTTTGGTCGCGGTGTGACCCTTGGGACCTTGCCAGGGGCGGTACGGTTACCTTTGCCCGTGACCCTCCCTTTGGCGCTCGTCGCGCGCAGGCCCGATGTCGAAAGCGCGCGCAAGCTCGTGGCGGCCGCGGCGGCACGGGTGGGGGCGGCCCGTGCGGCGTTCTATCCCGACATCAATATCGCCTTTTTCGCGGGTTGGAACAGCATTTCGCTGGCCGATCTCTTCGATCCCGCCAATCTCGCGCGCGCCATCGGACCGACTGTGACGCTACCGATCTTCGAGGGTGGGACCCTGCGGGCAGGGCTTGCCAAAGAGAAGGCGGCGTTTACGGAGGCGCGCGCCCAGTATCAGGGCACGCTCGTAGATGCGGTGCGCGAGGTCGCCGACCGGGTGGCGCGCTGGCGGCGCGTGTCCCGCGATCTCCGATCAGAGGCACAAGCCTTGCACGCCGCGTGGCGGCAAAGGGCGCTGGCCGAGCAGGCCTTCCGTGCGGGGCTCACGAATCGCATTCCGCTTTTGCAAGCGGATTGGGCGTGGCGCCGGGAACGGCTGCGCGCGATCGCGTTACGCGAGACGCAGGTTGTGACATGGGTGGATATAGAGGAGGCAATTGATGGACAGGCCGGCTGAGGGCGCGGCCCCGGACAATGCGGCGCGAACGGGTCGTGCGCCTTGGGCGATCGCCTTGATCATGCTTGCCCTGCTTGGGGTCTTTCTGTATTGGGAACTCGTGGGGCGCCATCAAGCCGTCACCGACGATGCCTATGTGACAGGGGATCTGGTGCCCATCGACGCGCAGACCGTGGGAACCGCCTCGGTGGTGTTCGTGCGGCGGACGGAGTTTGTGCATAAGGGGGAGCGGCTGTGTGTTCTACAGGGGGCACGGGCGCGTATTGCCCTGACCCGCGCCTCCGCCTCACTCGATTTCTCGGCTCGTCACGTGCGGGCCTTGTTTGCCCGCGTACAGGCGCTGCGCTGGCATCTCAAGGGTTTGGCTTGGAAGCGCGAACGCCTGATCCGGGACTTGGGGCGCTATCGCCGATCGCAGGCCGTGGGCGCGGTGTCGGCCATGCGGGTGGAGGATACGATGCTGCGTATCCGTGCTTTGAATGCGCGGGTCGGAGAGACGCGCTCGGAGCTTGCGGCCGCCCAGGCCCTCGTGCGTCGCACCACCGTGGCCGATAATCCGCGGGTCCGCATGGCGGTGGCGCGCGTCGAGGCCGCGGATCTGGCCTGGCAGCGACGTATCATCCGGGCGCCGATGTCGGGTTTCGTGGGTAGTCGGGCGGTCTACCCGGGCACGCAAGTCCATCCGGGCGAGCGACTCTTTACTATCGTGCCCCTCGCCCACCTGTGGGTGATCGCGAATATCAAGGAGACGCGCATGCGCGATGTGCGCCCGGGGGATCACGTACGACTGACGAGCGCTTACTATGGCTCCGGCGTCGTCTACCGAGGTGTGGTGCTGGGGCTTGCGCCGGGGGCTGGGAGCGCCTTTAGCATCCTGCCTCCGGACAACGCCACCGGAAACTATATTCATATCGTGGAGCGCGTGCCCGTGCGTATCGGCCTTAAGGCCTCGGATCTCGCCGCTCACCCCTTGCGTCCCGGGCTCTCCATGACCGTGCGTGTGCGCGTGCATCACGGTGGACGGTCCTTGTTGCTGCCGCTCACGAGCCAGATCGGTAGTGACAGAGGGACGCGCATCTATCAGGGTGAGCTGGCGCAGGCCCGCGCTCTGGCCGCGCATATCATGGCGCGGGGCGACGGCACTTCGGCTGTGGCTGCGCCGCCCTCAGGGTAACCGGCACGGGGGGTGGCAAGAGCGGCCCAAAAGGCAGATGGACTGCCGTACGACGACGCTATGGGCCGCATTCCATGCACGCCGCGGTTCTGGATAGGCCAAAAATCCGCTAGAATGGGCGACCAGAAGGGTCTTGCGCGCCAGCACGCATGACTCGTCCGCGCGGACTCACCGGGCGCAAAGATATGTCGCCGCGCGATGTCCGCGTGGCGCTAAAAATAAGGGGGACGCGGGTGCGGATACTGAGCAAGCTCGAGAGGCGGTTCGGTCGCTACGCTATCAGCAATTTGATGGCGTATATCGTCGGTGCTCAGGGTGTGGTGTTTCTGCTGTCACGCACGGCAAATGGCCATAACATCCTCTCGGAGTTGTTTTTCAGTCCAGCACTGATCGCCCATGGTCAGATCTGGCGGGTGATCAGTTTCATCCTGATTCCACCGTCTTTCTCGATCTGGGTCTTTTTCATTCTCTATTTCTATTATTTGCTTGGCGCGCGTCTTGAAGAAGAGTGGGGGAATTTTCGTTTCAACGTCTACTACTTCACAGGCGTGGCATTCAGTATCCTGGGGGCGTTGCTGGCGGGTGCAAGCGCCACTGCCACCTACTTGAATCTCTCGATATTTCTGGCATTTGCCACCATCGATCCCGAATTCAGCATCCTGCTGTTTTTCGTGATCCCGGTGAAGGTGCGGTATTTAGCGTGGCTCGCGTGGCTTTGGGTCGCCTACACGGTTGTACTCGAACCCGTGCCGGCCAAGATCATGGCGGTCGTATCGCTATTGAATTATTTCGCGTTTTTCGGGCGTGATCTCAAAACGCGATTGCGTGGGGGTGTAATCCGAAAGGCGCAGCGCGGTTTTTTGCGTAGTGTGCCCGAG
>JAKAXK010000074.1 GCA_021827145.1 Pseudomonadota bacterium
GGCGTGTTCGCCGGCATCGTCCGTGCGCTGGGAAGAAGATGGCGGGCGCCGCCGCGTGCGCCTGAATGGCATATTGATCGACGCCTTCGCCAAGACCGAAAAGGCGGGCTATCCCACGATCTGTAAAGGGCGCTTCAAGGTCGACAACCGTGTGGCGTACGCCCTCGAAGAGCCGACCAGCCTCAATGTTTTGCCTATCTTGGGTGAGCTCGCACAGATCCCGGTACGCGCTATCAAGATCGAAGGTCGTCAGCGATCACCGTCCTATGTGGCGCGCGTGACGTCTGTTATGCGTGCCGCCCTGGACGCCTGCGCGCGCGACCCGCAAGGGTTCGCGGTCCGTCCCGAATGGGCGGAGGCCTTGACGGTCCTATCCGAAGGCCGCCAAGAGACCTTGGGCGCCTTCCATAGGCCCTGGCGATGAGATTAGCGCTTGCGCCCATACCGTTTTTCTGGCCGCGAGAGATGGTCACAGCGTTTTATGACATGATCGCTGACACGCCCGTCGATATCGTTTATTTGGGTGAGACGGTTTGCTACAAGCGGCGGGGCCCCGCCTTGGCTGACTGGATGGCGATCGCCGAAAGGCTTGTGGCCCGCGGCAAGGAGGTCGTGTTGTCGAGCCTGGTGCTCGTCGATGGAGAGGCGGAGCTCAAGGCGACCCGCAGGCTCTGCGACAACGGTCGTTTCCCCATCGAGGCCAATGACATGAGCGCAGTCTCGCTGTCGCGCCGCGCGCCCTTCGTCGCTGGGGCCACGCTCAACGTGTATAACGAGGATGCCTTGGCCATCCTTGCCGACGCGGGTGCCACGCGCTTCGTGGCCTCCTTGGAGTTGAGCGGCGAGGCCCTGGCGACTCTGCGTGCCGCGGGCCCCCCAGGCATAGAGTGCGAGCTCTTGGCCTTTGGCCGCCCGGCGCTCGCCTACTCGGCTCGTTGTTTCAGCGCTCGCAACGCCGATCGCGGTAAGGATCATTGCGAGTGGGTGTGCGAACGGGAACCGGAGGGCGTGGTGGTCCGTACCCAGGAGGATGATGCGTTTCTCACGTTGAACGGTCTGCAGATCCACGCCGCGCAGCCTATAAACTACCTCGCCGAGATCGACACCATGCGCCGCGCGCGCGTCGATATTCTGCGCATCATGCCGGAGGCCCGCGATACCGCACTTGTGATCGATGCCTTCGCGGGAGTCTTGGGGGGGCGCTATACGGTCGCGGAGGGTCAGGCCCGCCTCGCGCCTCTGACGGGTGGGCAGGAAGCCAATGGCTATTGGCGGGGTGTGGCCGGCCGCAGCCATCTCGCATGATGCTTGCCTGGCACGAGGCACCGGGCTTGGAGCCTAGCCACTTCGGCGCCTACGAGACCGGGTTATGGGCGCGAGCCTCGAGCGGTGAGACTGTGGTCGGCTTCGCACGTCTGTCGCGTTGCGCCCTTATCGGGGCCTTCGAGGACCCCCACCGCGCACTGAGGCTCTCGTACATAGGGGACCGCTTTCCGGTCGTACGTCGTCGGACGGGGGGCGGAAGCCTGTCCCTCGATGCCAACACCCTGATCGTCGCGCTCGCCCTCCCCGTGGGCCACTATGCGGACCTGGCGCCGGCGCTGCTCATGTCGACCCTGTGCGCGCCATTCCTCGCGGCCCTTCGTGATCTTGGAATCGACGCGGTATTCGCGGCCCCCAACGATCTTGTCATTGCGGGCCGCAAGTTGGCGAGCGCCTTCCTTATACGTCATGAGGGCGTGATGCTCTTCGAGATGGCCCTACCTCTCGCGCTCGACGTCGAAGAACTATTAAAGACCCTGCGCCTGCCGCTGGAAAAGCTCTCCGAACAAGGGCTGCTCGCGGCGCGCCAGAGGTTTGCGCCTCTGCGCACACTCGTGCCCGACCTGGGCAGCGCTACCTTATGCGCCCGGATCACGGCGCGCATTGCGCAAACCCTTGATCTTCAGGGGTGTCACGAGCCGCCACCGGTCCTTGGTCGGGCCGACGTCGTTACGGAAGACTCCAGGCCGCCGCCCGACATCACCGCCTTCTTGAAGACCCCGGGCGGGGTCCTCTATCTGGACGCATGGCTCGATCCGGGGGCCACTATACGCGAGGCGCGCCTTGCGGGTGCCGTCGCCTGCCTCGATCCGGTCCTCTTTTCCAGGATCGAGACCTCGTTGGTATCGACGTACGCCGCGCGGCTCGAGCCCGCGCTCGCGGAGGCCTTGGGTGATGCGAGCCCTGACATGATCGGCGTGGAGCCTGCGGACATTGTCTATCTCGGGCATCTCTGTGCGGCCCGCCTCCTTGTCGGTGGCGAGTTGGGTCTCGACGCGGCAAGCCAGATCAGCGTCTTCAGCCCCCATCGTACCGATTCCATCGATGCCATTCTCGCATCCCTTGACGCAGTGCTTCTGCCCTATTGCGCCAAGCCCACCTGGTGCAAGTGGCGCCATCGGGACGGTTGCCCGGAGTGTGGACGCTGCGCCGTGGGAGAAGCCTATGCGCTTGCGCGAAAACGACAACTCACAGTCATGACGATTACCAACTTCGAACACCTGCGCGCGGCCCTGGCCGAGCTCAAAGGCCGTGGCGCGCGCGCCTTTCTGGGCGTCTGTTGTACCGACTTCTTTCTAAAGCGCGATTACGCCTTTGTGGAGGCCGGGATACCCGCGGTTTTCGTGGATATCGGGGGCGACACATGTTACACATTGCGCCAAGAAGAGGAGGCCTACGCCGGGCGATTCGAGGCCCAGGCCTATGTGGATGCCCGGCTTCTGGGACGCCTCCTTGAGTGGCGGGATCGCTTGACGGTTCAAGGAGACTCCAAGACGCAGGCGCAGCCCCCATCCCCGGCCGTTCGGTCTGCGGGCACGTGAGCACCGCTTGTACCCCCAAGCCCGCAACGGGGGCCGCTTCAGGGAAGCGCTCGCGCGGGCCAATTCCGTCAGCCCCGCAATAGCTGGACGCCTTCGTAAAGTGTTCTACAATCAAAGGGTCACGGCGATAACCCTTAAGGGTCGCATGAGGGCGATGGGCCGCGCGCACGGATTTGGAACCGGACGTAATGGCACCCGTGGGCGCATCTCCGGGGTGTGACGAGCCGTGATGTCGTAGCTCACAAGAAAGGTGGCCACATGGTGTGCCGGCACGGGGGTCCCTTGAAGGGGCTGCTCCGAACAACAGGATATAGGGTGTTTTTAGGGGGAATGTCTATGGTGTGTCGATTGGGCGGCCGATCTATGGTCTTTGCCGTGCTGTTGGGGGCTTTACCGGTTATGAGTGCGCAGGCCCGTGTTCATGGGACCCGCGCCCTCATCGACTACAATAACAACGCAAGCATCGCCTTCATCCAGCGTCATGTGGAGTACGGTGAACGCCTCTCGCCGCCTAATGGGCCTTATTTCGATACCGAATCGGGGTTCATAAAGGGCGGACGCGTCACCCTCTCGGGCATGCGCAACGCCGGCACGCGAAACATGTATTTCCATGTGTCCTATAGTCAGGTGACCGGTTCCCTGGCCTATGTCGGTGGAATCAATGGAAGCAATGCGGCGCTCGTCGAGCCCCACAATGCGCATATGACGGATATCGGCTTGCGCCTGGGCAAGGGCTTCATGGTCGCGAACGATATGATGCTCATACCGTATATAGGCTACGGTGTCCATCATTGGGGCCGCAGCGAGTCGGCGAGCGTGAGCGCGCCCTACGACTATTACGAGAGCTACCGTAATGATTATGCCGCTTTTGGCGTCCTCTGGCAGATGGAATTCTTCCGCCGACTGGTGACGAGTGTGAATCTCGCCTATGGTCGTACGATCCACCCCACCATATCGGCGCCCGCGCTCGGGATTGCCGAGGGCCTGGGCCCCAAGCCGTGGCGGCGCGCGGGGACGGAGATCGAGTTCTTTATCACCCACCACTCGGCGATCTTCATGAGTGCGACCTTCACCCAGTTTCAGTATGGGGCGGGGCCTGTAGTCGTGGGGTCGAGCGGTTTCGTGGGCAACGAGCCTTTCAGTCAGACCGAGATCACAGACTACGCCTTGGGCGCGCGTTTTCTGTTTTGATGGGGCGCGTGGCCGCCCGTGGCATGAATGAAGGGCGGTGTCGTCGCGGGCGGGCCCGTTGGGCGGGTTCCGCCCCGGCCCCTACGGCCGCCCTTTAGCCATCACCCCAAGCGAAGACATTCACGCGGGCGGGAGGGACGTTGCGCCATATGGTGTGGGAGTGCAGGCAGGTGATGGTCTGCGCCCAGTCGATGGCGCGACAGCGAAGGCTGTAGGTGAACTGGATGAACGTGGCGCCCTTGGGCAGCACGGCGTCCAGGGCCGAACCGATCTGATCCACGGTACTTTTGGGCAGGGACTTCAAGGGAAGGCTCGATACCACGGTCGACACGCGCTGCGCGCGCCATCCCAGCAGGTCCGCGAGGTCCGCCGCATCGCCTTCCAGAATGGTCACATCAGGGAACCGTTCCCGCAGGTGGGCGGCGAGCAAGGCCGATTTTTCAACGACTATGAGCCGTTCCGGCGCGATCCCGTGGGCCAGCAACGAGGCGGTTACGACGCCGGTGCCCGCACCGAGCTCGACGATATAGCCCCTGGGGGCGGCAACGGCCTGGGAGGCCATATAGTCGGCAAGATGTCTTGAGCTGGGGCAGGCGGCGCCGACTGCCTGTGGGCCGGAGCAGATGGCCCGGGCAAAGAGCCGCAGGTCTGCGGGAAATAACGCTTCAACGATGCGCCTGAACGTCCTGTTCGGCCATGGTTTCTGGTCTGCCGGGCTCTCCAGTTTCCCGCAGTCGGGTGTTGTCCGGTGCATGAATCTCCCCCGCTGGTTCGCCCCCGAGGGGCCGGGCGCGATGTGGATCTCTGTTTCCAGGATATCGCATGAGGCCGTAATTGCAACGCTGTTACGATGGCCGCGCCGCGCGGAGGCCTCGACCGGGTCTAGGGGAGTACGGCGCGGAGCCGCTTTTTGTAGCGGTAGATGGCGCTTTCGAGGGCGTGTCGCAATTGCAGCGCTATGCCGGTGTCGCCCTCCACGCACAGCCTCCGATCGAAGAACAGGGCGTCGGCATCCTCGGTTTGCAGGAGCAGCGCCAGAAACGATCGCACGTCGCCCCGGATGCATGTTTTCCAAGGGGTAGGCGGGGCTGGCCACAGGCGCCCGCCACGAATCACGAAGCCCAGGGCGAGATGTGGATGTGTGATTTCAAGGCAGATGCGGCTACCTGACAAGGCCTCCAGGGAGCGGTCCGAGACCAGCAGGGCGTTGGCCATGAGCGCTCCGCCCAAGGCGAGCGCGGGCGACGGGACAAGCCTGACGCCGAGATCGAGGGCGCGGGGCGCGGCATGTGAAACGATATCGGATAGGCGCGACATGGCCCTATTGTTCGTTGTTTCGCCCACCCCGAGATTGACGCGCATCAAAGGCTTTGCCTTGGATCAAGGGGGCGCCGGGGGCGCCGCCGTATGCTCGCGACAATGTTTGCCGATATGCGCCAATTCCTCGGGCACCTCGAGCGCCACAAGCGCCTTGTGCGCGTAAGCGCGCCCGTAAGTGCGCACCTGGAAATCACCGAGATCTGTCGGCGCGCCATCATGGTGCAGGGCCCGGCCTTGTTGTTCGAGTCGGTCGATGGCGGCAAGATGCCGGTGGTCGGCAATCTTTTCGGGACTCGGGATCGCGTCTTGCAGGCCATGGGGCTCGAGGACAGTGCCGCTCTGCGTTCCCTGGGGGAGTTGCTCGGGCGCATCAAGGAGCCGCGCTGGCCTCGTGATGCGCACGAGGCGGCCGGGCATCTCCCCATCATCGGCCGCTTGTGGGCTGCCCGCACCCGCATCATGCGTGAGGGTGCGCCGGTTCACGAGTGTGTCCAAGAGGGCGCCGCCGTTGATCTCGAGAGCCTCCCTATATCGCAGTGTTGGCCCGAGGATGTGGGGCGTCTGCTCACATTTGGTCTCGTGATCACCCGACCGGGCGATGGCGGGCGGCACAATGTCGCGATCTATCGTCAGCAGCTCATCGGCCGCAATCGCCTCATCATGCGATGGCTCGCGCACCGAGGCGGGGCCGGTGACTACGCCCGATTTCGTGAACGTCATCCGACCGAGCCGTTTCCCGTGGCGGTCGCCATAGGCGCCGATCCAGCCCTGACCCTGGCGGCGGTCGCGCCCATCCCCGATACCCTGTCCGAGTACCAGTTTGCCGGGCTTTTGCGCGGCGCCCGCACCGAACTCACCCAGGCCGCCAACGGGCTCCTCGTGCCGGCCCGTGCCGAGATCGTCCTCGAAGGTGTCATCGCCCCCGACGATACCGCCCTCGAGGGGCCATTCGGGGACCACACCGGGTACTACAATGCCCAAGACCGATTTCCGGTGATGACGGTCACGCGCGTCACCCATCGCCACGCCCCGCTCTACCAGACGACCTATATGGGGCGCGCGCCCCATGACGAACCATCAGTGCTCGCAAGCGCCTTGAACGAGGTCTTCGTGCCCCTGCTCCAGCAGCAGTTTCCCGAGATCACCGATTTCTATTTGCCCCCCGAGGCGTGCTCCTATCGGATCGCGGTTGTCAGCATTCGCAAGCGCTATCCGGGCCACGCTCGGCGCATTATGCTGGGGGTCTGGTCCTATCTGCGTCAGTTTACCTACACCAAGTTTGTGATCGTGACGGATGACGACATCGATATCCGCAATTGGTCCGAGGTCCTATGGGCACTCGTGACCCGCGCCGATCCGGCACGCGATAGCGTTGTTTTGACGGACACGCCGATCGATTACCTGGATTTTGCAAGCCCCGTGGCGGGTCTGGGGGGCAAAATGGGCCTGGACGCGACCCTGAAAAGCCCGCCCGAGGTGAGCCGGCCACCTGGGCGGCCCATACGCCCCGATGCCCGCACGCAGGCCGCGGTCGCACACATCTGCGAGGCGCTGGGCCTCTGAATGGATTGATATAGGTCAAGGCACACCTAGGGATGGAAAGACTACTTTCGTGTTTTAGGAATATCTTATGAATGTCGATTGTGATGCATCGCTCATCGCCCGTTATGGCGAGTCCGCGCCGCGCTATACGTCGTACCCTCCGGCCACGCAATTTCATGGTCAGTTCGGGGCTGAGGATCTAAGCCGGGCGTTGGCGGGCCGGCCCGCGGGCCAGGCCTGGTCGCTCTATGTGCACGTCCCCTTCTGTGAGTCCGTGTGTTACTACTGCGCCTGCAACAAGACCGTCACCAAGCACCACGAGCGCGCCGAGCCCTATGTGGCGCGCGTGGCCCGGGAACTTCAGACGGTGTCGGCGTCGATCGGGGTGCGGCCCCCTTTGGACCAACTTCATTGGGGCGGGGGGACGCCGACCTTTCTCAGTCACGACGAGATGCGCGCCCTCATGTGCGCTATCGCGGAGCGCTTCGCCTTGCGCGCCGATGACAGCGGCGAGTATTCGATCGAAATCGACCCTCGTCATGCCTCCGACACGACCTTGGCGCTTTTGAGGACGCTCGGTTTCAATCGCCTGAGTCTCGGCGTGCAGGACTTCGATCCCGCCGTCCAGCGCGCCATCAATCGCGAGCAGTCCTTCGCGCTTGTGCGCCATGTCGCGCAGACCGCGCGTTCGCTGGGCTTTCGTTCGTTGAGCGTCGACCTGATCTATGGTCTGCCCCGACAGACCCGCGATAGCTTCGCCCGCACCATTGAGCGCTTGCTCGAGATCTCGCCGGATCGCGTGTCCTTGTTCAACTACGCGCACCTGCCGCAGCGCTTCAAGCCTCAGAGACGCATAGACGCCGCCGAGATCCCCGACGGGCTGACGAAGATGGCGATCTTGAGCGGGACGGTCGAGGCGCTGATGGGCGCGGGCTATGTCTACATTGGTCTGGATCATTTCGCCAAGGCCGATGACGAGTTGGCGCGCGCGCAGCGCGAGCGGACGCTGGCGCGCAATTTCCAGGGGTATTCGACCCGCGGACATCTCGACGTCCTGGGCGTGGGGGCCTCCGCGGTCAGCCGCATAGGCGACGTCTACAGCCAAAATGCCTGGGACCTGAAGGAGTATGAGGGCCTCGTGGATCAAGGGCGGCTGCCGGTTCGTCGTGGTTTTGAGCTCAGCGCCGATGACGTCTTGCGCCGCGAGGTGATCAATGACCTGTTGTGTCATATGGAGTGTGACGTGGCGGCCATCGAGGCTCGGCATGCCTTGCGGTTCGCGACCTATTTCTCTTCCGAGTTGGTGCATCTCGAATCCTTCGTTCATGACGGGCTCGTGGAGGTCAATGCCCAAAAAATCGTCGTGACCCCACGTGGCCAGATGCTGGTCCGTGCCATCTGTGCGGTGTTCGATCGCTATCTAACGGTCGTCGATCGGCGCCTCTTTTCCCGTGTCGTCTAGGAGAGCCTCATGTCGTACCCGCTGCGCCCCTTGGTCCTGATCCTGGCTCTATTACCCGTTGTCGCCTCCGCCAAGATGCTGACCGGCCGTCAAGTCTTCGACCAGACCTGTCACGTCTGCCATGCGCGTGGCGTGGCGGGCGCGCCCAAGGTCGGTGACCGTTCAGCGTGGCGCGCGCATCTCGATAAGGGGCTCAAGATTCTCTATGCTCACGCGATTCGTGGCTACTATGGCTACAGCTTCATGCCGCCCAAGGGTGGTAACGAATCCTTGACCGATAGCGAGGTACGCGCCGCGGTCCGCTACATGGTGGCCACCGTGAGCACGAAAGCGCCACGCGCCCTTGATCCGCGTCAATGAACCACCAGGCCGTCGGCCTAAGCTCAGACCCATGAAATCCACCATCGTATCGCGTTTACCGAAGCTGAACCTTAGAGGGCGCCAGCTGCTGCCCATATTCCAGGGGGGGATGGGTGTGGCGATCTCGGCGCATAAACTCGCCTCGGCCGTGGCCCGCGAGGGGGCGGTCGGTACGATCGCGAGCGTCGATCTCCGCCACCTCCATCCGGATATCATGACGCGCCTGCGGCGTTGCCGGGACACCAAGAAGATGCTCGATGGCAACCTCGAGGCCTTGGATCGCGAGGTGAAGGCCGCCCGTGCCGCGGCCGGGCCCGCGGCCTTTATCGCCGTCAATGTCATGCGCGCCATCAATCATTATGCCGACTTCGTGCGCCAGGCCTGTCAGAGCGGAGCGAACGCCATCGTCATGGGGGCCGGCTTGCCGCTCGACCTTCCGGAGCTCACGGAAGGCCACGATGTGGCGCTGATCCCCATTCTTTCCGAGGAGCGCGGGATCGATGTCCTTCTGCGCAAGTGGATGCGCAAGGGCCGGCTCCCCGACGCCATCGTTATAGAGCACCCCGCGCATGCCGGCGGCCATCTGGGCGCCCCCCGACTGGCTGACGTCGAGTCCTCGCGCTTCGATTTTCGTCACGTGCTTCAGGAGGCCTTGGCGCTTTTCAAGAAGCTGGGCTTGGCCGCCGAGCGCATACCGCTCATTCCGGCGGGTGGTATAGGCTCGTTCCGGGCGATCCGCGAACTGCTTGACCGCGGGGCCTCGGGGGTGCAGCTTGGGACCGCCTTCGCGGTGACCGAGGAATGTGATGCCCATCCGAACTTCAAAAAGGTGCTGGCGGAGGCCCGCCGCGAGGACATCGTGACGTTCATGAGTGCCGCCGGCCTGCCGGCGCGCGCGGTTCTGACACCGTGGCTCAAACGCTATCTCGCGCGCGAAAGCGTGCTCAAGTCGCGCGCCACCAGCCGCTGTGGCGGTTGCGCAAGCCGTCTCGAGTGCCTGAGCCATTGCGGCTTCAAGGACGGCAACCCCGAGGCCGGACAATTTTGTATCGAGACCCAGTTGGCGGCCGCGGCCAAGGGCAATGTCGAGCACGGCTTGTTCTTTCGCGGCGGATCCAGTCTGCCCTTTGGTGAGGAGATCCGGCCGGTTCGTGAGCTCCTCGAATATCTGTTGACGGGCGTGCGGCCCGCGCTTGCGCAGCCCCCAGCCGTCTCCATGACCGCTTGAGAGGCCCTTTATGTCCTGTTGTTATGTCCTTGATCTGCGTCTCGCGCCCCAAGGCGTTCCAGCGGCCACCTACGCCTATTCCATTTTGCGTGAGATGGGGTCTGGGGAGACAATGCGGATCTGGAGTCCGGACGAGCCGACGCTCCTCATGGCGCAATTGCAAAACCATATGCGTCACACGCTCGTCTGTGAGATTGCGACCGACGGCCAGGGCTATCTGATCACGCTCCACATCCGCGGTCCTCACGAGCCGCTCGCGCTCGCCGATACGCTGCGGCGCGACCACGACGACATGGATGCCAGTCTCGTGCGCGCGCTTGCCGGGGCCGGCGCTGGACGCTGGGTCGAGTCAGTCGCCGAGGTCATACATCTCGACCGCGCCTTGCGGGCCCACATCCTCCTCGAAAACGAACTTTTGGCCCCCCTGGCCGCGCGCGAGGCGCAGGAGTCGACCGCACTCATGCGTCGCGAACACGACGACATCCTGATCCAGTTGGACGCGCTCCAGGAAGTGTGTCAGGCGTCCGAGGAATCCTGCGGCGAGCTCAACACATGGCTCGGCCTGCTGGCCGCAACCCTCAACAAGCACGAGTATCGCGAAGAGTCCTTGCTGTTTGGGCTCTGGGAGCGGGCGTCCGGGGTCGCGGGGACCCGCTTTCTCGACGAGGTTCGTCGCAGGTTATCTCCCGCGGTCTCCTGAGCCGTCCCCTCGTGCCGTTCGGAACCGCGGCCGCGATCGACCGGTTCTCCCCTAGGCCGGCCGCACCGGGGCAAGTCCGATATAAAACAGCACAGCACAGTACTGCGCGACACTCCCCGCCAGCACGAACAGATGCCAGATCTCGTGGCCGAAGCGCCATTTCTCGTCGAAGACGAAGAAGATGATGCCCACGCTATAGAAGACCCCGCCGGCCGCCAGCCACCAGAATCCGCCTGGCGCCAGGTGACGCATGAGCGGTTGCAAAGCGATGACGATAAGCCAGCCCATGACGACATACAGGATCACCGACAGCCGCCGCGATTTTTGGGGAATGAATTCCTGGACGATACCGATGATCGCGAGACCCCAGAGCACGCCGAACAGCGACCACCCCCATGGACCCCGCAAGGGCCCCAGCACGAAGGGTGTATACGTGCCGGCGATCAAAAGATAGATGGCGACGTGGTCCAGTCGTTGGAACACGGCCCGCGCGCGCCCACTGAGACCGTGGTAGAGGCCCGACATCGCGTACAGGAATACGAGCGTGAGCCCATAGATGCTGAAGCTCACAATCCGCCAAGGGTCTGCCCGCAGCGCCGCGAACACGATCAAGACGACAGTTCCTGCAAACGCAAGCGCCCCGCCGACGATGTGACTTATACTGTTGAAAAGTTCCTCACGCCGCATGCGGAGATCGGAA
>JAKAXK010000075.1 GCA_021827145.1 Pseudomonadota bacterium
CGCGGGCCAGCCCGTCGCAAACGATACATACGTCAAGCGGTGTCCATGGGGCGACCAACGGGGCGACATGATCGGTTCGCGCGACCGCAAAATGACGTGCCGGCCATAACCCTCGGCATCAGCCACTTCGAGTTTATATAAATAGTGGCCAGGGGCGCCTGCGGGATACATCCGGACAAAGGCGATGCGGGTATTGAACACCCCGCGCACACCGGTCCAATGCTGATAGACGATATTAGCGATAGTGTTGCCCACGGCGCGCAGCTGTGCTGGAGATGCGACGTACCGCAAGGCCTGCAACTGGGTCCCACCATTAACGTCATATAGCCGAAAACCCACATTGACCCGCCCGTCTGACTGCCTCTGCATATGCCCAATCAGGAGACCACCCACCTTCAAGAGGCGCCAGTCGTTGAAATGGCCTTCCACATCGCTGTCGTGGTGGGGTTGCGCAAGATAATCATGGCTTGGTAGCACCTTGAACCACCCGCTCCCATCGAGATCCTTCCGAACGACCGCCGAAGGCCAGATATCCTCGGGCCAGCCCTTCTGGCCCGCGAATGGAACGATGGCAATCGGGAATTTCCGGCCGTAGCCGTGATTGATATGGATGGTAACCGCCCACGTCGGTAGGGCCGACAAGACGATCAACAAGGCCGCGAGACGCAATCCAAAACGAGTCATGGCGAGGTTCCTTTGGGCGCCGTAAATACAAAGGTCAACGGATTCAAATAGCCAAGCTGACGTGCAGAACGCGGCACCGGCAAGGGCGCGGCGTTATAGATCGCCGTGATCACCGAACGATCGAAGACCGGATTGCCGCTACTGCGCACAATACGTGCGCTCAGGACTTGGCCGCCCGCTATAAGATGCACCAACACTGTGCAGTGCAAGCCTTTCGCTCCAGGAACCGCAACCCAGGCGGCGCTCACCCGCGCTTCAATCAAGGCCTTGTAACGATCGACGATTCCACGCGCCGCCAGGGCCGCTGCGCGGGCTGCGGCTTGCCGTGCGGCCGCCCTCTGCTGGGCGCGCGCCGCGGCCTGTGCCACTTCGTGGTTCAATCGCGCGCGGGCGCGGGCCGCAGCGGCCTGCTCTTCGGCCTTAAGATGGGCCTGGGCACGAGCCTGCGCCTTCGCCTTGGCAAGCGCTCGTGCTCGGGCGACGGCCTTGGCCTGCGCTAAAGCTTGCGCCTTGGCCTTGGCCTGCGCTAAAGCTTGCGCCTTGGCCTTGGCCTTGGCTTGGGCTAAAGCCTTGGCCTTGGCTTGGACTAAAGCTTGGGCCTTGGCGCGGGCCTCCTCTAGCGCCTTTTGGCGGGTGCGGGCTTCGGCGCGCTGCGCCGCGGACGGCCCCGGGGCGGGCGTCGGACCGACCGCCGGTGGCGCGGGGACCTTGTGCGGCCGTGGTGCGGGCGGCGCACCGACCATGAACGCGTGGATCACATGAGGGCCCGCCTTCACAACATAAGAGGTATCGAGCTCACTGAACCGAAAACTCACTGCCAGGAATGCGACTACCGCGAGGTGCACGAGTATCGCGTAGGTCGCCGAGCGCGCACGTCCTGGCACCTCTCGAGCACGGCGGCCCATCGTTAATGTCCGCGGGTCTTGGTCATGAGTCCCACGCTCGGGGCGCCGGCTCGCTGCAAGAGGACCATGGCCGCCACGACATCCTGGTAGGGCACGGCGCGATCACCACGAATCAGAATCGGCGTATGAGGGCGCAGCCGCAGGAGTCCCCGAGCGCGCCGCTCCAGGGCGGCGGGCGTCACGGGGTGGCCATCCAAAAAGTAGCGTCCGGCGGCATCGACCGTCACGATCAATACCGCCCGATGAGGGCTGGGGATGGAACGGGCCGCCGCTTGCGGGAGTTTCACCTTGACGCCGCGCTTCAAGACCGGGGCCGTGACGACGAAAATGATGAGCAAAACGAGCATGACATCGACATAGGGGACGATGTTGATCTGACTCATGAGCCGCGTGCGTGGGCGGCGATGGTATTTCATGTCGGAGCCTTGGCAACGTACGCTTGACGCTGCAGCACGCTCGAGAACTCCTCCAGGAAGATTTCATAACGGGAGGCTAGCCGATCAGCGTCATCGGCATAGCGGTTATAGGCGATGACAGCAGGGATGGCGGCGAAAAGCCCCATGGCGGTGGCGACCAGGGCCTCCGAAATCCCAGGCGCGACGTGAGCCAGAGTAGCCTGCTGCATGTTACCAAAAGACTGGAAGGCCGACATGATGCCCCAGACCGTCCCGAAGAGACCGATATAGGGGCTCGTCGAGCCGACCGTGGCGAGAAACGAGAGATTGGTGCCGAGGTAATCAATCTCGCGCGTCAAAGCTACGCGCATGGCCCTCTGGACGCCCTCGAGAATATCCATGGGCGCTATGCCCTTCTGCTTTTCAAGGCGGGTGTACTCCCGGAAACCCGCCACAAATACGCTCGCGGTCCCCGCCAGCTTGTCCTCGTTGCGCGCAAGTTCCGCATACATGTGGTTGACGTTCGCGCCGCGCCAGAATGTATCCTCGAAGCGCTCTGCCTCTCGGTAAGCCTTCTTTAAGATGAACCATTTCCGGAAGATCATCGTCCAAGAGACGATCGATACGACCAGCAGGATCAACATCATGAGCTGTACGACCAGGCTCGCGTGGTCCACCATGGACCAGAGGGTAATCCCCTGATGGGAAGCGGCGACTCTCAAGACACTCTCCTTTACGAGGCGGACACTTCCGCCAAAACCTGCATCAATTCCCGAGGCAGCCTTCGCGGTGCGAAGGTCTCGGAGTCCACGCACACCACATCGATCTTGCCCGTGCACACGCGCTCCGCCTGGCGCCAGCAGTCCTGCTGAAATGTGAGGCTCGCCCCGCGGATCGACAGCGGATCGGCGGTGACGTGCAAAACGTCGTCGAGACGCGCCGGCGCGCGAAACTCCAGCGCGACCGAACGCACCGCGAATAAGACCCCCATTTTTAGCGCCAGTTCATGCGGTCCGCCAAACCGCGCGCGCAACCATTCATTGCGGGCCCGCTCCATGAAGCGGAGATAGTTCGCGTAGTACACGACCCCCGCGGCGTCGGTATCCCCGTAATACACCCGAACCTCGATCGCAAAGCCTGCGAGCAGCGCCCCGGCGGTGCTCATGAGCCACCCTCGGGGGGCGCGGCAAGCCCGAAGAGCTGGAAGGTGCGGGGTGTGGCCATGCGACCACGCGGGGTCCGCATGAGATACCCCTCCTGAATCAGAAAGGGTTCAATGACGTCCTCGATCGTGCCGCGCTCCTCGCCTATAGCTGCGGCCAGATTGTCGATGCCCACGGGCCCTCCCTGGAAGGTGTCCGTCACCGCCCACAAGAGTCGGCGATCAAGGCTGTCCAAGCCCCGATTGTCGATATCGAGCATCTTCAGGGCCTTGCGGGCAACGATCTCGGTCAGTACACCGTCCCCGCGCACCTGGGCGAAGTCGCGGGCCCGCTTCAGGAGTCTATTGGCAATGCGCGGGGTCCCGCGGGCACAGGAGGCCAAGGCCCGCACCCCCGCTTCCTCGGTACCCAGTCCGAGTAGGCCCGCGGAGCGCGTCACGATACGCGAAAGATCCTCGGGCTCATAAAATTCCAAGCGCTCGACAATACCGAAACGGTCACGCAGAGGCGAGGTCAGAAGCCCCGCGCGCGTGGTGGCGCCGATCAACGTGAAAGGCGGCAGACTCAGCTTGATGGATCGCGCCGCCGGCCCCTCGCCGATCAGGATATCGATCTCAAAATCCTCCATGGCCGGATACAATATCTCTTCGACCACCGGACTCAATCGATGGATCTCGTCGATGAAAAGAACGTCATGGGCCTTCAAGTTGGTCAACAAGGCCGCGAGATCCCCGGCCCGCTCGAGCACGGGTCCCGAAGTCTGACGCAAGGACGCCCCCATTTCGGCGGCAATGATATGGGCGAGGGTCGTCTTGCCAAGGCCCGGCGGGCCGAAGAGCAGGACATGATCGAGCGACTCGTGGCGACCGCGGGCGGCTTCGAGAAAGATCTCGAGCTTTTCCCGTAGCCGCGGCTGACCGATATAGTCGGCGAGCCGTTGCGGACGCAAACTCACTTCCTGGGCGCGCTCCTCCGCAGACCCATCAAGCGAAGTCAGCCGTTCGGTTTCGATCATCGCACCATTCCCTTGAGCGCCTCGCGAATCAACGCCTCACCGGTACCAGTGGTGCCGACAGCCTTCTCGGCCCGCTCCACGGCCGCTTGCGCCTCGCGCTCATTGTAACCGAGTGCCTGCAAGGCGCTCATGGCCTCGTCTCGTCGACTGGGCGCCGTTCGTCCGCTCATCGGCACTTTCCCGCTCAACTCCACGAGCAGGCGTTCGGCGGTCTTGCGACCGATGCCCGGCACCTTTGTCAGTCGCGCCACACTGCCTTCGTGTACGCACGCCGCCAACTCTACATCGCTCAAACCCGACAAAAGCGCCAAGGCAACGCGAGGACCCACGCCATTGACCCTCAGGAGAAGCCGAAACCAAGCGCGGCGCTCAGTCGTCAGGAAACCATAGAGGAGATGCGCATCCTCGCGGACCACCAAGTGGGTGTACAACACGATCTCACCCGATTCCGGCAGCTCGGCAAAGGTCGAAAGCGGCAGATCGACCTCATAGGCCACTCCCTGGACCTCGAAAAGGACCTGGGGAGGACTACGTTCGATGATCATGCCCCGCAATCGGCCGATCATCGCGCCCGCGCCCGCGCGCGTGAAGCAAGACCTTGACTCGCATGGAGGTGGCAGAGGGCGCAGGCCAAGGCATCGGCGGCATCGGCCGAAGGGCGCGCGGACAAACCCAACAGGGCACGCATCATATGCTGCACTTGGTCTTTCCCGGCATGACCTACACCCACGGTGGCCTTTTTGATCTGCAGGGCCGTGTACTCATGGACCGGAAGACCGGCCCCCGCCAAGGCCACCAGGACCGCCCCGCGGGCCTGCCCAAGCTTCAGAGCACTATCGGGATTGCGCGCGAAAAACACCCTCTCGACCGCACAGACATCGGGCTTGTAGCGCTCGATCACCTCGGCAAGACCCGCAAAAATCCTATGGAGACGCTCGGCGACGGTGCCGGATAAGGACACCACGACACCACACGCCACATAGACCGGCCGCCCTCCCTGATCATCGAGTATACCGAATCCCGTGCGCCGCGACCCCGGGTCTACGCCCAAGACCCGCATCATATACGCCCTCTAGGTCGATTCCTCCACGAAGGCGGCGTTTGTATAGACCGTTTGGACATCATCGAGGTCCTCCAACGCCTCCAGGAGTTTCATGACCCGTTCCGCGTCCTCACCCGCGAGCGCCACGTCGGTCAACGACCGAATGACGGTTTCCGCCGATGAGGGTGTAAAACCCCGACTTACAAGCCCCTCGCGAACACTCTGGATCTTCTCGGGCGCCGTCAAGACCTCGATCCCCTCGCCCGGCACCGCCGCAATGTCGTCCGCGCCGGATTCCAAGGCGGCCTCCAATAAGGCGTCCTCGTCCCCATCCGGAAAAACCAACACGCCACGCTTCTCGAACAGATAGGCCACCGATCCCTCAGTCCCCAGGTTACCGCCATGCTTGCTGAAGGCATGGCGCACCTCGCCGGCGGTACGATTGCGATTATCGGTCGTGCAAGCTACCAGAACCGCGGCACCCGAAGGCCCGTAACCCTCGTACTGGATCTCCTCGTAATGCGCGCCTTCCAATTCCCCCGTACCACGCTTGATCGCCCGCTCAATGTTGTCCTTGGGCATGTTTTGCGCAAGCGCGCGGTCGATCGCAAGCCGTAAGCGCGGGTTATGGGCCACATCGCCGCCACCGACCCGCGCGGCGATCGTGATCTCGCGGATCAACTTCGTGAAAACCTTGCCGCGCTTGGCGTCCTGGACACCTTTGCGAAAACGAATATTGGCCCATTTACTATGCCCGGCCATACACTGATCCTCTCAATCCCGAAAGCGCCCTGGCGCCAGATTCTGTACTTGTCGCGTGCGATCGCGGGGCTCACGACGAGACCTGCGTGCGGCACCGGCAACGCTACCGCATCGCGCGCGCCCCGTAAACGGGTACTCGATCTCGAACCCCTAGAGCACGGTCACACACGCCCTTCAAACCATGGCCCCATCATCCGCGGGCTTGGCGCCGCCCACGCTCACAGACCTCGACCACGCGGAGGCACGTCCCGGCTCCCATACGACACCGCCACCCCGCACAGAGGACGCACCAGCAATGGGCCGCCCTCATGGGGATTCCGGTACGGCGGTAGAGACGTGGGGGCCCCAAGGCGTCAGCGCCCCTGGGGCCGTCGGCCCGAGCCGTAGGCGCGACCCACGGGCGACATTACGGCGCCAGGAATCCCCGCTCACGACCGAGGATTTCGAGCGCCCAGCGATTACTGGGGGACGTGACGCGCGCCACGGCCAAGGGCCACGCCAACCACTCGTACTCCTCATGCTCGGCGCGGTGCAGCGTCACGTCCACCCGATCCGGCAATTCCAGCGAAAACACATGCTCGGTATTGTGCAGCGTACCCGGGCTGTAGCGGTGCCGCCATTGCGGAAAGATCTCGTAGCTGTGGCTGACCACCCAATCGCGCCAACCCCGGTCCGCCGCGATCCCGGTCTCTTCCCAGACCTCGCGGCGGGCGGTTGCGAGCCTGTCGGTCTCCGCCCACTCCAGGCTGCCCGTCACCGACTGCCAGAACGCCACGTGATCGGCCCGCCGCAGCACCAACACCTCGCCCGGCGTGGTGAAGATCACAACCAGCACCGACTCCGGGCGCTTGAAGGGCGGCGATCGGCCGGCGGTCATGACTTAGACCTTGGGGGCGGTACTCTGAAGCGCCAAATCCGCGAGCTGTTGGGCCGAAACCGCCGACGGGGCCTCCGTGAGCGGACAGGTCGCCTTCTGGGTCTTGGGAAAGGCGATCACGTCACGGATGGACTCGGTGCCCGCCAATAGGGCGCTCAAGCGGTCGACCCCGAAGGCGAGCCCCCCATGAGGAGGGGCGCCAAAACGCAGGGCGTCGAGCAAGAAACCGAATTTCTCGCGCGCCGTGGCCTCATCGATACCGAGCACCCCGAAAAGCTGCTCCTGCAGCCCTTGTTCGTGAATACGTATCGAACCGCCACCCACCTCCGTACCATTCAACACGATATCGTAGGCCCGTGCACGCGCCCGTCCGGGGTCGCTCGCCAGATACGCGGTGTCCTCGGGTTTCGGGGCCGTAAAGGGGTGGTGCATCGCCTGAAACCGCCCATGCGCCTCGTCGTATTCGAGGAGTGGGAAGTCGACCACCCAGAGGAGGCGCCAGCCTTCGCCCACGAGACCCCGGTCGGTCCCCAAGCGCAGCCGCAAGGCGCCCATAGCCTCATTCACCACACGCGCGTTGTCGGCCCCGAAAAAGAGCAGATCCCCGGCCACGGCCCCGCTGCGCGCGAGAATCTCCCGCACCACGGCGCCGTCCAGAAACTTCAGAATTGGTGACTGCAAGCCATTTTCGGCGGCCGGGTCATTCACCTTGATATAGGCGAGCCCCTTAGCCCCAAACCCCGCCACGAAAGCGGCATAATCGTCCAAGGCCTTGCGCGAAAGGTCCGCGCCCCCTGGCACCCGCATCACCACCACGCGCCCGGCCGGATCGGCGGCGGCGGCAGCGAACACCTTGAATTCGACATGACGCACGAGATCCGCTATGTCCACAAGCTCGAGAGGGTTACGCAGATCCGGCTTGTCGCTTCCGAACCGGCGCATCGCCTCGGCGTACGTAAGCCTCGGCAGGGGGATCGGGATATCCACGCCGATGGCCTCGCGGAACATCGTCTTTACGAGCCCCTCCATGAGTTCCAGTATCCCTTCCTCATCGAGGAACGAGGTCTCGATATCGAGCTGAGTGAATTCGGGCTGGCGATCGGCGCGCAAGTCCTCGTCACGAAAACAGCGGGTCACCTGGTAATAACGCTCGAAGCCCGCCACCATGAGGATCTGTTTGAACAGTTGGGGTGACTGCGGCAAGGCGAAGAACTGCCCAGGATGGGTGCGGCTCGGCACAAGATAATCGCGCGCGCCCTCCGGCGTCGAGCGGGTCAACATCGGCGTCTCGATCTCGATGAAGTCCTGGTCCTCGAGAAAGCGCCGCGCCGCGCGGATCATGCGATGGCGCAACTGCAAATTCTCGCGCATCACCGCGCGCCGCAGGTCGAGATAGCGGTACTTGAGGCGCACGGCCTCTCCAATCTCCGGCTCATCCAGGGGAAACGGCAAGGTATCGGAGGTATTGAGGATCGTAAGCCCCGTCGCGTCGATCTCGAACGCACCTGTGGCGAGGTCGGGGTTTTCGGTTCCCGGGGGACGCTTGCGCAGCGTACCCTCGACCTCCACCACATATTCGCTGCGTATGTCCTCGGCGCGCGCGAAGATCTCGGGCCGGGCGGGGTCGAAGACCACCTGAACGAGGCCGCCACGATCGCGCAGATCCACAAACAGGATGCCGCCGTGATCGCGCCTACGCTGCGCCCAGCCACAGACCACCACCGCCGCGCCGGCTCCGAGCGCGGGCAATTCTCGACTCAAGTGTGTACGCATAAGACCCTAGGCCGTGGCCCTTTTGGACGCCGGGGCGGCGCCCTTCCTCGGTAGGCCGGGGACGACCATACCCATCGAAAGGATCATGCGCAAGCCCTCATCCACGCTCATCCGCAACTCCACGACGTCCTTTCTCGGGACCATGAGAAAGAAACCCGAGGTCGGGTTGGGCGTGGCCGGCACAAACACGCTCACAAGCTCAGTGCCAATGGCATCGGCCGCCTCCGGGAGACCCTCCCCAGTCAAGAACGCGAGCGTCCAACTGCCCGGGTGCGGATAGGGCACAAGCACGACCGTGCGGAACGAGTTGCCCGCCCCCGACATGAGCGACTCCAGCAACTGCTTCACGCCAGAATACAAGGACCGCACGAGCGGAATACGCGCCAGCAGGGCCTCGCCCACCCCGAGTAGACGCTGACCCACAAAATTGGCGGCCACCATCCCCGTGACAAGCACCGTGACAAACACGAGCGCTAAGCCAAGCCCCGGGATGTCGCGCCCGAGCCAATGGCTGGGCTGGGCCTCCTCGGGCAAAATCTGCAGCAGGCGGTCGGCAAAGTCGACGAGCGACTCGATGACGAGGAACGTCACCCCCAGCGGCACCCAGACCAAGAGGCCCGCCGTCAGATACCGCCGCAGCCGCCCCATTTAATGACAGCCGCAGCCGCCCCCGCCACAGGCCGTGGCCGCCGCCGGGGCCGCACCTTCCTCTTTGGCCTTATCCTCCCCCTTGGCCTTGTCCTTGGCCTTGTCCTTGCCGCGGAAATCGGTGGCATACCAGCCCGAGCCCTTCAATTGAAAGCCCGGCGCGGAGAGGCACTTCTTCAAAGCCGGCTTATGGCATGCGGGGCATTCGGTCGCCACCTCGCCTATCTTTTGCATCATCTCGGCGTGCTTGCCGCAGGCGTCACAAACGTACTCGTAGATGGGCATAAAACCTCGCGAATCAGTCAATCCGATACCCCCAACATGGGGTCGATCGGCGGAAAATGCAACCCGGAGAGTATAGCGAAAAACGCCGCGGCCGGCGCACGGGGACGCCGTAAACCGCGAAAAACTCGGGAAACGGCTTTCCCTCGCGAATTTTTATGCTAAGTTATTTGCGTTGTTCCCAACCTCAAATAGGATACCCATGGCAACGAAAAATAAGGCCCCAAGCAAAAAAGCGGCAAAGAAACCGATGTCGAAGTCGGAGCTCTTGTCCCACTTGGCGGACAAGACGAATCTGAAGCGCAAAGAAGTCGGCGCTGTATTCGATGAACTGCTCACCGTCATCAAACGCGATATCAAAGGGGGTCCTGGGGTATTCAACTTGGCAGGACTCATGAAGATCAAAGTGGTCCGCAAGCCGGCCACCCGCGCTCGGAAAGGGATCAATCCCTTCACGAAGGAAGAGATGGTATTCAAGGCCAAGCCCGCGCGTAACGTCATCAAGATCCAGCCGTTGAAGACCCTGAAGGGGATTTTCTAAACCTTCCGGTGGCGCCGGCGGGCGGCCCATGGGCCGCCCGTCCTTCAATGCCTCGCCTTTGTTGCGCACACCCCCATAAGCCCAAGCGCGCGACCAAGCTCTCGTGTCATAAAGCAAGGCGTTCGCGATGCGCAATCGCGCATTGACCGTAACCCGTGAATGCGACCCCTCCGGTGCCGGGTCACATACCATCGCTACGCACGACATCGTCGTTGCGACAGTATCCGTTGCCCCCCACCTCCACGGTCACCGGATCGACATGCGATAAGGTCCGCGCTACAAAGCGCACGGCAGCGCTTGGATCCTTCCAAGAACGCGGCTAACCGCGGCGGTTCAGCAGCACCGCCCCCCGGTTCGTCCCCTGCGGCTCATTGTCGACTACGGCTTCCTGGACACGAACCGCCAACACCAACTGACGGATGCTCTCGACGGCGAATTCGGCGGTATCGGAACCCATCCCCACGTTGACCCAGCCCGCGTTCTGGCCGATGTCGTAGACACCGCAGGGCACGGCCTTGGGTACCTCCGGATCAGGGAAATCGTGGTGAGCACTGCGATCGCATTTCCCTTGGAGCGCCATTGCTGACCGGCAGTTTTGTAATGTCCTGCGAGCTCTTTTTCTTGGTTTCCACTGAGATCACCGGCAGGCGACCTCGTACCGCGGCACTCGCCTGGTCACTGATATAGCAGAATTGCGCATCCCGATCCGCATGATCCACCATGAGATCTTCTCGACGCTCTTGCACGATGAACCCGACACCCGGCGCTCGCGCCTCCTCGAGCGCCACTTCAATCTATCGGGGCTCGATGAGCGGGTCTCGCTCGAGGAGTTTGATTGGGGCTACAACCCCAAGATCCCCAAGCGTGCCTGCTTCGATCTCAACACCTTGAAGTTCGTGCGGGACGGCGAGAACCCGATCCTGATCGGCCCCCCGGGGACCGGCAAGAGTCACGTCGCCAAGGCCATCGCCTAGGCCGCGGTGCGCGCGGGCTACCGGGTGCTGTACGCCGAGGCCGACACCTTCCTCGCAGAGCTTGTGGTGAGCGAAGGCCCTGCGCGCCACCGCCTCTGGCAGGCCGCCTGCGATGCCGACCTCCTGATCCTGGATAACCTGTTCCTGACGCGCCGGATGGGCGCCGACACCGCGGATCAACTCCAGGCCCTCGTGCACCGGCGCTACAAGCGTCGACTCAGCACGCTCATCACATCGAACCGTGTCATCACCGACTGGGAACG
>JAKAXK010000076.1 GCA_021827145.1 Pseudomonadota bacterium
GTATGCCGTGGCTTGCGGAAGGGTCTTGGCGCGCGCCACGGGGGCCGGGATCAGGGACGGGTTGCGCGGCTTCGGGACGCGGTTCGCACACCCCTGGCGGTCTTCCCGCAAGGGGCGCGGTCCGCCCCGCCAGAAGGGGCTGAAAAAGCGCCCGCCCGGAGGCGGGCGTGAGCGATTTACAGGTCGACCGTGGGGTGGGCCGCTTGTGCCGGCAAGGGCCGTGTCGGCGCCTGTTGCGGGGCGGGGGACACGGTCTTCGGCCATTCAACGCCCACCTGAGGCCCAGGGAGCGCGCCCCAAGGTGTCATAAGCGGCCCGGGCAAGGCGTTACCGGTCATGATCTGTTGCATGGCCGTGGCCAGCAAGCGCTGTTCGGCGGCCATCGCCTGCAGTTCCGCGCCGACCCAGGGCGGGGCTGCGCCACCGGCCTGGGCGTTGCCCGACCAAGTGACGATGGTCATGCTGTTGGGGCCTTGCCAGCGTATGGTCTCGGTCCGTATCAAGCCCCCATTGGGGGTACGGTACACACGGACTTGCGGGAACGGCGCGCCCGCGAGCGGGCCTGCCACCGTAGGCGCCTGGCCAGATCCTGGGTGAGCCGGGAGCAGCGCCAGAGCGGCCGCTACGACCGATGCGACACCCAGGGTCGAAATTGCAGTCCGATATTTCCCTTTCATGGGCAGAATCCCTCCTCTGAGATCATCAAGGCCTCTGAGCCTCCATCATGGGGCTGGTTCCGACTTCTTTCAAGCCCAAACCCTTCGGGCACCCCCGTAGCGGCCAAACGGTTGGGCGTGTGAGACGGAAGGTCGGGGGCGGGCGTCGGCGTGCCTGCAAACGGGCTTGGCCTGAAGAGTGCCAAAGCCCCCACCCAAAATCTAAAGCCGGCGCCAAGGCTCTCTGTAAACCTGGGGCCAGTCCCTCGTTTCAGGGCCCAGGCCGCATCGGCCCTCCCATCACACCATTTTGGCAACGAGGCCGCTCGAGGGTCGTTAAGGAGCCGTCAAAAACGGTCGAGTCGCACGACCTCGTCGCGCGCAAGCGCCCCGCCGCGTGGCCGGGGCTCGCGGGTGCCCTTGCCGATAACCAGAAGAAGTCCGACTGCGTGATCCTCCGGCAGCCCGATCAGGCGGCCCACCTCATCGAAATCGGCAAGATCCATGGGGCAGGAGTCGTAACCCAGGGCCTGGGCCGCGAGCATGAGGGTTTGGGCCACGATCCCGCAGGAGCGCATGGCCTCGTCGCGTTGCACGGTCTCGCGGCCGCGGTAGTAGGTGTCGATGGCCGAAAGCAAGCCCTCGCGGACGTCGGGCGGGGCTGTGCGCCAATACCGTTCGGGTTGTTTCTCCCAGGCCTTCAGGTCGGCGCAGATCACCATGAGGAGCGAGGCCTCGGTGATCTGCGGCTGCATCCAGGATACTGCGCGGATCGCCTCGCGCTGCGCGGGATCTTGCACGAGGACAAGACGCCAGTGTTGGATATTGAAGGCGGTCGGCGCGCGCTGCGCGAGCGACAACAGTGTGTCGATATCGCTTTGCGGGATGCGATGGTTGGGGTCGTAGTGCTTGACGGCGCGGCGCGCGTTGATGGCGGTTATGACGTCCATGATGTCTCCAGGAGGTTTCGAGGGGTGCAGGCCTCAGGGCCTGCGGCTATCCTAGGGGAAGGCTGTCGAGTTTGGTAGAACGCACAGAATTGTGGGGTACTTACATCCTGTATACCGAGGAGCCGCTATGCGCCCGAGCCGCTATACCCGCTATGACTGCGATTTCGGTTGTCCGGTCGAGGCCTGCCTGGAAGTGATCGGTGGCAAATGGAAGGGGGTTATCCTTTTTCATGTGCTGGGAGGGACCAAGCGTTTTGGGGAACTCTCCCGGCTCTTGCCGGCGGTGACCCAGCGGATGCTGACACGGCAATTACGGGAACTCGAAGCCGATGGCATCGTGATTCGTACCGTCTATGCGGAGGTGCCGCCCAAGGTGGAATATTCGCTGAGTCCTTTTGGTAAGACGCTCGCGCCGGTGCTCGAGGTCTTGCGAGACTGGGGTAGTGAGTATTTAGAGGAGATCGTGCGTGTGCGCCGCCACCGGATCGCACGCTCTAAGTCCTAACGAGGATAGAGGCAGCGAAGGGTCAGTCTTGAAGAGCCTGGTGGCCGCCATCAGAGAGCCCGCCCTATGTGTACCCCTACATCCTATGGGGCGCGTTGTCTGCGCGAATGTGCGGGCGTCCCTTGTCCTGGCTCACCGATCATGTGCGCAGGCCGAAACGCGTGCGCTCGGGAGGGGGAGGATGGTGCGCACCCGTGTCCGTGACAGGGCGCTAGTCGGCGCGCGGTCCGATATCGCGCAGGTTGCATTGGATGACCTCGCAACCCCCTTCGAGATAGATATTGCCCAGAAATTCTATGGGGCGCTCCCCCGCGTTCGTGTCTGCGTCCTTCAACAGAATCGATAGACGAACGGACCCCTGTTTTTGCAGCTCCCGGAATACCGCATGGCTCGAGGGCTCGTCTTTGAGCAGACCGACCTCCCAAAGCTCCCGGCCGAGCAGGGCATCTAAGGAGGTCCCCAGCAAACTAACCGCGCTTGGGTTGGCGTCCATGATCTTACGCGCCAGCGGGTCGATGAGCAGAATCCCGTCTTGGGCCGTATCGAACAAGCGCCTGAAGCGATTTTCTGATGTGCGTAAGGCCTTCAGGCCCTCGTACTGGGCTGTGATGTCGTCAATGGACACGAGAGCCATTTGGGGCAAACCTTCCTCATAATCTAGGGGTCGGCCGGATAGATGCATCATGCGTTTTCCGATAATCGGAAAGCTTTGGTTGATCTCGAGATCATCGAAGAAACTGTTCCGCGGCAGAATATCCTCTATGAGACCGCGTAATTTCGGGATATTCCAAGCACCGTCACTCAGTTCGAAGAACGCGTGCCCCTCGACATTTTCGCGAGCGATCTTAAACAGATGACAGAACGCATCGTTCACAGCGTTCACGCGCATATCGCGGCCCAGCACCAAGAGCGGGCCGCGGGCGGCCCGCAGAATGGCCTCGGAGTAGTCGCGTGCGCGCGTCAACCTATCGATGCTGCGCTTCAAATCATCGATATCGATCAGAACGACCACGGCACCCTGGATTGTCTTGTCAAGCGTCACATAAGGGCGCACGCGCAAGGTGTACCAGCGCCCGTGCTTATCCTGGACCTCGCGCTCGCAGATACGCACCGACTCGACCGAGTCGGAAATGAACTGTTCGATATCGACACCGACTAAGTTGTGATGGAGGCGGCGAAACGGACGCCCCACGTCGCCGGCCATGAGATTGAAAAGTGACTCGGCAGGCGGCGTGAAATGGCGAATAATGAGATCGTGCCCCAGCACCAAGATGGGGAGATTGATGCTTAGGTGGAGATTCAAGAGATCGGCGTTTAGGTGATTGAGCTCGGAATTGCGGCTCACCATTTCCTCGTTGACGGTTATGAGCTCCTCGTTTGTCGACTGGAGCTCCTCTTTCGAGGTCTCCAGTTCCTCGTTCATGCTCTGGAGCTCCTCGTTCGCGGACGCCGCCTCCTCATTCGTCGCCTGCGCCTCGGCGGAAGCGGCCTTGTCGTGCGTCTGCAAGGCACTTATATAGTCCAGCGCCTCTCGCAATTTGTTCTCAAGGGTGGCGATGCGGCGCGGCGCGGAGCGCTTGTGCTCCTGGGGTCGGGTGGCATCTGGGTCCACGTACGGCTCGGCTTCGGCAAGGGGGGCGCGCACACCCCCCTTGGCGCTTGGCTGAAAAACGACCAGGTAATGCAGGTCCTTCAGATTACTAAGAGGGATGACCGCGATATCGACCAGGGCTTTATTCCGTCCGGTATCATCCATGGGCACCCGGTTTTGACGCGCGGGCCGCAGGGTTTGTTGTGCCTTCTCTAGGGCTGCTCGTAAGGGCAGGAGCAGGTTTTCGGCGGCCATGGTGAGGAGGGCGAACCCTGCGCTGTGTGCCGGGGGGTTCAGGTAGGGGCTGGTGGGGCCCCGAAACTGCTTGACATGAAAATTGGCATCCACAAGTACGCCGGGCGGTGCAAAATATTTAAACGTGACGCGATCGGCTTCGCGCTCGGGGCTCAGCTCAATCGGGCGCCCGGGAGAGGTCGGGCGGCGCGGCAACAGCGCGGGTAGGCGTTTAGGCACGCTCGCGCCGATGACGCGGTGCGGCACGGGGAACAGGGGAGCGGAACGCACCTTCTTCGAGTACAACCTGAGTTTCTTGTCGCTGACCGAAAAGAGGTTGCCCGAGCGACCGATGGATTCGGAAACGCCGAGAAGGAGACGGCCGTCGTCCTTGAGGGCGTAATGGATAGAGAGCAGCGCCTTTTCCTGCAATGCCGGTTCGAGGTAGATCAGGAGATTACGGCAACTGACCAGATCGATTCGAGAAAACGGAGGGTCAGTCAACAGGTTTTGGCGCGCGAAGACCACGAGTTGCCGGAGCTCTTTACTCACGCGATGGCCAAGCGGTTCCTCGACGAAGAATCGCTTGAGTCGTTCAGGGGACACGTTTTGCAGGGTGCTTTGGGTGTAATAGCCTGCACGGCCTTTGTCGAGCACCGAGTCGTTTATGTCAGTGGCGAAGATCTGCAAGGCCGGATTCGGGGCGTGGTCCCCGGCGCATTCCATGAACAGCATGGCCAGTGAATAGGCCTCCTGGCCGGTGCCGCATCCTGGCACCCACACGCGTATGGGCTCGCTGCTCTGTCGGGTCATGAGACCTGCAACGACATTCTTTTCGAGCTTCTCAAACACCTCAGGGTTGCGAAAAAACTCAGTCACACTGATGAGAAGATCGACGTAAAGGCGCTGCACTTCTTCCGGATCCGTGAGCAGAGACTCGAGATAGCGAGCGGCCGTCGTGGCACCAGCGAGCACCATGCGTCGCGCGATGCGGCGTTCGAGGGTATTGGGCTTGTACTCGGACAAGTCCACCCCGATACGGTTACGCAGAAGCAGGAGTATTTGCCCGAATACCTCGGAGTCGGCGGCGACGTACGGCCTGTCCTCAGGCGGCAGGGATACGGCGCTTTGGTCTTGGGCCACCGCTTGCGCGGCCGGGGGATGCTGACCGAAGACGTAGGGGTGGTGCGCGATCCGCACGAGTTCGGCTGCGATCGCGTCGGGCGCCAGCACTAGGTCGACGCAACCCGAGGCAATCGCGCTGCGCGGCATCGACTCGTACTTCGCCGATCCGTCCTGCGCTATGGTAATGCCATTGGCCGCCTTGATAGCCTCGAGGCCCACTGCCCCATCGGACGCGGTACCGGACAAAACGATGCCGATGGCGCGTTCCTGCAGGTCTGCGGCCATCGACTCAAAAAAGGTATCGATGGAATGATGGGGGCGGGGCGAGTGTGCGCGTGGCTCGGTCTTTAAGACGCCGCGTACCACGCGTATGTCGGTGTTCGGCGCAATAATGTAAACGTGGTTTGGGGCGACCGCGAGGTTGTTGTCCGCCTCGTGGACCGGCATTTTGGTGACTCGCGACAGGATCTGCGTAAGCGCGCTTTCGTGCCCGGGATCGAGATGCTGTACAAGCACAAAGCCCATGCCGGTATCGGTAGGAAGATGCTGCAGGAGTTGGGTGAAGGCTTCAAGGCCGCCTGCCGATGCCCCGATCCCGGCGATCAATGGCCTGGCACCTGCCCGCACGCTCGCGTCTTGGGAGCGGGGGCGGGGTGAGGCCTTTGACTTCGTCATTGAAACCGCCTCCTTATTCGTGGGCCGAATCCGTGGCAGGTATCGCCCAGACCCAGGCGTGCGCATGAATAGTGATGGCGAGGCGCAGCCGCTGCAGTATGGCAGTTTGGGGGCGTGGAAGCGAGCCCAAGCCTAGCGGGGGCAGCAATTCTCAATGTGGTAATGACCATGAAGGCTGGACAAAAGGTGCGGTCCGCGGTATAACAGTGCTGGGCCATTGTGCGCGAGCGCGGCGTGACGGATCTTGTTACCGGAAATCCCCTGAGTCTGGACTTCTTGGTGGAGTCGCTCAAGGAGGTCATGCGGGCCGCTCCCGACAGACGGACCGGGAAGAACTGCGTCTATAGCATGGAAGATGCGGCCGTGGCGGCCTTTGCGGTTTTCTACACGCAAAGCCCGTCGTTTCTGGCCTATCAGAGGACGATGGAGCAGACCCGTGGCCAAAGCAATGCCCAGACGCTCTTTGGTCTGAGCCAGATTCCGACGGACAATTGTGTGCGCACGATGCTCGATTCCGTGGCGCCTTCTCACCTGTTCCCGCTCTTTACGCAGATATTTAAGGCCCTGAACGCGAGCGGCCACATCGACCCCTTTCGGGTGTCGCTCGATGCCTCCGCAAACGGTCCGGGCACGCTGCTTATCGCCCTGGATGGGACGGCTTACCACGCCTCCCACACCATCCATTGCCCGCGCTGCACCCGGATCGAGCACCAGAACGGCTCCGTGAGTTACCAGCACACGGTCATCACACCGGTGATCGTGGCCCCGACTTTAAGTCGGGTGATTCCCCTGGCACCGGAATTCATTGTCCCGCAGGACGGTCACGACAAGCAGGACTGTGAGACAGCGGCGGCCAAACGCTGGCTTGCGGCCACGGGCGACCGCCTACGGGATCAGCACGTCACGCTGTTGGGCGATGACCTCTACAGCCGCCAGCCGTTGTGCGAAGCGGTCCTGGCGGAAGGCCTGCACTTCCTCTTTGTCTGTAAGCCGAGTTCGCATCCCACGCTGTATGAGTGGGTCGAGAGCCTCACGCGTTCGGGGGGTGTGACCACCCATGAGATCACGCGCCGTAAGGGTAAGCAGGTCTCTACCGACACCTATCGCTTCGCCGCGGAGCTGCCCTTGCGCGCGGGCGAGGACGCGCTTTGTGTTCACTGGCTGGAACTCACCACCACCGATGCCGCGGGCCAGACGACTTACCACAATGCCTGGGTCACGCGACATGCGATCCACCCCGACAACGTTGCGGCCCTCGCGGCGGCCGCTCGGGCGCGATGGGGCATCGAGAACGGCGCTAACAACACCCTAAAGACCAAGGGCTATCATTTCGAGCACAATTTCGGGCACGGCAAGTGCCATCTCTCGTCCCTTTTGGCGACCCTGAATCTGCTGGCCTTCCTGCTACACACGGTGCAGGAGATAACCAGCCGGAAGGTCCAGTTGCTGCGCGCGAGCCTCCCCACCCGCCAGACCTTTTTTGACGATATCCGGGCCTTAACCCGGTATCTGTGCTTTCCAAGCTTCGAGGTCTTGCTCGACTTCATGCTGAAAGGCCTCGAAATCGACGCGCCCGACAGCAGTTGAGGACCATTATGGAGGACATCCGATTTTGTGGTCAGGTACTAGAGACGCAACAACGATCGCTGATTATCGCCTTGGCGAAACGCTATGGGCGCTTAAGCCGCCATGAGCTGGCACAGACGGTGTGCGAGCTCCTCGATTGGCGCCGCCCCAACGGACAACCGAAGACGATCGAATGTCGGGCGCTCCTCGAACGGATGCAAGAGGCGGGACTGATCGGCCTGCCCGCGCTGAAGTCCGGTCGCCCGCAAGGCACTCGCACTAGGGTTCTGGTGAGTCCAGACCCGGAGCCTGCGGCGACAGATGCGCCGCTTGCCACCCTCCAGCCGATCCGACTGCGGCGCGTGGCCACGCTCGGAGAGCGGACGCTATGGCGCACGCTCATCGAGCGCCATCATTATCTCGGCCATCGCGTACCCTTTGGCGCCCATCTCCGCTACTTGATCCAGACCACATCCCCAAGCCCCATGGTCCTGGGCTGCCTGCAGTTCTCCTCGCCGGCCTGGCGCCTTAAGGGACGCGATCAGTGGATCGGCTGGGACGACGCCACCCGCGCTCAGCACCTGCAGTCTGTCATCTGCAACTCTCGCTTCTTGATCTTGCCCCACGTACGGGTTCCCAACCTCGCGAGCCATGTGCTGGCGCTCGCATTACGCACGGTCGCCACCGATTGGACGGCCGCCTACGGCGTTAAGCCCCTCCTGGCCGAGACCCTTGTCGATCCCGCTCGTTTTACTGGCCATTGTTATCTGGCTGCCAACTGGATTGATGTCGGCCTCACCACGGGCCGCGGCCGTGAGGATCGCCAACACACACGTCATGGGGTAAACCCTAAGCGGATATGGCTCTATCCCCTCGTGCCCGACGCCAGGCAGAGGCTCACACAAGCCCCGTAAATAGACCGCCACCACGTTCCGAAGCGGCGTCACTTCACATTGAGAATTGCTGGCGTGACGAGATAGGGGTTGCGCGATCCGATTTCATGAAAAAGGCCTCCCTGGCAGTAACGCATCCATAGACTCTAGAGACGCGGTATGCCGGTCTCGTTTCCCTTTCTGCAATCGCTATGCCGGACCCCATTGGTCAGACCCAAGGACACGGACAAGTCGATGATTGGCAAGGAATAGATTGGAAAGCTCACGAGTGCGCCGCCCGCCGTCTCAGCGGTACGGAGACGCGCAAGGAAGTGCGGACCGCGCAAGGTTTGCCGACAATTTTTGCGCGGCGGGGGCGGATGGGCTCGTTATCGGCCTTGAGAATCTGGGGGCGGTACGCCTGCGCGCAGATGGCCATGGGCGGTGATGATGAGTACGACACGCACGCGTGCATCGACCATGTCATAAGGGACGTAGCCCACCGCGCCACGTGTCTGCGCGACGAAACGTAAGACCGCTTGCGGCGAATGCAGGACATAAGGCGGGAGGATGCCGTCGAAATAGCGTCGATTCCAGTAGGGTTCGAGATCTTGCGGTCTCCGTCCCAATATCGCGCGCGAGAACAAAAGTCGGGCATATCCGTCGGCTGGGAGATTGACGGGTTCAATCTTGGTGCCGTCGGGCCAATGGAAGCGTTCACGAAGATAGATGGCCGCAAGCTTTGCGCGGTTTAAGGGGTGATGGCTAAAGGCGGGCTCGATCACAGCTAGAAAAGGCGGCTGGCGATCCGCCGAGGCGGTCGTATGGAGCCCGAGGACGACGAAGGCCAGGAGGAGGGGCGATCGGCGCATGGGGCTTAGAACAGAATGCCGAAGGAAGAGAGGAAACCGGTTTCGGCCCCGACCGAATTATGGCGGGCCCATGCGTACTCGGCCTTCAACACCGATGTCCGCGTCACACGTAGCGCGAGGCCTGCCACCCACAGGTGTACGGCGGGCAGCGCCGATCCTTGGCAAAAGTATTCATAGCGTGCGACCCCAAACAGCCGTGTGGATAGGGGCGCCACTCCCTGCAGGAACGCGCCGCGCGCATCTTGGGATCGCCCCAGGCTCGAGAACCGGTAGATGGCCTCACTGCTTACGGCGTAACCGCCGCGTGACCAGCGCCAGTCTATACCGAGTAAGTCGTTTTGCTCGACAAGCGGGATCTCTTGGGCGAAATGCGCGTAGGAGAAGCCGATTTTGCTGTTCCCGAAGGCATAACTCAGTCGTGCCCCATAGAGTCTGTCGTAAGGATTCTTGCCTGGGCTACCCGGAGTATCGTCGCCGTTGCCGCCGTAGAGCGAATAGTCGATCTGGCGGGGGAACGAGCCAACGGTTCCGTAAATCATGCCGCCCGTGGCGTAGGTCGGAAAGGGAATGTCCGTGACGATCGGGCGCGAGGTGGTCCAGACCAACGGGTCGGCGTGGATCTGATTCCAGTGGCCAACGGGTGTGAGGAAGCGTCCCACACGCGCGGTGAGCTGCTCTGATGTCCGGTAATCGATATAGAGTCGTTCGAAGGCGAGTGCGGCGGCATCCGTGCGCACGCCCGCCCCGGATTGCGCGATCAGTACGTCTTCCAGGCTCAGTTCCGAAAACACACGGATTCGACTTGTCGCGTTCCAGTTCGAAAAGAGGCTCAGATCCTCGGTTGTGAACCGCCACGGCCCCCCCGTCTCTTTTGTCAGATCTTGGGTTCCGTAGCCGCCGAGGTGGAGTCCGGTATCGGCAACCTGCCATCCCTTGGCCAATCCGACCGGACTTGGCGCGGCATATGCGGGCGTCGCCGATAGAAGGAGTAGAGCGAGCGCATAGGCGACCAATGGGGGCGATAGCAGTGGTGCGTGGCGCACTGCAAGTCTCTCCAATTAAAGTAATGGGGATGGGCGCCGCTGCGGGCGGTGCCGGTTTGTGCGTATACTCTAGCCGAAGCAAGGACTTTAGGCCAAAGCCGCTAAAGCCGGAAGGATCTGTGTGACGATTCGCAAAACGCTTGTGGGCGCATTCTTGTTGGTGAGCCTTATTCCGACCACCCTTCTTACATGGATTGCGTTCGTCAATACGCGCCGTGCGATGCGCGCCGAGATCGAGCAGACGCTGCTTGTACAGGCGGTCGGGGTGTCGGCGGACGTCGATAAAATGCTCTTTGAGCGGCTACAGAACGCCGTCACCTGGAGCCACATGCAGGTCATGCAGGAGATTCGGGTGCGCGACATCGACAAACGGCTGTCGGCGTTCCTGGCGCAGCTTAAGACCGGTTACCAGAACGTCTATCAGAACCTCTATTGCACAGACCGCCACGATCGGGTGGTCGCGAGCAACAGTCCCGCAGCTATAGGCGCGCGTCTTCGCCGTCCGCCCGCGTCCGCGATAGGGGCACTTCCCGGCGGCCAGGCCAGCATCGTGCTGCCGGCGCGAGGGTCGGGCGCGAATGACATCGCGTACATTCGGGTGGGTATCCCCAACCGTTTCGGTACGGGCTCCGTGGGGCGGCTCGTCCTCGCCTTCCGTTGGCGCCAGATCTCAAAAATTCTGGACCAAGCGGGTACGGGGGGGCGCATGGTCGCGGTTGTCGACAGCCATGGAAGGATGGTGGCCGGATCGCAAGCCCTGCGGCGCCGCGGGTTCGTTATGACTCATCGCCTGAAGCTGTGGCTCGCGCATCTGTCAGATAAAGGTGTCGTCACACTCAAAGGGGGACCGCTCCATGTCTCGCGGGTCATTGTGGGGTTTAGTCGATCGCGGGGCTATGGCGCCTTTGC